>CAYQMH010000165.1:0-2553 GCA_964418485.1 uncultured bacterium | reverse complement strand
AGGACAAATGTCCTGTTTTCCTATTCAACCATTCAACTTAGATTCAAAGAATCTAAAGAAACAACAAATATCACAAATATTTTATTTTTGTTGTTTCTTTATTCGAATCCTTGAGCCCTCGAAACCTTGAATCCTAAACGTTAATCAACCACTTAATCAGCGTAGAAGTATCAATTTCTTAATATCGCAGAATTCACCTGCTTCCATCCTGAGGAAGTAGATGCCACAAGCTAAGGGCTTATTGTAATTATTTCTTTCCTGCCACGAGACACTGTGAATTCCCGGGGATTTTCTGGTATTGACAAGTGTTGCCACTTCCCTTCCCAGAAGGTCAAATACACCGAGTCTAACATTCTCTTCCCTGGGCAATTGATATTTTATTTCAATTTTTGTCCCACGGATAAGGACATTCGAACCTGGTAAGTATAGAGCAAATTTCAATTCGTCATCCGATAGAGGTACCGCCGATACAACATCGGTTTCACCCAATGCCCACATAACAAGCGACGGATTGGGGGAACTGGCGTAAGCTCTAAATTTTGCTATTAGTCTCAAAGTATCATATGTTGCTGTATTCAACGCGGAAAGATCCACGCTACAGAAAGAGTTACCCATCTGGAAAAAGTAATTAGAATTTCCAGATAAATCACCGTCAGGCACAGGACTCCAGCTGCCGCCGCTCAGATATTGAATCTGCAATCCAATGGAATCATCAGCGGAGGATTTCGTCCACATTGCTCCATCCCAGTTACCCCTACTTGAACCTTCAGCAATCAGGTCTCCATATGCAACAGGCTGGGAGGTGAGGGCTCCTTCGCTTATTCCCGTAGCTGGTTCCCAAACAGCTGCAATGCCGGTTCCACGGTTGAAAGTCGCACTCCAGGTGCAAACATAGGTTTTGTTGGTTTGTCCGGTCGATTCGATGCCGCTCGCCGTTGCAAGGTCCGCCCCGCTCGGGTCCGGACCATTTGTGCGTACCGAAAGCGGAGATGTCCAGCTTGGAGTCAGTCCGGCTGTTCCGTTACTAGCACTGAAGATGACAACCGAACTGTCCAGCGAGCTAACATTTTCTATCGAAATCTGAGTTCCGTTTGCTACGGCTTGCTCAACTTCAAAATCGTAGGGTGTTGATTGGTTGACACCGTAAAAGACTAAAACGTGTGTAGCCCATCCGGCATCCCCTCCGGTGCAGATAACGGTAACAGTGCCGGCAGATGAACCAAGCGTACTTTCAAGAATATACCAGAGTTCCTGATGACTTCCAGCAGGGAAACCTGGATTATTCGCTCTACCTGCTCTAGTGCAGTTCTTGCCGTCAACAGTAACGTTCGAAAGGTTCGTCCCGCTACTCTCGTCACAAGCGATAACGACAACAAGCCGGTTATTACCTGCACTGCCGATGTCAATGCTGTGGCTTAGACCCGTCGAACCGCTTGCCCTTTGAAACTCGATTTCCGCAGTCGAGGGGAGTATAACCGAATTACCCTGAACCCTTACATTATTCCTTGTACACTGCCCAAATTGATTTTCCGCGACCTGGTACCAGTACGGAGGATCTCCTCCGAGATCCAAATCCATGGTAAAAGAACGAATAACACTCCAATCGGACCACGCGTTTGAACCACCCGGATCCCTTGCCCGTGCTTTCCAGTAAAAGAGTGTTTCCGCTTCGGCAGGAGTTACACCAAGTAAAATGGTTTCGGTAGCAGTATTACCCGACGTATAGGTCCCCGTAGTCTCAGCAGATGCACTCGAAAATCCGTAATTCTCATCCCACAGGATTTCATACTGAATGTCATCACTTTGTGGATCAGTAGATACAACGGATAAGGTACAAACATAGGGGGAAGAGTAGGCATCGAATATTGCATTATCGAATATTCGGATAGAGGTTGGACTACCTGGTCCAATCCCAGTTCCCTCGTATTTATAGAAGCGGTCATTATCACTTCCTAACATATACCAATAATTACCATACCTGTAGACCCCCGTAGGCCATCCATCTTCATTACCTAAATAATGGGCTGTACCAGTATAAGACCCGGTATTATCGTATTGATAGACACTATCGGTAATCAGTCCTACGACATAAAAGTAAGTATCGTATATGCTTACCCCTGCGGGGAGCCCTTCCTGCCCACCTACATAAAAGGCTGTACCCGTATAAGACCAGGTATTATCGTATTGATAGACACTATCGTAATCATTTCCCAATATATACCAATAACTACTATCCTTGCACATACCTATGGGGAACGCATCTTTACCACCTACATAATAGGCTGTACCCGTATAAGACCAGTTGCTATCGTATCGATAAACGCTATCGTAATCATTTCCCAACATATACCAATAACCGCCATCCCTGCATATACTTCCGGGAAAACCATCTTGACCACCTATATAATAGGCTGTACCCGTATAAGACCATGTATTATCGTATCGATAGACGCTGTCGTTATCATTTCCCAACATATACCAATAATCGCCATCTTTGTAGATTTCTATGGGACCCCCGTCTTGGTCACCTATGTAATAGGATGTTCCTGTATA
>CAYQMH010000164.1:0-2618 GCA_964418485.1 uncultured bacterium | reverse complement strand
AAATCGAAAGACAAACCAAGAATATCGTTTACAACAAGAATTTGTCCGTCGAGATTTTTTCCTGCTCCTATTCCATAAATTGGTATCGAAGAACTTTTTAGTATTTCTAAAGCCAGATCTGTTGTAACCGATTCTAAAATAATTGCAAACGCCCCAATTTTTTCAAGAATTTTTGCCGCGTCTACGGTTTTCTTAATTTCATCCTTGTTTCTGCCTACTATTTTGTATCCGGTTTGAAAGTAGTATTGCGGATTTAAACCAATATGTCCCATTACCGGTATTCCGGAATCTATAATTGCTTTTATATTATCTGCTTTTTTTGCACCTTCTACTTTAACACCAGATGCGCCCAGTTGGAGAAATTTTCCCGCGTTCGTAATTGCTTCTTCTGGGGTAGTCTGAGAGGATAAAAAAGGCATATCTACTATTACCGGAGTATTTTTAACACCTTTGATGACCGCTTTTGTAAATGTAGTCATATCTTCCATTGTCACAGGAATGGTAGTAGGATAGCCCATTTCACAAGTGCCTACCGAATCTCCGACAAGAATCCAGTCTATTCCGCATTCATCAGCTATCCTTGCTACAGGATAATTATAAGCTGTTATTCCTGCTACAAATTCTTTGTTTTGTTTTTTTTCCCGGAAGATTTCTACTGATTTAAGTTTATCCCCCAATTCTCCCAACCAATCTTATTTTATTGCCAAGGGATATTTCTGTTTTACCCATAATTGAAGTTATATATCCTGAGGCTGTTTCTTCACGTACACCAACTATCTGTATTTTCCCAAGAGGAACCAACAAATTTCCCGGTTCTTTTTTATAGACTAAGAATACATCGCCCAATTTGACCAAACTACTTCCGGGTTCGATGTAGACTATTGTAAAAGGCTTAATAATGGGATCTGTATCTCTAAAGGCGATTATTTTGCCTGTAACTTCATCGGTGATCGGCTGAGCTTCACCTTTAATAACATCGGGTGCTGTATATGCCATTATTTGGTCACCTTGCTCTATTGTTTCATAGGATTCGGTTACTCTTGCCGTTGAAATATTTTCTTCTGCTTTTAAGATTTTTAAAATACCTTTTATTCTTACAATATTACCGTATCCGCCTACTACTTTATCATACTTAAATATGATATAGTTGTTTCCTTCTTTAATACCGTCGGAAGTTCCTTTATTCAATTTAACGTCGTCTCCCAGTACGGTGGATGAACCCTCAAGGTCCGGAAGAGTTTTTATCAACTCGCTTATCTCTCCTATCGCCAGATTTTTGTCTCTGGTTATAAAGCCAGCCAGAAAAGCCGCTTTCTGGGTGAAAGCGTAATTTTCCGCTTGAACGACAGAAAAGAGTATTGCTTCTTCTGATTTTCCACTTATTATTTTTTTTCTCATTTCTTCAGCCCTTTTTCCGCTTGTTGTTTTTGACTCTTCCTCTACTTTACTTTTTGCCCCTTTTACTTCCATTACTACGCCTTCTTCAAGAGGAGGTTTTGAAACTTGTTCTGCCGGAACATTTGGGATTACAAATACTTCACCTGGATAAATCCAGTGAGGGTCTGCTATTGAATCTTTATTTGCTTCATAGATAACTGGCCAAAGAAATGGGTCATTGTAATAAGAACCGGCAATATCCCATAAGCAATCTCCTTTTACTACAGTATGTTTTTTATATTGGGCGGCTAAGACAATACTAACTGTTAAGATAATAAGGCTAACAAAGATAAATTTTTTCATTTTGACTCCTTTTCTTTAACATATTTTAACTCAAGGTCTTGAATTATATTATTCAAATATCCTTCTTCCTCTTTGTCGAGATTACCTTTTGTTTTTTCCTTAAGTACTCTGAGAGAATCAATGAGATATTTCGCTATCTCTAAATCTTTATTTTTGTTACCGGTTGTGGGGTCTTCTACTAATCCCAGAGAGATGTACGCTCCGGTCGCCATCCGCATAATTATAGAAATAAAAGTTGCTTTTTCTATTGCTTCTTTTTTATCTTTATCGGTTTTCTTGCTACTCATTGTTATTACTCTCCTCTGGACCAGAATACACGAAGAATTTTTTGATCTTCAGAAAACTTATATTCTACTTTTCCTTTATAAGAGTTATATAGTGTTTTTCCGATACGTTGGGCCAGTGTATCGGTGGTTGTTTTTATACTGTATTGGGTCGGCTCTTTTTTCTCTATTTTCATAATTCTTTCCAGCGGGTTTTTGTCTACAGCTCTTTTTTCTTCGCTTTTCACAGTAGACAGTATTTCTTTTTTATGTTGATCTACGAAATCCCCGGATATAGAAACCAATCCCATGGGATAGTTATCATTAATTTTTCGGCAAGCGGGGCACAGCTTTTTTGTGTAAGTGCTTTCTAATTTTATTTTATGTTCGAGTTCATCGTCCAGCTGCCATCTCTTGTTGTGATAAATAGCTTTACAAGAAGGACATATGTTCGGATCCTTATAATTTACTTCTCGTAGGTAAGGATCCTTGAGAACAGCATCACCGCCTCTTCTTTTGTGGATTTTATCCATCCCCATCATCCTCCTTCGTTGTTTTAACAAAATGGGCGAAAGAGGACTTGAACCTCTGACCTCCTGCTTGTAAGGCAGGCGC
>CAYQMH010000163.1:0-2627 GCA_964418485.1 uncultured bacterium | reverse complement strand
GATACCAGTTTATAAAATTTTGTCAAATTTTGAGTCTTGACCTCAAATAAATTAGTCCTCCCTTATCTAAGAAATGGTTTTCCTTCTTACTTTTTTATAAATTTCGGACAATTATCGTGCGATTCTCCATTGAACTTTGCGGGTAAAGTCATTGTAGAGGTACCAAATAATGGAACTACCTGTGTATACGCACTACATCTCTTTTCACTATCCAGATTCTTGCAGTTCGGACATTGATGTGGTCTATACGGTATAGAGGGCTTCTCGAAAGTGAATGATTGCATTGGCATGATTACCTCCGGTTAATATTTTGTGAATTGTAGAGTCCAACATAGTTTAGACGACTCTCTACTTGAATGTTAGCCGTTCCATATCGAAGTTGTTCATATGCCATTGCGTGGCACTCTGAAACTGGTGTTGAGGAAGATAAGATTGGGGCGAAACCAATTGCGATGCCATCTCACGAATTTCCCGAATAGCCTTTTGTCCGTAAGTGATCCTCCTATTAAGCAACACGGCATCTCCACTGACAAGTACTACAAAACAGTACGGAGTGAAGGCAAGTTGCTGAACAAGGAAGTAGCCTTCCATAGGTGAAAACAACGTTGGTTGAAAAATTGGCAAAAACGCTTCCATTGTGCTTGGTTCCCCTAATGGTTCGATAATTTTAGGGTAATAAGCGACGATCGGGCCGTAAGGTGTTTTCGAGAGAACCCATTCTACTTTTATTTGAGTGCGACTGTCAAAAGGAGGGCCTTGGACGCCAGAGACAATAGCAAGTGTTTTCTGCATACCATCACGAACAATTTGAACGTGATGGTCAGCTTGGAGATGAAATGCCATCACCGGATGAAGTGATGACAATTGCTCGTCCCACTTTGGGAATCTTAGAGCGTTACTCCACGTTTCCCAGTGGTTCTTCCACATCTTTGCTTCAAAGTGATCCGGAACTTTGCTCAAAACCATGTCCAATACTTCTTCAGCGGATTTGAATTGCGCCGACGAATGTAATACACACGCTTTAGCAACAAACAAGTCCACATCGTCCGGGCATATAGCAATGGCTTCGTCTAAAATGGAAACAGCCCTTTCCATCTCACCTACAGGAGCAGATATTTTGGTTGCAATTCGTTCTCCTACAAGTTTAACCTGCACGTACTGGTCAATAATCTCAACAACTTGCTCCAATTGTTTGCGAGCGGGGTGAGCAGAGTCGGCTAAACGTAAAGCGAGTGGGCTTGTAGTTTTCATCGTTTGAGTAGGTCGCTCAACACTGCGAGATAATTGATTGGCACCTGGTGTAAATGGTTACATCTTGCCGAACAATTTGCGCAGGATACCCATTTGAATTCTCTTTTCTGTGAACTATTACAGGTAATTGTGATGGTGTTCGCGCAGGTGCTAGCTTGAGCCGCCCAATATAGTTTATCCATACTAATTTTACTTTCTGAAAATAACATTCTTTTTTAATTTGCGAATGATATTGGAAGGCGTAAGTTTTTCCCAACTTGGAGATAAAGATTATTAGCATTGACCGGTATCTCAAACAGAAAATAGATCTTTGTGGGTTTTCCGCTAAAAAAACTAATATCAGATTCAAATACACCAACTGGTAACTCACCATCTTCCATGTAGCCAATTCCTTTTGCGATACCGTTTTGATACAAGTAAGCCCATTTATCTTGATTTTTAAAGAACATTCGATTAACCATTTTTTGAGGGTTTTTAGCATCTTCTATTAAAAGAAATCTATGCCAAGTATAATCATCACCAATGGCTTCTCTCTGACAATCTATTGCAATAATAGGATAACTCTCTGATGAATCACCAGAAACTTGTATTTCTCTAAATTTCAAACCATCACCCTCTTTAGGTGGCTTAACTTCTATTCCCAGAATTAACAATTTGTGCTCATTACTTGCATGTTTTCTCGATCCTCCATATCTATCAACGGAATCAGCCCTTATTGTTTCAAAGATTTCAACAAACCATTTACCTTTATAAGCCTTTATTATTTGTTTTATTTCTTCTTTCGCCTTACCAGAAAATTTGCCAGCGGGATATTTTCTCAAATATGCATTAAGTGCATTTATCGATTTTTTCTCCTTTGCTTTATTGAAAACGAGTTCTTCTACTTTTTCTAATGCTTCATCGCGGAAACGACTATCAGGATATTTTTCAATAAAACTTTCATATGCTTCAATTATATTTGTTTCTTTTGCTTGTCTATAATAAAGCACTTCTAAACTATCCTTTAATTCTACTATATATTTACTTTCCGGATATTGCTTTATAAATACCTCATATTTTTCAATTGTGGTTGCCTTTTTTGCTTTTTTATATTGATAATCTTCACCACATCCAACGACTAAAAGAGTTGCCACTAAAATAAAAACTGATAGATAATTAAATGACCGCATTTCCCCCCCTTTTTTAAGTTACAAAATTTTATCCAATTATAATTTTTACTTAAATTTGACGATTCTTGTTACCATTTAAACAAGTATATGAATTTCGCCCAAGTTTGTCAAGATATTCCATTTTTTGCGCTGGAAGAGTTCATGCCTCTTTACTTACTCGACGTTTTGGGATTTTTTTCTTATTCCTATTAATAATTTTATAACATT
>CAYQMH010000162.1:0-2733 GCA_964418485.1 uncultured bacterium | reverse complement strand
GTGGAGATCGGGGGTTCGAATCCCCCCGGGGTCGCATCCAATATCTTTGGTGTGATCTTCAAAGTTCATCTCAAAGAAGGGCTCTAGCTCAAGTCTCGGCTTTACAAATACAACCTTATTGTCCTCTATCTGTATTCGCTCAAATAAAGTTCTGGCTAGCTTATTTCGTTGCCCTTGGGTAGCCTCTTGCCACGCATCGGCGACATTAGTCAAAAAATGTGCCAGCTTCTCCAGTAGTTTGCTCCTATCCTCTACCGGAGCAAGTTTCCCAAGTTCACGCTGCGCATCCTCGTAATCGGCCAGATATTCCTCTTTACTTATATGCCCCCACCTATAAAGCTCTTTGAGCTTTTTCATAGTATTTTCTAATGCTTCCTTGCGCGCGTTCGAATCATCGTAGACTGATTCCAACTTCCGGTGTGCCTCCAAGATTTTTACCTGATAGTCTTCAGGAATAACAAAATTATCTAAATACCATACAATCTGAGCCTCATATACATCTAGGAAAGTGCCCTTATTACTACAGCCAAGCCCTTCAGCCCTTCCAGCGCAGTAAATCCTGGCTTTACCCTTTGGGCTCATTTGAATCCTCATCTTAGAGCCACAACGGTGACACCACATCAAGGTAGAGAGGCTATAAGTTCTCGCCCGGACATTGATGGTTTGTCTCGGCTTACTCCTCTTAGCTCTTATTTCCTGTACGGCATCGAATATCTCTTCACCAACAAAAGGCTCGTGTTTGCCCTTAATCCAGCCATCATCCCCATCAGGCAAATAGCCTAAATAAAATCTGTTGGTGAGCATACCTTTAACTGTATCCTTACTAAAAGGTCTATTGCCTTGATTGCCAGCTGTTCGATAACCAGCAACATTAAGAGCAATGGCTACTTCACGGTCAGATTTACCTTGTGCTGCCAGCGCGAAAGCCATTACTAAGCCCGGGTGAGTGTCAGGATGTGGCATTGGGATGCCGTCTCGGCCTTTCATTGCTCCGAAGGGCAAAAGCCCGCAGTAAAGTCCCTGTGCCTTACGCTCCGCCCAGCCTTTCTTTGTTTCTTGACTAAGGTTATCTGAATAGTATTGTGCAAATGCTCCAAGTAAAGCTAAATGCACTTTCCCTGAAGGCGTTGTAAAATCCATCTGCTCATTCACAGAGAAAAAGGCAACCCCCGCCTTTAATAGTTTATCGAAGTATTCCAGTGTTAAACGGAGATTCCTCGAGAAGCGGTCAAGCTTATGCACAACCAGCACATCAAATTTACCAGCTAAGGCATCTGTAATCATCTCTTTGAATACCGGGCGCTTATTGATGTCCTCAGTCCTGGCTGACTTGCCCTCTTCCACATATTCTTTACTGGATACCCATCCTTTACCTTGAACTAATGCCCAGAATGCCCGCTTTTGAGCATCAATACTGTAACCCTCGACCTGTTCTTCACTGCTTACTCTGGCGTACAGTGCTGCCTTCATCTTTAAACCTCCTTTACTGGCATTGCTTCCTTCTATGTTTTGGGCAAGTAATAAAATATAATAATAACTAGGCACATGTAGTCTTGACATATTTTATAAATAATATCATAATTTATGATAAGTTAGCAAGCGGAATACTATCTACCAGCTATGGAGGTCAACAATGCGGCTGATTTATGGTTCGAATCTAGAAGCAAGTTTCACCAAAGCTACGTAAGCGTGCGTTGTACCATGACTTATGCCCGGTTTAACCGGATCGGCCACAGGGATATCAAAGTTGGTGACAACAACCGCAGAACAGGAGAGCGACTTAAATGAATTTGGAAAGAAACCAAGCAGAGAAACTTAAGAGGTACTTTACCAATGCGGAACCATTTCTCTGGGGTGCGCTGGAGGCTAGGAACAAGAAGAATCGCCTAAAAGAAATTAAGGCGCTTGGCTTCCTTAGTGGCTATTCGGAAGGCAGCAACCCAACATACAGCAAGATTAACCAAGACTTACTGGTTGAGTTGGGCATTGAGGGTATTCTGGAGCGTATAATTGTGCCGCAAGTTCGGAAGCGTTTCGATCCAGAGACCCTACGCAGCTTGAGGCGTTACTGGGAGCAGGGGTGTACTCCCGATAAGAAGTATTTAGAAGAGAAAAGGCTTTATCGGCACCGCCGAATCGTGTGGAGAGAGGAGTGGGAAGACAAACGTCCATTAATGCCAAAGGACCCGGCTCATATATTTGTTCAAATTCACGCACAACACGAATTCGTGGAGCGTTGGACTGTCTTCGCTGGGATATGGTTCGAAGAAATAGAACCTGCACTAGCGCAAGAAGAACTCACTGGATAGAGGAGTAGTCCAAGTGCTGAACTGGAACTGCTTAACTGACTATGTTTTCGATTGAAGATACATTAGCAGTAATTCGAAATATGGTCATAATCTATCAAACATTAATTGGAGGCTAAAAAATGTATCACGTGATTGAGGTTGAGGAATTCGACTGCAAGACCTGTCCATTTTGCAGCTGTGCTCTTGATATGTGTAAAGACTTCTGCACTGACGTCAACCTACGTCATGGCTTGTGCTTATTCAAATGCCATAATTGCGACACCATATATGAGGTGGTGCCGGTTATCGCCTCTTGGAAAGCCCACGCACTTGTCAGGGGCGAAGCCACTTATTCAAAACATAATGCATAAGTTGGTCAAGAATCTGGTGGGGGTAGACGGAGACGCAACTCGACGGAGCGTTAACCGATTAAACAAAAAGATGA
>CAYQMH010000161.1:0-2738 GCA_964418485.1 uncultured bacterium | reverse complement strand
ATTCCTTTTGTGGTCCTGTAAATATACCTGAAACGATTCAAAAAAACAAGATAATTATATAAATCGAGATATGCGAATATCCCAATAACAAGCAAAGAGAAAATAACTGATTCCAGATAAATATTACTAACAAATCCAATTATTTCTTCGGGGATAACTTGATATGTTAAAATAATAGAAATTCCTGCAAATAGTATATCAAAAAATAAAAGCAGGAACTGCTGCTTCTTCCAGATTATATTAACCTCCTTTTTATTCTTTTTTATAAGGATAGACGAACAAATCCCTATATAGTTCCATTTTGTCCTGAATAAAAAACAGATAAAATAATACTAGATTAATTAGTAATTTTTCCGATTTTCGAACCATTGACTTGAAGGAGTATTGAAATATAATTACTTTATGTTTTAAAGATATAAAAAGCAAATCTTCATCTGGCAACTTCTTCAAAGCTTTTAAAATCAAGGGTTTAAAAAATTTTGCGAATAAGCATTTTTAACTGGATTTAAAAGGAGGTTCAATTGGCCAATAATGGAGAATTAGACCTAATAGAAATATGTCATAAATTATGGAGTAAAAAGTTCTTTTTAATGTTTTGCGTACTTATCCCTGCTGTAATAGCCTTAATAGTTAGCTTGTTCATACCCAAACGTTATACAGCAAGCGCTTCAGTTTTGGCTCCGGAAGTCGCAGCAGGAGGGGGAGTTATTCAAACGCCTTTCGGAGGATTCTCTACAAGTGGCTTGACTAAAACCACAATAAGTTCTCAGGCGCTAATAGCTCTTCTTAAGAGTGATAAAATGTTAGAAGACGTGGTTGATAACTTCAACCTCATGAAAGCGCTAAGAGTAAAAAAAAGAAGAGATGCAATTAAATTTTTGAGAGATGAAATGAGTTCAATAGAATTACTAGCTGACGAAGGTACGATAAAGATACATGTATGGTCTTACTCACCGGAAATGAGCAAAGAAATGGTCGAATTTTATATTGAGAATCTGGAGAAACTAAACCGAACATTAAAGTTGACTACTATCCAACCCATAGTCAAAGTCTTAAGTCCACCTTTTATACCCGAGGAGAAATCTTTCCCAAAAATCAAAATAAATATGGCAATTGCCGGATTGTCAGGTTTAATTTTTGGGCTTCTCTTTCTATACTTTAAGGAAAAAACTGTAAATATAGCATGAGTTTTCTAAACAAACTCTCAACTATATTTGAAGTCGAGGTTGAGAGAAAAACTATCTTCGTCTTTGCTATTTTACTTACCTCGCTTGGCGTAATCTCTGCAATCGAACCATCATACACTCTAATCATTCTAGGCGGATTTACGTTATTGTTACTTGTAATATTGAATCCTAAAGAAGCATTCCTTATTACCGGCATTTCCCTTATATTTCAAACTGCTATAGTAAAAAATTTAATCCTTCTAGGCAGTCCTGAAAAAATCACTAATTTAATAAACAGAACAGACGAAGTTATATGGGCATTCTTCATTGGTTATTTATTATTACACAATTATAAAGGTAATACCTGGAAATTTCAAAAAACCAATTTGGAGTCGATCGCTATTATTTTCTGCTTTATCGGCATTTTATCCACTTTCTTAAATCACAACTCGGTCTTATGGTCATCAGTCTCAATCTTCTTAGCTTTAAAGGGATTTTTCATGTATTGGATATCGAAAAATCTCTCTTTAGATGAGCATAAAGTTGTTTTATTTTTTAAAATAATCTTATACACTCTTGTAATTACAGCAATTATTGGAATTCTTCAATATTTTGGAGTGCAAATTTTTACACTTAGTGGGGATGAGCGCTTTGGTATTAAACTAGCATCTTCAATATTTGGGCATCACGGAACATTTGGGTCTCTAATGGGTGCTGGAATCGCCTTATCCTTTGGTTTGAAACTTGGTACTAAAAATAACAAATGGCTCTATATTACTTATATATTCGCGTTTGGACTACTCGCATCGACAGTAAGGAGAAGTATGGTTGGAATAACCTTAGGAATACTTTTCGTAATGTTATTTTACAGAAAATTTAGAATTTCCAAAAAATATGCTTATTATTCTCTCGGAATAATCATACTCACCTTTATAATTTTTTACGGAAGATTCTCAAATTTAATCTCAGGCACACAGGAAGAATATGGTACCAACATACACCCCAGGTATATTTTATATTATGGAGCTTTCAAAATAATTAAAAACAAACCGTTATCAGGAGAAGGTCCAGGCACTTACGCAAGCTATGTATCAATTGTTATTAAGAGCAAAATCTACCAAAAATACAAGATAATGATACCAGATAAATTTAAGACGGATACTTTTTGGGCAATGATACTGGGTGAGTACGGTATTCCTGGCACAATTACTTTTGGCCTGTTATTACTATCTTTATTCCGAATTCTTCTAATTTCTTTTCCCAAAGACGACAACAATCCTTTTCTAAAAGGCTTACACGTAGGCTACATCATACTATTCGTAGATTACTTCTCGGAATCTTTTCTAACACCTATATATTCAAAATCTCTATACTCATTTATTTTCTTTGCGGGAATAGGTTTATTGGTCAATCTCAACAAACAAACTTTGGAAAATCAATCTGCTATCTCTCAATAATATATCATAATTTATATTTTTCAGAATATTTAATAATTAGGCAAGGAAGCCTACTGCCTACCCCCAAAATTTCTGTGTCAAAAGTCAATAATCGAGTATTTGTAAGGGTTCAGAT
>CAYQMH010000160.1:0-2747 GCA_964418485.1 uncultured bacterium | reverse complement strand
TTCTTCCCTTAAAAATAAAAAAGAATGTGCGTGTCGAACCCACAATATTCATGGCGGCAGCAGTCCATACCCCCAGAAGAGCAAAGTGAAAAATAAAGAACATCTGAGCCATACCCAGAAAGAAAAGAATACGATTACGCTTATTATTCTGAAAGGAAAAGATAGCAAAGATAAGGCCAAACATCCCAATGCCCTGCGCAATAAGATTATTGGTCGGGTTAGTATTATTAGTTAGCTGTATGATTATATTTATAAACATCTAAAATTTCCCTCTTTAACCCTCATCGTATACGTTCTTTCTCCCATTAAATTCCACATAACATATACAAAAACCTTCATATGCAAGCATATCGGATATTAAATCCTGATTAATGCTAATTTTTGAATCCGGTAAGTCTTTTACTCAACAAATTACTACCAAGACGGTTTAATTCCCGGAGCATAAGGGAATTTAAGACTCTTGTAACATTCAAGTGTCCCTGAAGGCTTTTCGTACCCAGCAGGAATAGGCTTTTTGGAAAACGTTTGGAAATACAATAGACATGCGTTTCTCCACCAGATTGCTTCCTTTTGCTGTATCTTCAAGAATGCCGATACTTGCTCGAACCGCTCGCTATCAATCTTACCCCCAAGCAAAGAAAATCTATCAACCATCCACTTAACCGAATCGGCACCCATGTAATATTTACGACAAAGTTCCTCCCATAGAGTCCTTCCGGACTTCATTTTGTAATCCCACGGTAAATGATGAAACCAGAGGAGATATTCATCGGGACATTTTTTGGGGTCGGAAAATTTCTTTCTTACCTCCGGATAATACTGCCCTAGAGCATTTGAGCCTGTTTTTGTGCGGTCAAATCCGATTCCATTTGAGTCCGCCTGATGATAATAAACAGAAGTCCAGTCTGGTCTGCCGGATACCGAAACCCATGGACCCGGCCCGTAGTGATGATGTTCCGCCATTATATGATGCAGTCCAAGCGGAGTCATATAACTTACAGCTATCTCCCGGGAAGTCATCATAATTTCTTTTAAAGTTTTCACAACTTCTTTGTCGTTTGAAAAAGTCATGCGTATCCATTCCTCCGCTATTTCTTCCGCAGAAAGCTCATGGTCCCAGCCAAGCCGTCCGAAAGCATACCAGTTTCCTTGAGCAAAATGATGCCCAGTCCAATTTCTGTCGGTTCCTATATTTGAAACTCCGGCAAATCCGCTGTTTGGATAATCAAAAAGAGAACCGTCTATTACCTTAGCTACGGTCGAGCCCTTACCCTTAGCATAAGTATCGGATTCCAGGCATTCCTTATATAAAGTTGCCAGATACACTAAATGCGTGGCACAACCAAGATATTCCTGTGTAATTTGAAATTCCATCATAACAGGAGTTTTTTTCATCGCTCCGAAAAGAGGATGGAAAGGTTCCCTCGGTTGAAAATCTAAGGGGCCGTTTTTCGCCTGTATCAATACATTATATCTGAATTTACCGTCGAGAGGTACAAATTCATTGTATGCCTGCTCCGCCCTATCCTCATTTACATCGTAGGCGTAAACAAAAGCTCTCCACATAACGATGCCTCCGTGAGGAGCAAGAGCGTCTGCAAGCATATTTGCACCATCGGCATGACTGCGGTCGTAATTCTGCGGACCGGGCTGACCTTCGGAATTCGCCTTAACCAAAAAACCTCCGAAATCGGGAATGTATTTATAGATTTCGCTAACTTTTTCCTTCCACCATTTTTTTACCGTAGGGTCGAGAGGGTCTGCAGTTTTAAGTCCGCCAATTTCAATCGGAGCACTGAAACGCGCTGTAAGGTACACCCTAATTCCATAGGGTCTGAAAACATCAGCAAGAGCTGCCACCTTTCCCAGATACATCGGGGCTAAAACTAAAGCATTTGCATTAACATTAGTCAAAACAGTTCCGTTAATCCCGATAGATGCATTGGCTCTTGCGTAATCTTTATATCTGGGGTCCAGATAATCGGGAAGTTTATGCCAGTCCCAGATCGAAAATCCCGCATAACCTCTCTCAACCGTACGGTCGAGGTTATCCCAGTGGTTTAAAAGCCTGTATTCGATTTTGGGGCTCTCACTTACATTCAAATTATCCAGACTTTTATTGGTTTGCAGCAGTTTCAGAAAATTAAAAACTCCGTACAATATACCAACATCTGTATTTGCAGCGATTACAATACATTTCTTGCCCTTCACAGCAGCATTTTGTATTGTGTATCCTTCCTTCCCAACATTTTTCAGTTTACCGCCGAGTGAAAGTGATGCAACAATGCTCGAAGACTTCGGAGTACCTACAATGAGGGTTCCGCTCCCGGTAAGTTTATCCGCAAATTCTACTGGAAAACCAAGCAATCCCGTAAGACCTTTTGTCAATTCTTCGCGCGCAGCTTCTAAAACAGGTGAATTACCCGGAAAATGGATTGCTTTAATATCTTCTTTATATTCCTTTAATTTATTCTCATCGGCTATCCTATCGTACCTGAGCCACAATCTATAACCATCCTCAGCAAACATTCCAAAAGAAACCAACAATAAAAGAAAAACTAATGAAATAAATGAATTATTAATTATTTTAACTTTTGAACACATACGTCTCTCTCCTCTTTTGATTTAAAAAGTCACAATTTAAATCATAAGGATAATACAAATCCTGTCAAGGGACTTACAAAAACACTCATGGGAGAGTTCATGCACATGGTGGTACAGTTAGGAAGTTAAATATTATGAGCGAT
>CAYQMH010000159.1:0-2751 GCA_964418485.1 uncultured bacterium | reverse complement strand
AAGTCGGTATCAAGGGGTTTTGGAACAGTAGTGAGGAGAAATGCAGGGTAACAAATTAAATTTTTCGGGAAAAATACTTTCCGTTCAGCCAAGAATAAGACTGATGAGATCTTTTGATCAGACGGCTCATACTTATCTGGGTTTTAATATCTTTCTATCTGGAACTGTTGAAAGGAGTGAAGAATCAAAATTTATTATTGCTTTAGGAAAAGCTACACAAGCGGAGTTTTCTTTCAGAGCAGGCGATAGTATTGAGGGTTTAGCTTTGTCGGTTCGGAATCCAAACCTTGAGATTGCGGGATATTATAAAGTAAGCGGATTGAAGCTTATTGAAAGGAAGGATAAAGAAGGATTAGTTTCTAAAATGCCTCCATTTGCAGGGGTTCCTCCAACTCTGCAGGAATACAGGAAACATGGCTGCTATCGTTTATTTGTTAGAACGTATGAAGAAAAATGCTGGCAATGTATATGGGGATGTAATATGCCGGTGGAAATTATAAGAGATCACTGGAAACCTCATCTAAAAGAATATAGAACGGAAACTTTTTGTTATGGGTCAAAAGATTGTCCATGGTATGTGGCTGGTAGAAAAAGACAGGCGCCGGGAAGAAAACCCGGTATGGTTTATATTGAAGAAGAAAACGACGAAGGAATCTGGTAGTAACCATGCAGTTAGTGATTAATTCATATGGCTCTTATCTCCAAAAAAGCGGTGATTGTTTTAAGGTAAAAAAAGATGAGAAAGTCTTTGAGGTTTCGGTTAAAAAAATCTCATCCATTATGATTACAACTTCCGCTTATATTACCACAGATGCTGTAAAGCTGGCGATGGATCATAATATTGATGTTATCTTTCTTGATAATTTTGGCAATCCTTATGGAAGAGTCTGGCATAGTAAACTTGGAAGTACTACCTTGATAAGAAGAAAACAGCTTGAAATCGCGGAAACCGAAGAAGGACTGAATTTGGCTCTTTCATGGGTGACGAAGAAAATTGATAATCAGATAGAATTACTTAGAGAGTTAAGGGAAACCCGTACTCGTAAATCGGCAGAAATTACCGGATATATTGAGAAATTGAATAATTGCAAAAAATCACTTGTTGATCTTTCCGGTAATATCGAAGAGGTGCGTGGCACGATAATGGGGATAGAAGGAAGCGCGGGAAGAATATATTTTGAATGTTTGAGTTTTCTTATACCCGACAGATATAAATTCAATGGGCGCAGCCGGAATCCGGCAAAGAATGAATTCAACGCGTTGCTGAATTATGCGTACGGTATTCTCTATTCACGGGTGGAAAAAGCCTGTATTATTGCCGGACTTGATCCTTATGTTGGGATTATACATACTGATAATTATAACAAAAAATCTCTTGTTTTTGATCTGATTGAAAATTTTCGTATCTGGGCGGATGAAACTGTATTAAAACTCTTCGCCGGTAGAAAAGTGAAACAGGAAAATTTTGATAAACTTAAAAATGGTTTTATTCTTAATAAGAATGGTAAGGCTTTATTGGTCGAAGCCTTTACTAAGTTTCTGGATGAATCTGTAAGGTATGGCGGAAGAAATATCAAAAGAGGCGATATTATTCAATTTGAATGCCATAAAATTGCCAATGAGTTGATAAAGGATAAATGAGTATGTTGGTCTGGGTGATTTATGATATCGTTGAAGACAAGATAAGAGGACGTATTGCGAAGGTTTGTAAAGATAAAGGCTTATACAGGGTTCAAAAATCGGCGTTTCTCGGGACGCTTAATAAAAATGAAATAGATGAACTAAAAATTATGTGTGAAGATCAGATCGATGTTGAAAAGGATTCTGTGTATATTTTTCCAATGTGCGAGGATGATTTTAAGAAGGTCAAATTGTTGGGTAAAGCGTTTGACAAAAAATTAGTTTCGGCGGAAGTTCTGGCAAAATTCTTTTAGGTTTTGGAATATGGATGTAGAATCTGCTTTAATGATAACGCCAACAGAGGTTATGGAACATCTTTTTTGCCCGCGTTTTACTTATTTTATGAATTGTCTGAATATACCACAGCATGAAGAGTTGCGATATAAGGTGCTGAAAGGAAGGGAGTTGCATTCAAAAAAAGAGAGGGAAAACAAAGAATATTTACGGAAGAAAATCGAGTGTACAAAAAAAGAACTCTCCGTTTACCTTGCTTCACCGGCGATTAAAGCCAGGGGTATCGTCGATGAAGTGCTTACGTTAGCCGATGGGAGTATGGTCCCTCTGGATTATAAGTATTCAGAGTATAGAGATTTTTTGTTTAAAACTCACAAGGTCCAGTCCGCGATCTATGCTATGCTTATCGAAGAAGTATATAAAAAACCTGTTTATGTAGGGTATATTTGCTATGTAAGGAAAGGTGCTAAATTAAAAAAAATCCTTTACAAGCAGGAAGATTTTGATTATACTAAAAAAGTAATTGATGAAATTTTCAGGGTAATCCTTTTGGGATATTATCCTAAGAAAACATCCTGGCGAAATAGGTGTATAGACTGCTGTTATAGAAATATTTGTGTTTGATCTTTGACAAGTTAAAATATATTGAAATTGAAGGATTTACTGATGGTAGAAGTATGTAAAGGGTAATAAAAAATGAAGCTTTTAAACGGTTTTAATATCTTAAAAACGATGAGATTAGGTTTAGTAATAAACTCGACATTAATTGAGAACACTGAGATTCAAAAGAAAATGCGGTTAAAATTTAGATTCCATTAAAACAAGGATTGAAACTAA
>CAYQMH010000158.1:0-2992 GCA_964418485.1 uncultured bacterium | reverse complement strand
TAAAAAACAAAAGCAATTCCGAATATATTATAAAAATCGGAGCCTTTCTCAAGCTCCATGTATTTAATACGATATGAAATGCCCAATTTACGAGTGAAAAAGACATTAATCATAGCTGTTGCAGTAGAATAATAATCTTTGGTGTCAAAAGTGCCGTTATATTTAGCTTCTAAATCTATCATGTGAAAAAGATTAGCATTGAAATTTAATCCAGCCATAGCTAATAAGTCATTATTATCAATATTTTCTTCTGTCGTTATTGCGGGAGCGGGACCAGGCGGATCCATGACCATAGTTAAGTCTCCTCTTACTCCTTGATATTCAGCTCCTATCCAGGGTAAAATGGATATGTTGAACATTCTATAATTGAATTGAAAACGATACCCGAATCGCACATATGGTATGAATAGATTATTAATCATTTCAAAATCTGTCAGAGGAGTTATATTACTATCCGCATCCATATTTATTTGTAGGTACTCAATACCACTACCAATTACGAATTTACCTCGTTCTTTGGCAAAGAAGTAATAATCAAATATAAAATGTCCTCCCCATAAGGAACTGTAATTGATATCGGATGCCTGATATACGAAAGCGTTCCATTGATAGTGATCGGGATTGACCCATTGAAAAAAAACACCCTTGAGAAAAGAATTATCTTACAAACCGAAGTTTCTTTCATCATTCTTATAAACATCAGTAATCGGGCCTACATAGGGGCATACAATTCTGATGTCTTTGGCAAAGGCAGAAAAAGCAAAAACAAGAATCAGGATAATTCTAAACATCGGTAAACGATTATTTATCATTATAACTCCTTTTAATATGGTTTGTATTTTATTGATTCAATCATGCCAAACATAGTTTATATGTGTCTTCGTTACCCGTAAGAGTTTCATTTAAACTACTCTTTTTCATGATTGAATTGTAGAGATTTATGTGCGGTTGTCAAGATTGGAATCTTACCGCAAAGACGCAAAGAACGCAGAGAAAAAAGAAATTATTTTGTCTTAGCCAAATCCCAACCCTTAAATCCAAAATCCTAATTCTTGGCACATGACTCACGACCCAGTTAACTGATTCAAAAAATCAAACAGACAGGATTAAGAGGATTTTTTTGTTTTATTGTTCCCCTTGCTCTTTAAGTTCTTTAGCAAGATTTAGACTTTTGGTGTAAGTCTCAGCATTTTCGGGATCCAGCTCAATTGCCTTATCAAAGTCCTGAATTGCCCGATCGTATTCCCCTTTGTCTCTGTAAGCAATCCCTCGATTGTAGTACGCAAAAACATCCTTGGGATTCAGCTGGATAGCCTTATTAAAGTCCTGAATAGCGGGGATGTTTTCCCTCTTAGTGAGGTAAATATATCCTCGATTGCTATACGGAACAGCGAACCAAGGATTTAGATTTATCGTCTTATCAAAGTCCTGAATCGCCCGGTCGTATTCACCCTTAATGCCGTAAACCAATCCTCGACTATTATACGCCTCAGCGTACTTAGGGTTCACTTCAATCGCCTTGTTAAAGTATCGAACCGCCTGGTCGTATTTGCCCTCATTAAAATAGGCAATTCCTTGATTGTAGTACTCTTGAGCATCCTTGACTGTTAGTTGCTTTACATAGCAGCTTACCAGAAAAAAGATAGAAGCTAATATGATTATACCTGAGATTATGAATAACGTTATTTTCTTCGTTTTTTTCATAATTCCTCCCCAAATCATAATAAAAAGGGAGGAAATGTCAAGATTGAAATTGGACGGAGATTAAAAAGGATTAAGAGGATTTTTTGTAATGTACATTAAGTTTAACAGCTATCGCACGAAGCTTTTGGTCGTAAGTTAAAATAGGAGCTTCGCTTAATATCGCGGAAGAAAGAAGATGAACATCAACATACCCCAATCCTTTACCCATCAAATGTCGTAAATCGATAAATCGCATCACCTCTTCGTGTGTCGCTAATTTCACAGAAGGCAGAGCATCAAGTAATGTAAGTATTTCCGAACGTTTCTTCAAATTCCCACAGGCAAGCTCGCCAACAATAAAAGGATGACAGGCTACTGTACCGCTATCCAACAAGCTCTCCAGCAAAGAATCTCCATCTCGAAGATGAGAAACCCAAACAGAAGTATCGACAAGAACCATTTTCAATTCTTCTTCAAACTTCTTCTTGGTATTGCTTCAAGTTTTTTCTCCGTCCCTCCCAATTTTGCCAGTCTTTTACTACTCTCAAGAGCAATTAAAGCTTCAAGCCCTAAGTTAACCAAAGATGTTTTTTCTTTCACGCCGGTTAAACTGGCTGCCTTTTTTACAAGCTCATCCTTTATATTCAACGTAGTTCTCATTTCTTCCTCCTTTCTGTATGCTATATTATATGTATTAATATGCATGAAAGATGCATTTGTCAAGGGGGCAATTCTTACATGGAGCTACTTAGAACACAGAGTTCTCGCCGCCGTCGGTCAGCAGTCAGCTATTTTTTGTTTTTAACTAATGACTGATGACCAGTGACTAATGACTATATCCTTCTTTTCACATTTCAAGATCTGGAGCTTGTTGATACATCATCAGAAGTGTCAAATGGTTCGTGGTTTAATATTTCCAGGGCTTTAGTAGCATCTTCCTTTCTTACCTGAAGTTTTATCTGAGAAGTGCCAACAACGTGATTATATGAAGATTTGTCAAGCATTTCATCGAGCAGAAAACATTCTATACCTTCCGACTCAATTCTGGACGAGATTAAATACGCGTCCAGAAGCCGGTCAAATCTTCCAATTGTTATTAATTCTTTATTTTTTATATCATCCATAATTAATATTTAACAAAGTACTTTTTTTATAAAGCAAAAGAGCCATTTTTTAGATTCTATCAATGTTGTTTCTTACATTAGACCCAAATAAAACGCAAAAAGTTCGATTTTTTAGGCCGAAATCTTACTCATTGGACGTTTATAATGAGAAAAAGTCTTGAATATTCAGGGGGTGGTGATATTCT
>CAYQMH010000157.1:0-3043 GCA_964418485.1 uncultured bacterium | reverse complement strand
TTATGCCTCACCCTGAGCGAAACATATTCAAACATTCTCCTCCCGACTGGCAGGATGGCAAGACAGGCGGGGAAGGACTTCAAGTATTCAAAAACGCAGTCGAATATTTTAAGTAATTAATTGCCACTAAGGCACTAAGACACGAAGCCGCCCCACATCCCCAATTATTATTTTAATTAAAACAGAGCCACGAAGAACACCAAGGCACAAAGATAATAGCACGCAGATAAACACAGATTGACAGGATTTTTCTGTTGTTGTTTTTTTGACTAATGACCAGTGGGCGTGTTGCCCAAAACCAATAGAATAAAATAACACAGTTCACATTGTCATTGCGAACTCTTCTTCACGCCTTTCCACCGTGACGCAATCTCCACGTATAGCTTGCAATTAAGCCCTTTAATTTTATCACAAGAGATTACTTCGCGAAAGTCGAGCAAGAGGACAAATTCGCAAAGACATTACTTTGGATAGCGAAAAGCCTTTCGGCAACACGCCCCAGTGACTAGTGACCAATGACTAAGTTAATCACACAGAGCACACAAAGATTTTTGTTGTTTTTTTAACTTTCTAACTTACCGAATCATTTCACACTTCAAGGTCTGACCCTGTTAATACACAAGGTCTGACCCTGTTAATACAAGACTCACCCTTATGGATTTGATAACGATAATTATAGTAATGTCAAGAGAAAAACAATTCAAAAATCAAGACCAGACTTCTTTATTTCACACTTTTTTGTTTTATTATAACTACTGAGGAATCTTTTCACTTTTCAAAGAAGGTCTGACCCCGTTGATACTGTTTTTACTATTTAACGATTTAATAACTACGATAACTATTTGAAAGAGAGTCAAAAAACAAGACCAAGGTTCGATAGCTCAAGATAATTCTTAATAAAACAATAATTTAACGCAACAGCAAAAGTTTCTTTGTCTCGACATACATATCTCTCTCTTCGCCCTCCGTCAGGGCTTTCAATCTGTAGAAGTAAATGCCGCTTGCGAGTGTTGAACCATCAAACTGCACGGTGTAGCGTCCGGAAAGTTTGTCCTCGCTAATCAGCGTGGCCACTTCCTGTCCAAGCGTATTGTACACCTTTATGCTTACATAAGATGGATGTGGTAGTCCGTAGCATATCGATGTACTCTCATTAAATGGATTTGGATAGTTCTGATATAACCTGTATACTTCAGGTACCGTTTTCTCTGAAAAGATACCTGTTTCCGTGGTGTCAATCAGAAAATAGAACATGAGATCGCCATTTGTTAGATTCTCCTTTCCCCATTGGTCCCACCCCGTCCAACCACTCCCTGTAGTGAACTGGGAGTACCCATCTGCAAAACGTGCATTTACTGTAAAAGTAGATCCTCCATCACATATTGCATATATATCATAGTTCGTAGATGTCGGAGTAGTAAGGACAAGATTATAGCTTTGCCCTACAACCAGACTCTGAGTTGAATCGAATGTAAAACTAATCCATGAATATGTAGTAGGGATTGATAACGCAGATGCTGTATCTTGTGCCAATAAAGTGCCATCCGTTTTTTCGAGACTCACCGTCAACGGGTCACTCCCTGATAACCGCCTCACCCACACCGCGGCGCTTGATACGTTCCTGCTTTTTCCTGTGACCGTGAATGTCTCACGTACTGACGAACTACCTGATATGGTCTTTGGATTCCCAACCCATACTTCCATATATCCCATACCCGTCGAGTAGCCATCTGTATAATAATATTCCACGATCGGTGTCCGACCATAACTAATACTTCCCCAAACCGTATAGGGAGGTATCGAATAAATTGAATTCCAGTCAGAATCTGCCGCAAATGGTTGCTCAGGAGCGAGATGATCTCCGGGCCACATCGTAAGAGTGTTTACAGATGAATAATTGACTGTAGGATCTGCATCGATATTCTCAAACACTAAATGATATAAATTCCCCGCTGTGACGTTGGCTGGAGTACCAAAGGTAATAAGTTTAATGCCGCCATTTGAATCGGCTGCCATTACTCGTATTAAAGACGTCAGATATGTATTAGCAGGCCAATGATTTGAAGTACTGTCATTTCTGATAAAGATTCTCCATGTTCCGCCATTTCCACCGCCGTATCTACTTCCCTCTTTCCAGCTCTCAATATATATTCGAATACTTGAAATTTCTCCTGTATGAGTAGCCCGAAATTTGTAAGATACCTTTTCTGTATCTATTCTATAGTTGGTTAATACAGCCGCATTGATTGCACTCCCATATATGTTAGGATTGTACGCTGAGTATGAGTCTTGCACTACCTGTGCCTTGCAAATTAAACATCCAAATAAAAGACACAAAATATTAATTTTTTCTTTTTTCATTGCGCCTCTCTTATCTATAGTCATATGAAACACTCTATGGAGAATCTGTGACTACAGCCATTTTGTTATCAGCGTACTAATATCATACTGCGCGTTTCGGTATAAGAACCTGCTGTTAACTTGTAATAGTAGACACCACTTGCCATACCATCGGCATTCCATTTACATCGGTGGACTCCACGCAAATATATCCCTTCAGCAAGTATTTCAATCTCACGGCCAAGAGCGTCAAACACTTTTAAGGATACATGACTATCTTCAGGCAGATAAATTTTGACCGTGGTGACGGTATTGAAAGGATTGGGATAGCTCTCTATAAGGAAAAATTTCGGCAGGGTATCAGATTCAATACCGGGCGACTCTGATCCGACGATCACTCGTGCAGTATACATAGATGATCCGCCTGAGCCCTCAAGCGTGAGCGCAAATACTGTAGTAGTGTCAATCGTAACGGAATCGGTTCCGCTCGTCGCTACCGAACCTATTAAGGGACTAATCGAAGCAAATGTAGCATCTATACTGGTCCATTCGAGTGTGACAATACCTCCACCCTCGGGGAGAGAATCCGGTGTAGCGGTGAATGTCCCTGTTGGCGAATTCGAACAGTCAGAATGCCACACTGAACCCTCTTCGTAACCTGTCGCCGCAAGCAATGCAGCAAGCGTGTTGTAAGAAGTTTGAT
>CAYQMH010000156.1:0-3067 GCA_964418485.1 uncultured bacterium | reverse complement strand
ATTATAATGGTAATTCATATACAGCTTTTGATGCTCCGGAAACGAGGTCCATCCCGGATGGAGGAGAAGTTATTGTTCCTCTTTATACAACTTCCTTGGAAAGAAGGTACGGAGGTTCCGGTTGGGATGAGGGTACGTCCGTTGCACAGGCGGACGACGGCGGGTATGTTGTAGCGGGAATAACAAATTCTTTTGGTACGGGAGATAATGATGTCTTGGTTTTTAAAACTGATGAAAACGGAAATGAGGAGTGGACTCGGTCTTTGGGAGGTGCTGGAAATGACGGAGCCAATTGTATTAGGGGAACCGCTGATGGAGGTTATATTATCCTTGGCGGCACCTGTTCCCTCGGTGACGCGAATGGTGATGTTTATCTTGTGAAAACGGATAGCATGGGAACAATAGAGTGGGAAAGAACCTTCGGTAATGTGGAAGAAGTAGATGTAGGTTATTCTATTTGTCTATGCGCGGATGGAGGTTATATTATTGGCGCGTCGCGGAATTATGAGGACGATATTGATGAAAGGGATGGGTGGCTTATAAAAACGGATAGCCTGGGTAATATGGAGTGGGATAAAACCTACGAAACCAGCTCTTATGAATATTATTTTGAATCCGTTCAGCAAACTGTCGATGGTGGATATATTGTTACCGGAGAGAAGTTGTTTGTTACTGAGGGTGGAATTGGTGGATATACTCGCAACTTTTACGATAATAATAGTCAATCTATTCCTGAATACAGTGGTATAAAGATTTTAAAAACTAGAGAGGGGGCAAATTATCTTTATATTTTGAAAACCGATAGTCTGGGTGAAACGGATTGGGATCGCTCTTATGGAGGTGCTGTCGCGTGGGGTAATTCTGTCCAGCAGACGAGTGATGGAGGATATATTATCGCGGGGCTTTCTTCGTTAGCGTATGCGTTTCTATTAAAAGTAGATAGCGCGGGAGATGTAGAGTGGTATGAAGACTATGGACTTTACGCTGTTAGTCGGGCTTATGCCGCTTTTGAAACTTCTGATCACGGATTTATTCTTGCCGGATATACAGATTGGGTTGGGGGAAATTCAGGGGATACTTACGTGGCTAAGACGGATCAATTGGGAAACTTGGAATGGGAAGAAACTTATGGATATAACTATTCTGGAAATGACTATTCAGATTTTGGGTTTTCAGCCCAGCAAACCGACGATGACGGATTGATTATTGTTGGATATACTTTTTCGTCTTCATTCGAGGATGTTTATCTTGTAAAAACCCCCGCGGGTGAAGGACCATCCGGAATCCCAATAAAAGAACTTCCTCCGGAAGAGCTAAGTGCTGATACTTCGGTTATTTCGATTTACAGCAGTACGCCCAATCCTTTCTATAATGAAGTGGATATAAGATATTTTCTTAGGAAGAAATGTGATGTGGAGGTTTCTATTCACAATATAATAGGACAGAAAGTAAAGGATTTCGGAAGAGAAGAAAAGTCCAGTGGTGTACATAATGTTTCCTGGAATGGAGTTGATAACGAAAATAAGAAATTGCCCAATGGCATATACTTCTTCAGGATAGAAGCAGGAAATGAACAGGCAATAAGGAAATTGGTGCTGGTGAGGTGATTTTTTGGTTTTTAGTTTATAATAAATAAAAGGAGAACGAATTTTGCATGAATGGGCTTTAGCCGAATCGGTCGCGAATACCGTTTTGAAGTATAAAGAAGAAAAAAATCTTTTGAAGGTTAATAAAGTGCTTGTCAAAATAGGAAAGTTGCAGCAAATAGAACTCGATATATTTGATTCCGCACTGAAAAATGTCTCCGATGTGAAAAATATAAGTTGCGAATTTGTTATAGAAGAGGAAAATGTTTCTTTTAAGTGCAGGATTTGCGGTCGGGAATGGGATTTTGAAGAAGGGGTTAAAAAATTGAAAGAAGATGAGTCTGAGTATGTGCATTTTATTCCTGACGTAATAAGAGTTTATTCTAAATGCCCTAAATGCGGAAGCCCTGATTTTGAAGTTTTAAAAGGTAGGGGTGTTTGGATTGAATATATCGAAGGGCAGAGTAATTGAAGAGCGAGATGACTAAATTAGGATATAGGATTTGGGATTTAGTTTTGACTAGTGACCAACGACCAGTGACTAATGACTCTTTCGTGGGTTTTGGGGTTTGAAAAAGGGGTAGAAAGTTATGGATCCGAGATTAAATGTAATAGATGAGAGATTGTCTGGTATTAAAAAGATTATTGCTGTTTCTGGTGGTAAGGGGGGTGTGGGGAAGAGTTCTGTATCCTCTATGATGGCTTTAGTTCTTAAAAGTATAGGAAAAGAAGTAGGACTTTTAGACCTCGATTTAAGCGGTCCGACCGATCATATAATTCTTGGTTTAGAAGATGTTTTTCCGGAGGAAGAAAAAGGTATCATTCCTCCTCGCCTAAGAGGAATAAAGTTTATGTCTATTGTTTATTTTGTAAAGGAAAATCCCTTGCCTTTTCGGGGAGAAGACTTTTCAAATGCTATTATTGAGTTGTTGGCAATAACAAGATGGGGTGATCTCGATTATTTAATTGTAGATATGCCGCCGGGAATAGGAGATACTGCTTTAGATGTTATAAGAGTAATAAAGAATATAGAGTTTATTATGGTTGGCAATCAATCGAAATTGACTTTGCGGACCTTAAAAAAAGTTATAGAAATGAGCAAGAAATCGGGGAAAAAAGTTCTTGGAGTTATTGAGAATATGGGTATTTCTAAAGATAATGAAAAAGAAAATAAATTGACTTTTTTAGATGTTCCCTTTTTAGGTATTATAGGTTTTGATGGGGAATATGAGTCTTCACTTGGAAGTACAGATAAACTTTTAAGAACACAGTTTGCACAGGATTTGAAAGAGATAATTTTCGATAACCGGGAAGCATTTTTTTAACAACAAATAGCACAAATAACACAAATAAACTAACAATATATTTTTTTAATATAAAAAACAATTTTTTTTCTATATTAGTGCTATTCGTGTGATTTGTTGTTTCTCTTTCTTTTGGGTTGGGAGGTAAATAAAATAAATGTAATTTGTTGTTTTCTT
>CAYQMH010000155.1:0-3112 GCA_964418485.1 uncultured bacterium | reverse complement strand
CTGAAATAGATAAGGGTAAATATCTCCTATTATTTTATATGAGTTCATTTATATCGGATATAAGGGTTTTTGATGATGGTAAGCTACTGGAAGAAGATTCCTTATATTTGCATTCAGGATTGATAGGCGTTCCCTTGAGGAGAAATTCAAGCCCGCATAAAATTGAACTCTGTCTGAAAGAAAAACAAATTTATCGTTGCGGTGTAAGACTTTTTGTTCATACCGGTTCTCCGGTCGAGACAACTTTTCAACCTTTGAGTGCAAGTTTTAAATAAATATAGCCACGAAGACACAAAGACACGAAACTCCCACCACTCATCCCATTTTTTGTTTTTATAATATTTTATAAGTAAATTTTTACTTTGTGACTTAGTGCCTTGGTGGCTAAGAATTTTTCCCCTTGCATTTCTTGGAAGTATTTATATTTTGTGAGCAGTAAACATAAGATTAAGTAAACTAAATAATTACTAAAGTGTTTGTTCCAAAATAAAAAAGGAGGAACTATAATGGAAAAAATGGTGTACTTCTTTGGTGAAGGTAAGGCAGAGGGTAATATTACGATGAAAAAAACTTTAGGTGGTAAAGGCGCCGGTTTAGCGGAAATGACTAATATTGGCGTTCCGGTTCCTCCGGGTTTTACCATTACTTCTCAGTGTTGTTTATATTATGAAAAGCATAAAAAGTATCCGGAAGGTCTCGAAGATCAGATCGATGAGAATTTAAAGAAATTAGAAGATGCGATGGGGCAAAAGTTTGTATCAAAAGAGAATCCTCTTTTGGTTTCGGTTCGCTCCGGAGCGGCTATTTCTATGCCGGGTATGATGGATACTATTTTGAATCTCGGCTTGAATGAAGAAATAGCAAGTAGTCTATCAAACAACGCAAATCCTCGCTTTGTTTATGATAGTTTTCGACGTTTAATTCAGATGTACGGTGATGTTGTCATGGGTGTGGAACATGATGATTTTGAAAAAATAATCCAGGATACTAAGAACAGGAAAGGTGTAAAAGAAGATGCCGGACTAACTGCGGATGACTGGAAGGAGATTGTAGTTAAATTTAAAGCTCTTGTAAAAGAAGAAACCGGAAAAGATTTTCCGGAAAATCCAAAAGATCAATTGCTGGGTGCTGTTAACGCGGTTTTTTCATCCTGGGATAATAAAAGAGCAAAAGAATACAGAAGAATAAATAATATTCCCGGAGACCTTGGTACTGCCGTAAATGTGCAGGCTATGGTTTTCGGTAACAGAGGTGAAGGCTGTGGGACAGGTGTTGCTTTTACCCGTAATCCCGCTACCGGAGAGAACGCTTTTTACGGAGAATATTTGCTAGATGCTCAGGGTGAAGATGTTGTGGCCGGTATTAGAACTCCCGGTCCGATTACTCATAGACAAAAAGAGATATCCGGATCCGAAATCGACGCTTTTGAAGATTTGATGCCTGATATGTACAGAGAATTAGAGGATGTAAGGAAAAAACTTGAAGGGCATTTTAAAGAGATGGAAGATCTTGAATTTACAGTTGAAAATAATAAGTTGTGGATTCTTCAAACAAGGACGGGTAAAAGAACTGCGATGGCTGCCGTAAAAATAGCAGTTGATATGGTCGAGGAAGGATTAATCGATAAAAAAGAGGCAGTTATGAGAGTTAGTCCGGATCAGGTTGATCAGTTGTTGCATCCGATGATAGATCCTGAAGCAAAAGTTGAAGTGATTGCTAAAGGTCTTCCCGCTTCTCCGGGAGCTGCTTCCGGTGAAGTTTCTTTTACGGCTGAGGATGCAGTGGAAAAAGCTAATGCCGGAAGGAAGGTTCTTCTTGTGCGCCATGTGACTTCTCCTGAAGATATTGGAGGGATGCACGCGGCTGAAGGTATTTTGACGTCACGAGGGGGTATGACTTCCCATGCGGCTGTTGTGGCAAGAGGTATGGGAGCTCCCTGTATTGTTGGTGCTGAAGATATCTCCATAGATTATAAAAGTAAAACTTTTACGGTTGGTGACGTGACCGTTAAAGAGGGTGATTCGGTCACAATAGACGGAACTACAGGCAGGGTTATTCTTGGTGATGTTCCGACTATAGAACCTGAGATTTCAGGTAACTTTGAGAAAATAATGGAATGGGCAGATGGGGTAAGGAGACTGGGAGTAAGGGCGAATGCCGATACTCCACATGATGCGAAAAAAGCAAGAGATTTCGGTGCTGAAGGTATAGGTCTTGCGAGAACGGAACATATGTTTTTTGGTGAGGATAGGATTCCCGCTATGAGAGAAATGATATTATCTGAGACTCCCGAGGAAAGAAAGAGAGCACTCGATAAGATACTTCCTATGCAGAGAGGAGACTTTGAAGGACTTTTCAAGGAAATGGACGGATATCCGGTTATAATAAGACTTCTTGACCCACCTTTACATGAGTTTTTACCTGAAGACCCGAAAGCAATAGAAGAACTTGCAAGAAATATGGGTGTTTCAGTGAGAAAGGTAGAAGAGAAAATATTGAGTCTGGAAGAAGTAAATCCAATGTTGGGTCTTCGTGGATGCAGACTTGGTATTCTTATTCCCGAAATAACAGAAATGCAGGCAAGAGCAATTATTGAGGCTGCTGTTAACGTAGCAGCTGAAAATGTTAAAGTTATTCCTAAAATAATGATACCTCTTGCAGGAAGAAAAGAAGAAGTTGCTTCACAGAGAGAAGTTATTGAGGAAGTTGCAAAGAAGGTTTTTGATGAAAAAGGAAAAACTGTCGATTATCAAATAGGAACAATGATAGAACTTCCGAGGGCTGCTCTGACTGCAGATAAAATAGCAGAAGTGGCTGATTTCTTTTCCTATGGGACAAATGACCTGACGCAAACGACTTTTGGTTTTTCCAGGGATGATGTTGGTAAATATACTCCCGATTATATCGAGAAAGGGATTTTGCCCGCAGATCCTTTCCAGACTTTAGACCAGGAAGGCGTTGGGCAGTTGGTTGAAATGGGTCTAAAGAAAGGAAAAAAAACAAATTCCGGTTTAGAAGTTGGTATATGCGGTGAACATGGGGGAGACCCTGCCTCGATTGAATTTTGCCATAAGATAGGTCTGGATTATGTTAGCTGTTCTCCTTTTAGAGT
>CAYQMH010000154.1:0-3139 GCA_964418485.1 uncultured bacterium | reverse complement strand
ATCCCCTCTAAATCAAATTCCAAAACCTTTTTCTTGTTTTCGAGATTTTCGATAAGGATTTCTTATTAGGAAACTAAGATGATTATACGAAAGATTTATAATTAGAATAAATATTGATTTTTTGAAAGTTTTATTCTTAGAGTTTCTGTCTTCTATTTTTTTCTATCGCTTTTTGCAGGTTTTGGGGGTTTTGGTCTAGGAGTGGAAGGTCTTTGTCTTACCCCCCCCTTCCTTTCTGTTCCTTCTTGGATTTTACTTCCTTTTTCAGGCATCTCTTTTTTTCTCCTTTTTTTGTTTTTTTTCTTGTAAAACAGGAAATTCAAAAAGTAAATCTTCTTTGTTTTTGCATAGATAAAGACCCTCTACTTCGTATAATTTTTTTCCAGTTGAGTTTTCATATACACATACCTCTTCTAAGAATAATTCATCTTTTGTGTAATCGTCGGAATATACGCTAATCCAACCTTCGTAAATAAAGTCGTTTTTTACATCCCTAATGGTAACCCAACCTGGAATTTTGGATTCCAGTAAGAAACTCCAAACTGAATTATTTCCAAATTTTTTAGTAACGTGTAATTTTTTAGCAAACTTGTATATAACATTGCGATTGGCCAAGTACGAAATAACGAACCCGACTGGAATGGCAAGGATAACAACTAAAACAATTTCATTAAAGTCTAAAGGAGTGTCTTTATTCACAAGAGCTTTTAAAAAGGAAACTTCTTTTTCTAAATCAGTAAATAAATTTATACTTTTTATAATGACAAAATATAGAAGATAACATAAAAAGCCAATTGTGAAAGAATTTAAAATTATTTTGTGTATTTTAAATTTTTCGTGTGAAGTCAACCTTTCCACGATCATAAAAGCCGCTATTCCAGGGAGAAAAATCAATATAATTCTTAAAGTAAAACCAGTTAATCCCATAATGTTTATTAATTCTCTAATACATTAAAGTTAAAAACATCTATTGTCAACCCCCGCTTATGAAAATTTTTTTATATTTAGTATTAATTTTGGTTATTAAAGTTATATTTTAAAAGAAAATAGTGTACTTGACATTATTGTTTTAATCACATATAATTTATTTATGATTATGTGGAAAAAGTTCTTTCATCCTATAATCGACAAAGAAAAATTGAAAGTTGTATGTGATCTTGATCTAGAAAAGTATTTAGACAATTTAGGTAAGCTACAGGCTGTTAAAGAAGGGGAGATTTCCTGTTATTTTTGTGAGGATACAATAACCCTAGAGAATATTTTTTGCTTTTTTCCACTATCTGGAGATGTAAAGTTCGTTTGCGATAAGGGTGAATGTAAGTTAAAGCTTTCGCGTTTTATTGATAAGGATAAGATTTCACTTTGAACGAGATATTCAAACTTTTAAAATTATCCCCAACTTTAATACTTTTATTTATAGTTATATATTTTATATTAAATCCTGAAAAGGTTCAGATATGGAGTTCTATACTATGTGGTTTGTTTTCGGCAATTTCTGATAGAGCTAGTAGAAGATCGGTTAAAAATGACATTGAGGGCAGAGTTAATTACTATGTTAAAATACTTAATAAAAATCTCCCTTCCGTGAAACCAGTAGGTTTAAATATCACTTGGGTTTCTCCTGATGAGAAAGAAGAACAATTTTTTGATGAAAACAAACTAGTCTTAAGAATTCGCAAACATCCTAATCAAAATAAGAATTTTGTGAATGCTTCCATGATGTATGTGTCAAAAGTAATTTTGAAAAAATTAAAAAGGTATCTCTCTCAGACTCAAAAGGATTCTATTGATTTTTTCGTTGAAAAAAGCCTTCTAGAAAAAGTTAAAAAAAATGCCTTAGATTATTTTATGAGTGATCTTTTGATGCCTGCCTTGGAAGCCAATTCCAAAATGTCGGAACTGTTTGATAAATATAATATTATAGATAAAACAGGTTTATTTTATCCAGTCTTTTTACAAGAAATGGAATATTTGGGAAATAAAGTTTTTTATAGTTCTAAAAAAATAAGACCTAAAATTATTAAGGAAGTCAAAGAATTTATAAGCTTTCTAAAAAATTATTCGGATAGAGAAATAGGCCAAGAAGATACCATGCAAAATTTTGAAAAAGATTATTTGCACTGTGCGATAATGATTGTTGCTAAAAGACAAAAAATTGGAGCTGATATAAAACCATATGTAAGATATATTAAGAATTTAGTTGATAGGAATATGGAAAACATCTATATTATTGGCCCTGCCAAGAAGGCTAATATTCAATACATGAAAGAAATCATTGACTATGCCGCTGAAAAATTCAAATATTCTATGTGTTTTGAGGGACAATACTCTTCTGCAATCTTATTTCATGGAAGTAGAACACAAGTCAGTACTTATTTAATGTTATTAAGAAAGATAGATGTTCAGAAGTATTACGATGAAGAATATATTAAAAGTATACAGAACAGGTAGAAAACGCTTTTTGTCGTCAATTTATAAGTTCTAATATATAAATCATGAAATGCGCGATATACACACGAGTCTCAACAGATAATCAAGCGGAAAAGAAATATAATTCCTGTGAGGCTCAGGAAGAACGGATAAAATCATATATTAAAAGTCAGGATGAGTTAAGTCTTTATAAAGTCTATAGTGACCCCGGATATTCAGGCGCCAATATCGAAAGACCCGCTCTCGGTAGAATGCTTAAAGATATTGTCGACGGGAAAATCGATTGTGTTCTATGTTATAAAATCGATAGACTTACAAGGTCGCCTAAAGATTTTTATGCTTTGATTGAACTTTTTGACAGTAACGGAGTTTCTTTTATTTCAATAACAGAACATTTTGATACAGCGACTCCTTCAGGAAGACTCTTAAGAAATATTATGCTTACTTTCGCTCAATTTGAACGAGAGCTTTCAACGGAGAGAACAAAAGATAAAATGTATCAGAGAGCGGAGAAAGGAATGTGGAACGGAGGGACTGTCCCTTACGGGTATAAAAATAAGTATAAGAAACTTGTTGTAAATTTAGAAGAATCAGAATTTGTAAAAGAAACGTTTAAAATTTTTATTGAGACTAAATCGCTCGCCGAGACAAGAAGAAGAATAAATAAAAAATATAAAACAAGGAAAGGTAAGAAATTCAGTAAAACGAC
>CAYQMH010000153.1:0-3225 GCA_964418485.1 uncultured bacterium | reverse complement strand
CTCGTTTACGTGACCTTGATATTTATCAATTTGCTGTTCCGGATGAAGGGGGTTTTACAATACGCAGGTATATGAAGTATCCTCTTCCAGAGATTATTGTCGATGGGGTAACAACGTCAGATCCTTGGCCTACGTCCGGAGATGAGGTGGATCCGGATAGGATTTCCCAATGGGGGGGAACTGCCGATATAATGGTCGAGTCCGATGTCAGGTTTAGCATAGGTGTGGATGCTAAGCAGAGAGTGTTAGCCTGGAGTCAGCCCGGACATGATGATTACGTTATATGGGATTGGACATTTGTAAATACGGGTAATGTAGATAGGGATGATGAAATAGAACTTCCGGAACAGACATTAGACAGTGTTTATATTGCCAGAGTTACCGAGGCTATGTCAAACGGTACCGGGGACAATAAAGCGCTGAGTACCTTTGCAGGAACAACAGAAAACCAAGACACGAGACTTTCCTATCCTCAGGATGATGATTCTCTTCGGATTGATTATGTTACTCCTCTTAGAGCCGCTAGTAGTACATCGAAAGATAGTTATGGTTTTAACACTTCAGCTAATCAGTGGAATATTCTGACCGGAGCTCGTTTTGGTGGTACGGCGGTTTTGTTTGCCCCTAAAAGTACTGCTGTTCAGCAGTTTCCAAATACTCCTCTGAGTAACGATCCCGCTCAGCCATCAATGCGTACAAGCCTCTTGGCGGAGCCCAGCTGGATTTTATTGCACAATGGAATATTGGCTGATTTTAACACAATGGAACCCTGGGAACACCTTGATGCTTATGAAGTTATGGTGAAGGGAGTATTTGGTATTGACCCAACAATTCCTAATTTTCAAGAGACTTATTCTATGGATAGTGTTTATGATGTTTACGATACTACAGCTTCCGGACACAAGACTTATTACGAACAACCTATAGATAGATGGGGAGAGCTGGATCCGGATAGGGGATATGCCTTTGCCTCAGAAATCACGTGGATCAGGTTTGACCAGCAAGGTCATTTTTCTATAGGACCTTACCAGCTGGGATTCGGGGATACTCTAAGATTTGTCTATGCCTATGTAGGTGGTGCCGTAAGCAGGAAGACTTCATACCTTCTCGGGGAAGCGTGGAATGCTGGGACAGCGGCTTCTTGGTTGCCAGGTATGGATTCGGCTCAAATGGTAGAAGAGTTGAGGGGGAGAGACCCTATATTCGATGTATATTATACGAATCCAAGGTTATCGCCTGCGCCTACAATTAATGATATAGCGAAGGACCTGTTGGTGGCGAGAGGCAGAGATTCTCTTTTCAACAACGGAATGAACGCCCAGAGAAACTTTAATATGAATTATAATATACCTGCTTCTCCTGCACCTCCTTCCGTCTTTGAGGTTGCTTCCAGGCCCGATATGATAAAGCTGGAATGGAGTTATGAGTCTGATTTTGGTAATTATGAACCTTCGGATCTTGCGAAGTTTAAAATCTACAGAGCTTTAGGAGGATATGTCTATGAGAAGCAAGGAGCGATAGTTACAGGTGACTGGGAATTGATCGACTCTGTTGATGCGACTGTAGACTCATATGAAGATACGGATGTTACTACGGCTGTTGAGTATTATTACGCGATTACAGCCGTTAGCTCCGCAGGAGTTGAAAGCGGAAAGTTTTTGACAATGACCAGAATAGCGGCAAATTTACAAAGTTATCCGGGTGACAGTCTCGAAGCCATCAGAGTTGTCCCAAATCCTTTGAATGTTAATGCTTTGGGACGTTACAGTGAAGGAGATGCACTAAAACTAACCTTTGTCGAGTTGCCTCCCGAATGTACAATTACTATATTGACAGAATCGGGAAAGCTGGTGACAACCATCAATCATACTAACGGAAGCGGAACGGAAGTATGGAAATCTCGTAATCAATTTCTTCTTACAGATTCCGATCAGCAGCCTGCGAGCGGTATTTACATTGCTCATATAAGAACTCCTGATGGCAAAAGCATTGCCCGCAAGTTCGTGATAGTAAGATAAGGGGGAGGAAAGATGAAGAAATTTATTGTTTTTATGTCTCTATTAGTAATTGTTCTTTCTTTTAATGCGTACGCAGTGGATAAGGTTGCCCAGACAGGTTGCGGGTTTTTAGATGTAGCAGCTGGAGCCCGTGCTTGTGGTATGGGAGAGGCTTTTACAGTATTAGGACAAGATGCCACAGCTCTCTTCTATAATCCTTCATGTATAGGAAAAATAGAGAGTAATTTTGATTTATGTGCCGGTGGAACGCAGTGGATTGCCGATATTAATTATCTCAATCTGGCTGGTGTCTTTAATGCCGGAGTTTGGGGGAATTTCGGTTTTAGCCTTATAGCTCCCGATTATGGTGAATTTTTTGGTACCCGGTTTGATTCTGCTGCGTCAGCTGGCTGGGTTAATACCGGACTATTCGATGTATCTGCATTTTGCGTGGGCGTTGCTTATGCCAGAGAATTCACTGATAAGTTTACAGTCGGGATTCAGGCTAAATATGTTTCTCAACATCTTGGGAATAGTTTAATTGGAATATTTGAAAACGACATTCCGGTAGATACTGTAGTTAGAGAAAACGAGATTTCGACTCCATCTTTCGACTTCGGGTTGCTTTTTTACCCGGGTTTTAAAAGTTTCGCGTTTGGTATGTCTGTCAGAAATTTCTCTCCCAGGGTATGTTACGAACAAGTTGGGTTTGAATTGCCATTGACCTTTTCTCTTGGTGTAGGTATGGATATTATGGATTTTTTCGGAGAGCATCCGGATTATTCTTTGAACGTTGGTTTGGATGGAATACATCCTCGTGATTGGGGAGAACAGTATAAAGTGGGAGCAGAATTATCATTTAAGAATATGGTTTTCCTCCGAGCCGGATATAAATTCAACTGCTACGCGGAAGGTTTGAATGCAGGAGCCGGTATTGAGTTAAGCGGCATAAAACTCGATTATTCATACAGCAGGCACGAATTATTTGACATGATCAATAGAGCCTCTGTCGGATTTTCATTTTAAAAGAAAACACACTGCAGTATTTGATTGTTAGTGTGTTAGAGATAAACGAGCCATAGTTGTTTTACTATGACTCGTTTTTTTATAAGTTGTGAATTAAGTCGGATTTCCTGTGAAAAACAAATTAGAATAAAACAACAAAAAAAAGTACTTTTTAATCTGCGACTATGAGAAAAAGTCAACCCCCTTTATTTATTTTTCACCA
>CAYQMH010000152.1:0-3231 GCA_964418485.1 uncultured bacterium | reverse complement strand
TCGCTCATAATATTTAACTTCCTAACTGTACTACCATGTGCATGAACTCTCCCAGAAGAGATTAAATAACTCATTGACAAAATGAAATTTTTTTCTATTATAGCAAAAAAAGGAGAAGTATTAATGGGAAAAGAATGTTATATTTGTGGAAAGACGACGACTTTTGGTAATAAAGTCAGTCATTCTAAACGAAAAACAAGAAGAAAGCAGAAGCCGAATTTACATAACATAAAGATAGAAGTCGATAACAAAGTCAAAAAAGTATATATTTGTTCTAAATGCTTAAAGGCGAATAAAGTTAAAAAAGTTGTTTGATAAATCTAATTAAAATTCTATCGTTTCATAACTTATTCTATAGTTATAGGCATTAAAAGATAAAATATTTCTTTTTGTTCTCCTTCTATTGTAATGGGCTTATTTTTAGATTCAAAACTTAAGGTTACTTTTTTAGATTTAATCTTTCTTAAAAAGTCTATTAGATAGTTAGACGATAATGCTATATTTATCTGACCACCTTTATATTCTCCCTCTATCTCTTCCTTGCTTTCTCCTATTTCCGAAAAAACTTCTAAATTTAAACTCTCTCCCAGATCCAAGTTGATAGTTTTCGGTCTATCATTAGAAAAGACAGAAACCCTTTTAAGTGAATTAAGAAATGACTCTCTATCTACAATAAGAACATTATCATTCTTTTCGGTTATAACAGTTTTGTAATTCGGGAAATCAACTTTTATTAAATTAGAAACCAATGTAAATTGTCCCCCAAAGAAATAAATTCTACTTTCATCGACACCTATTTTCATTTTTTGGGTATTAAAAGTCGGAAGTTGTCTTAAAATTTTTGGAGGGATAACCAACTTAAATGGTTTTTCCCCAAGATTAACTTGAATATCTTTGTAGCCGAGACTAAAGCTATCTGTTGCAACAAGTCTTAAATTTTTACTTTCATATTCCCACAACATTCCACTCATCTTCCGTTTAGATGAATCCTCTGGAACAATAAAAACAAGTTTATCGATAATTTCTTCTAATTCCTTAGTATTTACTTCGTGAGTTTCTTCTTCGGTTATTACGGGTTCAGAAGGAAAATCTTCCACTTCCATTAAAGGTAAGTAAAAATACCCTTTATCATACTCGATTTTTATTCTACTATCTTCCTTACTGAAAGTTGTTTTACCTCTTATTTCTCCCATTATCGAAAATAAAGTTTTTGCAGGTACTATAACTGTATCAGTATCTTCCGTTTTACATAGATTAGTATTATATATCAAGGAAGTATCGAGATCGGTAGCAAAAATGTTTAATTTTTCTTTTTCTACTTTTATTCTTACATTAGATAGTATAGGAAATGTCGTATGCATAGGTACAATTTGAATTATAGCTTTAAATTCCTTTACAAAATCCTCAGCATTTATTGAAAAAAGCATTATTCCTCCTTTTTAGCATTACATATAATTATATAATTTATATAGTAGTTGTTATAGACATTGTGGATAAGTGGATAATAAAGACACTTCTTTTATTTCCTTATTTCTCATTAAAAGTTTTACATGTGTTTTGTTGATAAACTGTTTATAAATCAAATTCATTATTTCAAGTTTCTGTTAGTTTACTCTTTATTGTCACTATTTCCCCTTTTATCCTATTGTTTTTCCTTATTAAATTTTCAATTTTGTTGAAAGAATGTAGAATAGTGGAATGATCTCTTTTACCGAAATCATTTCCAATTTCTTTCAGGGAAAGATTTGTTAAATTTCTTGCAAGATAAATAGAGATCTGTCTAGCCTGTGCAACACTTTGAGATCTTTTATCTCCCTTTATTTCTTCTGCATCTATATTGTAAAACTCAGAAACAATCTTGATGATTCTTTCAATTGTAATTCTTTTTTCTTTTTCTTTAATAAAGTCAATTAAGATTCTTTGAGCTAATTCTACAGTTATATCAGTTTTGTATATAGATGCATGAGCCAGTAACTTTATTAGGCAACCTTCTAATTCTCTAATGTTATTTTTTATATTAGAAGCTATATAACTAACAACGCTATCGTTAATTTGAATATTATCGCCTTGTATTTTAGAACGCAGGATAGCTAATCTTGTTTCGAAATCAGGTGGTTGAAGGTCTACCATTAAACCCCAATGGAAGCGGGAGATTACCCTTTCTTCAAGTCCGGAAATCTCTTTAGGAGGTCGGTCTGAAGTTATAACTATTTGTTTCTTTGCCTCGAAGAGAGCGTTAAAAGTGTGGAAAAATTCTTCCTGTAATCTTTCTTTTCCCGAGAGGAAATGAATATCATCGATTAGAAGCAAGTCTATTTCTCTATACTTTTGTTTGAATTTTACAGTCGAATATTCCTGGATAGATTTGATCATTTCATTAAGAAATTCTTCTGTTTGGGTATAAAGAATTCTGAGATTAGGGTATTGATAGTAAACTCTATTTCCCGTTGCCTGTAATAGATGCGTTTTGCCCAGCCCGACTCCGCCGTATATAAAAAGAGGATTATATTCTCTACCCGGTGCGTTGGAGACAGCCATAGACGCAGCATATGCAAATTTACTATTGTCCCCTACTACAAAATTGTCGAAAGTATATTTATCATATAACAAAGGTTTTTTTTCCTTTTCTTTTTCCTTTTCTTTTTCCTCTTGTTTGAATACTTCTATGTCTGTTGTTTTGTTAACAAGAAAATGTATCTTATGAAACTTACCGGTAACTTCTTTTATCGAAGAATTAAGTTCATCCATAAAGTGTTCAGTTATCCAGTGCTCGGTGAATGTATTGGGAATATTAAAATAGACATCTTCGCCGCTTAGATCTTCTAATTCCATATTCGCAAACCAGGCTTTGAAAGCAGATTCGTTAATTTCTTGCTGGAGCTTCCCTTTTATTTGTTTCCAGTCGAATGCGTTTTGTCTTTCACTTTTCTCTTTCATAGTAATGTACTGTTTATTATTTGTCGAAATTAATATTATGTCAAGAGGTGATTTGACTTTTTTTCAAAAAAAATTTAAAAATTTACAAGGTAGGCTTATCTCTTTCACCCAGGACTCTCAATTTATAATTAACTCCTATAAAGATAGTATTTGCAAGCCTTAAACACGAATTTTGCCAAAGGCCTGAAAGCACTGAGAGAATATTTCAGTTGGTGCGGTTTTTTCTTTGTGCTCTTCGTCCTTGACAATGTTTATAAGTGAAATTATAATTTTATATGAATTTGCATAGGTTGT
>CAYQMH010000151.1:0-3257 GCA_964418485.1 uncultured bacterium | reverse complement strand
CCCGAATGCGCATTGGCAAAATCCAGAAGTTTTACTTTCTTTATTATTCCTTTCTCCGTAACTAGAATAATATTATCGCTTTCTTTCATTTCTCTTAAAGCGACAACAGCCTTAGGTATTTCGCTTGACCCGAGATTTAACATCCTTGCAAGAGATACCCCTTTGGACGTTCTCCCGGCTTCCGGAATCTCGTATATTTTAAGGGGATAACACTTTCCCTCATTCGTAAAAAGCAGCATTTGGTCATGAGTCGATTCAACAAGAAGAGAAGATACGTAATCGGTATCTCCAAGTGATGCCCCTATTATACCTATACCTCCGCGTCCCTGCTGTTTGTAAGTATATAAGGGTATTCTCTTTACGTATCCTTTTTTGGTGATGGTAATCACAACATCTTCTTCTTTAACAAGGTCAATATCCGATTCCGAAAAATCTTCAGTCGGTCCCTTAAATATCTCCGTTCTTCTCTTATCGTTAAATTTTTCTTTTACTTCTTTAAGCTCTTTAATTATTTCCGCATCCAATCTTTTTGCGGAAGAAAGTATACTTTTCAGCTTCTCTATAATCTTTATTTTTTCTTCGTATTCATCAACCAGCTTGTTTTTCTCAAGGGAAGTCAGCCTGGATAATCTCATATCAAGTATTGCATTTGCCTGCTCCGCACTGAATTCGAAGGCTTTAATCAGGTTCTTCTCTGCCTCTTCTCTGTCTTTTGATTTCTTAATAATTTTGATAATTTCATCGATATGGTCAAGAGCCTTTAGAAGCCCTTCAAGAATGTGAGCTCTCTTTTCTGCCTTATCAAGATCATATTCGCATTTCCTCCGAACTACTTCTCTTCTATGATCGATATAAAACTGAAGAAGTTCCTTTAGATTTAACATCTTAGGAACACCGTCCACAATAGCAAGAAGTATTATTCCGAATGTTCGTCTTAAGCCTGTATATTTCAAAAGTCTTTTGGAAACCGTTTTTGAATCTGCAGTTTTCTTTAATGTGAGAACTACTCTTATTCCGCTCTGGTCAGATTCATCCCGCATATCGGAAACACCCTGGATTTTCCCCTTATTTATCATTTCGGCAATTTGTTCAAGCAGAGTTGACTTGTTAATCTGATAAGGTATTTCCGTTATAATTATCCTTTCCCTGCCGTGGCTTTCAGGTTCAAAATGTAATTTTGCGCGTACTTCGATCTTGCCTGAACCCGTCTCGTATGCTTCTTTTAGACCTTTGTCTCCTACTATCATACCTCGTGTAGGGAAATCCGGGCCTTTAATCCATTGCCTTAAATCCTTAATTTCCAGCTCAGGATTTTCAATAAGTGCGATAACACCGTCACATATCTCTCCCAACTGGTGAGGAGGAATATTGGTTGCCATCCCGACAGCTATTCCGCTTGAACCATTTACAAGAAGATTGGGAAATGCTGAAGGTAAAACTGTTGGTTCCATAAGAGAGGCATCAAAGTTGGGTATAAAATCGACTGTATTTTTATCGATGTCTCGAAGCATCAATTCCGCAATTTTGGATAATCGTACTTCCGTATATCTGTACGCGGCTGCATTGTCGCCATCGATTGAACCAAAATTACCCTGTCCGTCGACTAAAGGATATCGCAGAGAAAAATCCTGTGCCATACGCACGATTGTGTCGTAAACTGCCATATCGCCGTGGGGGTGATACTTACCGAGAACTTCTCCTACGACGGTGGCCGATTTTTTATATGAAGAACCCGAGGATAAGCTGAGTTTACTCATCGCATATAGAACTCTTTGATGAACCGGTTTTAGACCGTCACGGACATCGGGAAGAGCCCTGCCTACGATTACACTCATAGAGTAATCTATATAAGCCTTCTCTAACTCCTCGACGATAGAACTGCCTTTTATTTTTTCAGCCATTTATTGCCCTTTTTAGTTTTTCTTTCAATGCGGGTACAACTTCGAAAAGATCTCCAACGATCCCAACATCCGCAACTTTGAATATGGGAGCGTCAGGATCCTTATTTATTGCGATGATAAAATCCGAACTCCTCATACCCTCCAGGTGTTGAATGGCACCGCTTATACCAACGGCAATATACATTTTAGGTCCTACTGTTTTACCTGTTTGTCCCACCTGATGAGAATATGGTATCCAACCCTCATCGACCGTTGGTCTCGATGCTCCTACTGCTCCCCCTAAAATCTCAGCCAATTCAAATAAAATCTTAAAATTGTCGCTACATCCCAGGCCCCTGCCTCCGGAAATAATTATATCGGCATCCTCTATTGAAATTGCCGAAGTGGTGTCTTCAATCCATTTCTCAAATTTGGTTGTACTTCTAAGGAGTTCAGATGAAATTTCTTCTTCTATAGCTTCTCCCTTTCTATTTAGATCTTCATCGAGTACTTTAAAAACCTTAGGCCGCACAGTGGCCATTTGAGGTCTCATATTGGGGGTGAGAATTCTCGCTTTGATGGAACCTCCGAACGCTGGTCTCGTCTGAAGTAAATTGCCTTCTGCATCGACATCGAGACCGGTACAATCGGCTGTGAGACCGGTATAAATCTTCCCCGCGGTTCTGGAAAGAAGCGCTCTCCCTTGCGTTGTTGACGGGGCAAGAAAAATAGAAGGTTTATATTTTTTAATTATTTCTATTAAAATATTAGTATAAGGTTCCGGTAAAAAATTAAATAAAGAATCATCGGCAACAACGATTACTTTATCAGCGCCATGCGCGATAAGTTTTTCCGGCTTACCTTTTAGGTCTTTGCCCAGAAGAAGAGCATATAGGTTTACTCCGAGTTTACCGGCGAGTTCTCTTCCTTTGCCTACAAGTTCGAGTGCGGCTTCCTCAAGTTCATCTCTCCTTTGTTCGGCAAATACCATCACATCTTTATAATTTTCTTTGCCCTCAAATTTATGGGTCTCGGCTTTTAATTCGATGGCGCTCGTTGGACATGGTTTAACACATTCGCCGCAAAGAGTACATTTCCCGAGGTCTATAACAGCAAGTTTCTTAACTTCCTTCCCATTTGCCAGTGTATGGACTTCTTCTGGCATACTAATAGCGCCATACTGACAGACTTTAAAACAAATACCACAGCCGGTGCATTTATCTTTAATTACTCTTATACCCATTAAATAAGCCCCATTTCTTTTTGTTTCTTTACAATTTCTTCCGCAGCTTCATCTAACTGATCGATATTGAAAATTTTCCCGTCTTTTGATAGATCCGGCGTAAAAATTTCGTCTACCTTAGTAGGAGATCCGTT
>CAYQMH010000150.1:0-3286 GCA_964418485.1 uncultured bacterium | reverse complement strand
TCTTCGTAACCTGTCGCCGCAAGCAATGCAGCAAGCGTGTTGTAAGAAGTTTGATTAGGCCATGTTCCGGTCAACCATCTGCCATTTCCGCAGAATGTATTATTTATACTTGTCGTATTTATTGTTTCAAGCCTGCTGAAATTAGTATTTGAAGCCGTTCCGTATACTATGTTATTTTCGAACAAAATGCTTGAACCTTCCGCGCAGAGCGATGCCCATAAACCGGAACCATTCACTGTCATCGTATTGTTATACACATGTGTTCGGCCGCTGGTAGTAAGATAGATATTACCGTTCCACGTGTAGCTTATATCTACCTTGAAACCTAAACCCCCGGAAACACCCATTGTTGTATAAGTATTATCATGTGCAACCCAGCCGACACCTTGTAACATAAATCCTCTGGGACTGTTCTCTACTTTGCAATACCTTATGGTATCATTAAGATTATAAAACGTGTCCCATCCGGACATATCTCCGCCGTATACATAACAATATTCCCACACCGTAGCCGTATCTCGTTCACCCCCAAATCCGGCTTGTTCAATATTCGAGTATATACCCATAATGGTATCTCGTACTACATAGGCAGTATCGTATCGGTACAAATTTCTATGAGAATGCCACGAATAAAATGCCGTGTATGCCCCCGAATCCGCTCTGCAATATTCGACTAAGTTTTCGCACGACCTTCCGGCGAGGAAAAATGCTATGCCGATGAAGTTCCGCATATACAGATTTCTGAATATTGAATTATTCGCCGGATAAGTATTTAACGCGTGGAAACCATTTCGAAAATCAAGATTCTCCATTGTCAGATAACTGGCTTCGAAAAAATTCTGCCTTATTATTTTCACATTCGGTGCAAGCCCGTCATGGGTCTTGCAATAAACCGTATCAATCGGCGAATCTCTGTGCGCCGGGCCATAACTTGATGGAGTTAAATTACTAAGATAATTTGCTAGCGAATCAGGGTCGTCTAAATCAGATATATCATCGCTGTATTGCGTCATTGCAGTCCATTCACCATTTATATATTCGTAGCCGTGGGACGAATAGCAGAATCCAATAGCAGGTGCAGCATAAATCGAATCATATCCTGCCCTCTTAGTCCATACTAAATTGCCGCAATCCATCATTATAATCGGTTTGTCGCCTGTTCCATACGCACCGATATAAAAATGATTTGAAGACGTGCCGATATATCCTTTTTCCCACAATGGTTTTGAAAACTCACCGTAAAGTGTATCTCCACGTTTGAACAGTATCTGGTCACTTGTGGCAAAAGTTGTAGTAGCTACTTTATTCAATGTCTTCCACGGTGTTGCAGTCGAAGTGCCATTATTGGCATCGCTTCCAGCGCTTGAGGAAACATAATAAGTCGTCGCGGACGCTGTAAGACTAATCAACATTAAAACAATAGTAATTAATAAAGTACATGTGTAATGAGATTGTACTCGACATTTTGGCATTTGTTTCATCCTCCTTTAATACAATAATATACATTATCTGGAGTTTTATTCAAGATTATTTTATTTAAAAATTTTACCACAGAGTACACAGAGAAAAAAACAACACACAGAGATCACAGAGAAACAACGAAGAATTTTTATTGTTTTAAAAATACCACATCCACCCCAAAAAATAGGAACAACAAATAACACAAATTACACAAATAGTTTTCTTTTTTTGTTTTTTCGACAAGAGACTAGTGACTATTGACAAGAGACTAATAAATAGTGACCAGTGACTAATGACTCGCAATGCTTCGCATTGCGCCCCTTGACTTATTAGAATGATTTTTTATATTTCATATTTTATGCAATGTGTTGTATGGGGTATAAAAAAGGAGGTATTAAGTATTAAGTGTATTAAGTATAGAAGGAAGGAATAGGAAGAGGAGATTGTTTTTTTGTGTCAAGAATTAATGATTTAATAAAAAAGCAAGAAAAGGAGTGTGGAAATGAATTTTAAACGTTTAATGACAGTTTTAGGAGCTATAATTTTAGTAGGAACTATAGCTCTTTCCTGGGGATGTCAAAATCAACCTACCGGTCCTGTATTTGGAGATGAAACATTTGAAGATGAAACGTCTAAACTCCGTCCAGAATGGTGGGAAGGTGGTGGTTGGAGTACAACAACAACCAGTGGAGGATATACTACAACAACCAGTGGTTCTACAACCACAACAGCAGCAGCAACGACGACAACTAGCAGTTGGGGTGGTGGTAGCTGGTGGAGCACAACAACGACAACAGCGGCAGCCACAACCACAACAACCAGTAGAGGATATACTACAACAACGGCAGCAGCAACGACGACAAGCAGTTGGGGTGGTGGTAGCTGGTGGAATAGCACAACCACAACAAGCGGCAGCTCCACAACCACCAGCGGTGGTGTTACGAGAATCGATGGGGACCAGGTGCTCATCATCGGTAATTCCTTCATCGCTAATTCACATGATATTACGCGAAACCTCGAACAGCTCGCAAGAGATGAGGGGTTTATTGCTTCCAACGATAACTTTATCGACAATGCCTTAAACTCCGCGAGACTCTCTGGGGGAAACGTTAAGACAATTCCGCAGCAGTACGCAGATGGTAATAGGCAGAGACAGGTCAGGTGGGTAATTATGAGCGGAGGCGGGAACGACTGCGTCCATGAAGGTTGCAACCCACCGACAGCAAGCTGCCCGAACCTGCAAAACGCGGTAAACGCGGCGAGGGATCTCCTCGCTCAGATGGGCAGTGATGGCGTTCTCAAGGTGATTTATTTCTTCTACCCGGATCCGCAGCTACAGGGCTCAGAACAAGAACAGGTCAAAGGGCAACTTGATATCTTGAGGCCTCTTATCCAGGACGTGGTGAACTCGAGCAGGGAACCTGTTTGCTATTGGCTCGATTTACGGCCCGTATTTCAAGGTCATTACAGCGAGTACATCCAGTCCGACGGTACTCACCCTACGGCTGCGGGTAGCCAAGCAGCGGCCGAGGCAATCTGGGATATTGTTGAGCAGAATAATTTCTTCAGCGAGAATTAACATAAAGGAATATTTGAATAAAAACGCGCTGCCTGCATTATCCGGCAGCGCGTTTTTTTATTTTTACTAAAACCTGATTTCTCACACAAAGTCCACAAAGGAAAACAATTTATTTAACCACAAAACACACTAAATACACTAAATTCTTATTTTTGTTTTTGGCACAAGACTCACGACACACGACTCAGTTGTACACAGAGAACGTTTATAATGAGAAAAAGTCTTGATTCTTCAGGGGGTGGTAAT
>CAYQMH010000149.1:0-3306 GCA_964418485.1 uncultured bacterium | reverse complement strand
TATAAAAATGAAAAATTTAGTTAAACTCCCCACGTTAAATCAATTTGTGTCGGTAGGAATTTGTATTTTGGGCTGGTCGATTATTGACAACAGGTTTAAGATAAGCGCAAGAATTAACCAATTTTTACCCTTTTAATTAAAGGGGGTGCATGATGTTACTTAGAGGAAATAAAAAGTTTATTCGGGAGATTGACGCTTCTCTTGATCAGACTGTTGACATACCTGTTGGAAAATATAAAGGTATTCGTGTTGTAAGTACAACGATCGAATGCGCCACAGGTGTATTATTTACAGCGTCTTATCAATTGTTTTTTGGCGGAAAAACTACACAGGACTTACAGATTACGCAACTACATGACATTAACAACGCATTTAGAGGTAAACCCTCTTATGCGGTCAATGTCGGCGCCGGTGTCGGTGGTGATGACATTGTTAGCATTGGGTATACTATACCTTTTGAGTTTGAAGATCCCAATGCTATCGACATAGGTGAAAATGATGTAATGAATTTACGTTACGTTGCCGGAAATGTTGAACGTGGTACTATAAGATTTTATGGAATTTTATCTGATTATCAAACCGAAAATTATATTCCTTTTATCCAGACTCTCCAGCAAACCGGGGACGGTAGAGTACGCATTGATGTTCCTACAAGAAATAACAAATATCTTTTTGTTTATGGCAGAGATCCAGCTGATGGTATGGAAATATATTGTGATGGTAAACAAAAAGAATCTGTCATTCCCATACAGGACGCTTACGACTGGTCAGAAGAAGATTACAATCTTGAAGCCGGGGACTTACTTTGCGCAATTACGGATTTATCTCCTGACGCCGATAAAATTTTGACAGACGCCTTAAATGATGATGTTTATGTTTTAATGCAACATCTTGCTAATGGTACGTCAACTGTAATTTCAATAAGCTATGACTATGATATTACGAGATTAAAAAGATCAGATTTACGTCAAGCAATAATGATTGACACAGAAAACAGACGAAAAATCCAAAAAGATAAAGACAGGGCTATTATGCTGAATCCAAGAGAATTGCCTCCAGGTACTACAGGCAGTGGCGCATTAAATAGCTATATCAGTAATAATGCACTAAACGCTGGTACGGAGGGTTAAAATGTCTTGGTGGAATCCTGTTGACTGGGTAAAAGGCGCAGTTAAAGGTGTTGGTACAGTAGCAAGCGCTGTTGGAGGTGTAGCCTCAACAGTAGGGGGTGTCATCCCCGGTATAGGCGGAACGGTTAAAACCGTTGGGGGCTGGGTTGCTTCTGCCGGAGGTGCGCTTGCAGGAATCGGAGGAGTAGCTAAAGCAGTCGGCTCTTCTGTAACTATTCCACCCCAAACGAACTATCCTCAGGAAGTTGAGCCTGTCGTAACCGACAAAAGATGTTTCATTGCGAACGAGGTATATCCTTCCGGTTGTGTGCCTGTTAACTTTTACATTTTAAGAAATAAACTTCCTAAAGGTCTTGTCAGGACTTATTATAAGAGTTCTCCATTTTTAATTAACATTGTCAGGACTTTTCACGCTCATAAACCGGTAAAATGGTTGTTAGATAGATTTAACTCTATACTATGAATATAAGAGATGTAGAAGAATCCTTACACCTCTCCTTAAAGGGTCTTAATGGTAAAATTGAGTCCACTCTATACAACAAGTGGATTCAATTTTACCAAAAAATCAAAGACAGCGCACAAACGGACACGGAAAAATTAAGACAATACTATATACTGATTGACGCTATTGAATCCCAAAAGGAAGCTATATACAGGAACTCGTCTCTTGTAATCATTAAGGATACAATTGTAGGAATGCTTAAAGATGTAGGAGAACTACCCGGAAAAATACTCGAAAACAAAACACAGATTATCTTCTTTGTTATATTAACAATAGGTTTTCTTGTCTTTACCTATGCAAAGGGGACTAAATGACTCTTAAAACAAAAGTAAATATTTTTACTGTAATTATGGCTATTGTTGGGATTGTTACAATCGAATTATTCGCAATACATAAAGGAATTGACGGGATCGCTCTTTCAAGTTCTGTCGGTTCGCTTGCTCTCATTGTCGGTTACTTATTTAAACCGATAAAAGATAAACTAAAATGAGAACCAATCTTTTAACTTGGTTAATGATCGGAGGAGTAGCAATATTGGGCTTTGCTATTACTGCCCATGTTAAAATATATCTTAAGGAAGATCCTTCCATTTATAAGGAATTTTCCTTAGCCGATATAATGACTATAATCAAAGCACCGGAAGAACCTAATTTTATAAATAACCTTATAGGAACAAAAATGGAGTTTCACTTATGATAATAGATAGAACCTTAAACGATTTACAAAAATTTGGATTTGACAGACCTACAATGAGTTTACAGAAAAAGTTTAATTTAAACTTACTATTAACAGATTTTAATATACATACAGGAACTGGTTGGGAAAGAGATCCTCGTTTAACGGGTTTATTTGTATATAATCGAACTCTCCCCCAAGAGTATAAATATTTCTATGCTCCCACAAATCCTTTTGAATCATATCTTAGATGTAAAAAAGGAAACCAACCCACGTTAATTCCAATTACATATAATACTTTTTATGACATGAGATTCTTTGATGAATTAATTATTGTAAGTGATACTCATGTAGCTCCTATTGACTTTAATTATCAATTTTTTCTATCAAATATCTTATCGATCAATGTCGTTGATGAATATGAAGAAATTGTATCTATACCGGCTAATACAAATTATACTGTACATTTACCTTTTCCAACATATAATACTAAAGTCTTAATATATATAAACAATAATCCTACAAGTTTTACTTATACTCTTATGCTTTCCCCTTATAGATACAACATGATGGGAGCATATAATGAAACATTTGACTTCCTTGCTGCCATAGCAGGAACGGGTATGCGAATTAATAATTATTACGATCTAAACGATGTAGGAGGTACAGGGTTAGATGTCACAGTTCCACACTTAGCCTTTCCCTCTTTTGATACAATAATAAATATTCACAATGATGATGTAGGTGTTGCAATGGATGATTGTAGAATAAAAGTATATTCATACCTTAAAATAGGAGGCTTTTAATGAAAGCAAGAAAAAAAGCAGGATATAGATTAGACGGAAAAAGAATTTACCACGTTAAAGGAAAAAGAAAATCTACACGAAAAACCTATGGTTCGAAAACTGCTGCAAAAAGAGCCCTTAGACGTCGAGGTAAAAGGTAATGGCGTTATTTTCTACTAATTGGGGTCATAATATTAGGACTTTCCTTCATTCT
>CAYQMH010000148.1:0-3355 GCA_964418485.1 uncultured bacterium | reverse complement strand
CTATCCTACCCTCGTAAGGATCATTTTTTGCCAATTATCCTCCCTTGTTAAAATTTGTATTGCTTTTTGTTACAATAAATTATAAATATTTAGCCGCAAAAAGTCAATGATTAGATTTTGGCATCATTACTGATAAATGCCACATTTGAGAGGATATAAAGGATACAAAGGACGAAAACACATTGATCTAAAGCCTTACAGTTTCTTCTAAAGAAAGAGATTCTGCCGCATACGCAAGAGCTGCCTGGATATCATCTTCCGTAACGTTAGGATAGGCGTCTAACAAATCGCTTTTAGAAATACCTTCACTCAACTTTTTCAAAATCAATTCCACGGTTATCCGAGTCCCCTTAATTACAGGTTTCCCCATCATTACCTTAGGATTGATTTCTATTTTCTTTTTTGTATCCATATTTCCTCCGCTATATTCTAATTTAACGTGGTTTTAGAAATTTTCTAGACTAAATATATTATCGCCTTTTTTCCCTTCTCAACTTTAACTAATAAACTAATTCCCTAATTAACAAATAACTAACCGTAGGTTTTCCAATTTTACTCATTGTAACTCCTTTTATGTTTTTGGTAGTTTTATATGAAAATATTTTTTGGGTTTGCGGATATTGGATTTTAATTGAATATCTTTTCCGCTAATTTATTTTTTGAGATTTCGAAATGATTAGCAACGCTTAATAATATGCTATTTAAAGTGCCTATTTTTAGATTCTTATGCGCTGGAATTGTTAGATGATGTCCCCCTTTCTTTTTTGTCGTTAGTCTTATATGTGAACCTGTTTGTCTCGTGGATTTGTATCCTAATACACTTAGCCTTTTTGCTAATTCGTCTCCACTTATATCCCTGGGGATTTTCATTTAGATTAAAGAGTTAAAACTTCGTCTCTTACTATATGTAAATTGATTATCTCCGGCATTTCATTTCCTTCAAAATGACATTTGATTGCATCTTTTATCATTTCTTTTAATTCTTCAATAGTTTCACCTTGAGTAAATATTGAGAAACCCGGAGCTTCCGCTTCATACCCTCCCTCTTCTGATTCTGATACGATAAAAATTATTTCTTTAACTTTCTTCATATTTCTTCCCCCTATGTATATTCTAATTTAATGTGATTTTTAGAATTATCAAGACTAAATATATTATCGTCCATTTCTCCTCTCCTCTTTTACTAATCAACTAATTTCCCAATTAACGAATAACCAACCTTCGGTTTTTCAATCTTACTCATATTTTCTCCTTTTTTGAGTTTTTTTGAAAGTAAGATGGTCTTCGGGGAAGACTAGAGGCTACACGGCGAATCGTTGACGTGAAACTTAGTTGATTTGGCAACCGAGTTTGCCGGTAAAGTAAGAGCTGACAGCAATACCGAAAAATGGGTTGACAAATACATATATTTCCTTATATTATAAAATAATATAACTAGGAGAAATATATGAAGGAAAAAATTTTTATTGAGAAAAATATTAATATGCCATTAGTTTCCTCGCGTGATTTTCCTCTAATCTCCGATAAGCCAGAGATGTTGAGGGTTCAAGTGCACAAATGGGTTGAAAAAGGGGTCCTAATACAGTTAAAACGGGGTTTGTATCTTCTTAATGTTCCAGGGATTAAGAAACCACCAGATTTTTATATAGCTAACAAAATTGTCTTTCCTTCTTATGTTTCTATGGAGTCAGCTCTCTCCTATTACGGACTTATTCCTGAAGCCGTTTATTCTACAGTTTCGGTTACTACTAAAAAAACCAATCTTTTTAATAACAAGCGCGGAAATTTTGTATATCATCATATCAAAAGTGAGTTGTTCAGAGATTATCAAAGGTCTGAAGTTCAAGGCTTTCATGTTAATATCGCATGCCCTGAGAAATCTATTGCGGATTATCTGTACCTTAAATATATAAATATTGAAGACTTCAAAGAAGTAAGGTTGCAGAATCTTAATATTCTTAACATAGAAAAGTTAGATAAAGTAATCAGGGGATATCCCGAAAGAGTGAAAGAAATTGCAAGGATAATTCATGAAAGAGTACCTTAAGAATATTCTTAATAAATACAATGACAGAGATGTTATTTACAGAAGAAATATTCTAAAAGAATATCTCCAGGAAAACATTTTATACATTATATATCGATTAGGACTCTTTGATAAACTAACATTTGAGGGGGGAACCGCACTAAGGTTTCTGTTTGATTTAAAACGCTTTTCAGAGGATCTCGATTTTTCGCTATCTGGAGAATCTTTTAACGGCTTAGATTTTTCGAAAAGGATAAAATATGAGTTAGGATCAATGAATTATGAGGTTGAGGTGAAAAATTCCGGAAGTGGTGCCGTGAGGAGAAGTTCGTTTAAGTTTCCTGAACTTCTCTACTTGTATGGACTTTCTAAGGAGAAAAGCCAGAAAGTATCAGTTTTGGTGGAAATTGATAATATGCCGCCTGAAGGCGGAAAAACAGAAGTTTCCATTATCTCGAGACAGTATATTTTTAGAGTAAGGCACTATTCTCTACCTTCGTTAATGGCTAAAAAAATAAGTGCTATAATTGCCAGAAATTTTAATAAAGGTAGGGATTTTTATGATCTTTTGTGGTATTTAAGTCGAAACATAAAGCCTGATTTCGAACTATTAAACAATGCTATAAGACAGGTTAAAAGAGCTTTCCCGAAATTGAACGAAAAAAACTGGAAGTCTGAGCTTATGGTTTTGCTAAAAGATGTAGATTTTAAGAGGATAAAAAATGATGTAAGTAATTTTCTTGAAATTAGGGAAGAGGCAGGAATGTTAGAATTCCAAACTTTTCAGGATATACTTGGGGGATAAATATTTTTTGCGCTCTTTTTATATTAGTTCCTCACTCTTTTTTAGAATAGGACTTTAATACTCTAATAAGATGAAGTTCAAACATCGTTTCATCATTGGGAAATTCTTCTCCAACTTCTTTTTTCAGCTTTTTGTAAACGTTTTCTGATATTCCCAACTCCCGAGCTTTTTCTTTAATATCAAATACCACAGACATCATTGACCTCCTTATTTAATAATAAGATATAAGTTAAAATAAGTCAAGGGACCGCGAATAGTTAAAGCTATTCGAAGAGTTAGGAGGTTAGAGAGTTAGAAAGTTAGGAGGATCGTTTTTTTTCTTTGAGATATTTAACCAAACTGCGTGTTCTGCTGTTTAACGATTTAATATCAGAAAGCAACTCGTCGATATTTGATGAAAATCCAAGGTTTCTGCTTATAATCAATTGAGTTTCTAATTCCGAATTTCTAAATCTTTATGAGTTTTTGTGTCTTTACCTTCCATTTCTTCTCCTTTTTTAAGTTTTTCGTTTTCAACATCCTAA
>CAYQMH010000147.1:0-3413 GCA_964418485.1 uncultured bacterium | reverse complement strand
TTGAGATCGATGAGGAGAATGTTACGAAATACTTCAATCCTTATAAGCCAGATTCGGCGAGGATTAAATACTCATTATTACCGGAAGAATACGCGAATCCGGACACCGATCCTAAACCGATAAGTATGAAGGTTGAGATTAAAGATAAGGATGGGGTTGTTGTCCATGATTTAAGGGATTTAACAATTGAGGAACAAAGAAAACAATTGTTGTGGTGGGATGGTAGAGATATTCTCAATAATATTGTAGATATTAACAATGGTCCCTTTACAGTCAAACTCAAATTAAAGTATAAAACAAATCCAGATAAAGAAGAAGAAATTTCTACTGCTGTTATACCAATATATCTGGAAATAACAGAAGTTCAATGCCCAAATGAAGAGATTTCATTCTTGTATGCTCCTGATGATTTTCCAGATGAGGATGAGATTAGTTGTGAGGGAGAAGTCGAACCCGGAAGTTATTTGAGTTTATTATACGGACTGTTATATAAAGAAAGAATTAATTGGATAGTAGAGGATAACCCTGAAGATGGAATAAATAGTGGTAATCCTGATGATCCTGGTCCTGCAAGTAAGGTTGAGTTTGAAATAAATAATGTTCCAGCTGCTCCAAATGGTCGTATTGCTGATGGTAACGATTTTGGAAGTCCTTTGAGTTATAACATAAAAGCCAGGTATAAACTTGAAGAGATAGAGGTAGAATCTCGAGATACATTCATTACCCAGGATGAGATAGACCAATGCAGGCAAGAATATGTGGATATGAATAAGAACCATAAACCAACGAGGGATGAGTTTGTGAATGAGAATACATATGTTAATCCCGGACATTTTTCTTTTGATGAGATAAATACAGGTGATTTTTCATATGCGATTTTTACAATTGCCCAAAACTTAGAGAATATAAGAAGTACAATCGGGGATCAGGATATGCCGGTAAATAGTGGATATAGAAATCCTATACATAATGCGGATATTGGGGGTCACGAACGTAGTAGGCATATGTATGGTGATGCAGCAGATATTGGTCTTCGTGATTACAACACAGATGGGGTAGTTAACCGGGGGGATTGGGATTTTATGAGAGAGGCAGCGCTAGCAGAAGGTGCTAGCGGTGTAGAATCATTTGAATTGACCCCAACCTGGATTCATATGCAGTGGTAACGTTGAAGTATTCTAAAGGAGGAAAAGATGAGTTTAATAAAGTTTAAATTTATGTTTATTTTTTTAATTCTTCTTATTATTTCCCCAAAAACTATGGCTTCTGAGATTACAATTAGTGAAGTAAAAAAGATGAATATGAAGCAGATTTTAGATTTATTAAACAGTCCAAATTGGCAAGATAGAGATTTAGCCGTAAATTATGGAGTAGATAGATTCATAGAAAATGATACGGTTAAGATAGCATTAATAAAATTATTAGAAAAAGAAATTCAAATTTCTGAGAACTGGTGGGAAGATTATGAAAGAACAAACGGAAATATTGAATATCTAAATGAAAAGTACGGATTTGGAGAAGGTTATGGAGAGTATGAATTTGAACTAATCGATAAGGTAATACAATTAAAGGATAAAAGGGCTTTAAATGCGTTAGTTGCAGTAGCGCACTGGGGTAATAAACCAAGTAAGGCAGTTGCTGAATTTGGTAGAGATGCAATTAAACCTCTAATGGATTGGTTTGAGAAGACAAAAAATCCGACTTCTAAAGATGGAGTTATAGAAGCTTTCGGTAAGATTTTTGAATGTTGTAAATTTGATAGTAATGTTACAGTTAAATCACCGGTTAACTTAATTCCTACTGAAGAAAAAAACAAAATAATTGAATTCCTAAGCAAAATTCTTCAAGAAGGAGAGGCACTTAAAAGTTTTAAGGCGATAAGAGTTCTAAGACAGATAGGAGAACCATCTACAAAGCCTAAAATTAGAGAGACTCTTGTTAACATGTTATCACACGAAGCTGTTACTTATAGAATAGACGCAATAAAAATATTAGCCGAAATGGGAGATACTTCTGTAATACCAAGACTTAAAGAAGTTGCGGAGAAAGATACTTGGAAGAAAACAATCGATGCTTCCGAACGAGGAGGAAAAAAGGGAAATAAGATGACTATCTATCCCGTCCGAGAAGCCGCTGAAAAAGCATTGAAAAATATAAAAGAGAGAGAAAATATAGAATCTGATAGCGTAAGATATGACACTAAAAAAAAATAAAAATTAATATTTGGGAGAAGATAAGGGAGTTTTTTGTTCAAGTTTTTAAATAATTGCTCCTATAAGAAATTGAAAAGATATATTATATTCATTTTCATATTTTTTTATTCTTGTTTGACTATAACGGTATTATCGGATGATACTTTTATGGGGACTGATGCGTTTTCTGTTTATCCGTTGGATAATGACAAAATTGAGATGGTTGCCGAAAGTGTTTATATTGATCTAAGTAAATGTAAGGTTGACTGTAATTTTCTATTTAAGAATACCTCCCTAGATACTTTAAATGTTACAGTTGGGTTTCCAGGACATTCTGAACCACAAGGGAGTGATGGCTATGTTAAATTAGATAGCTTTAAGTCGTTTGTTGATGGTTCGGAAGTTCCGGTAGTCATGGAAAAAGATACTCTAGATAGAATATGGTACACTAAGAAAGTCAATTTTTTACCCAAAGAAATAAAGAAAGTTCGGAACACTTATAATGTTCGACCCACTTGGAGTTCGGTTGGTGATATGTGGTTCAGGTATATATTAAAAACAGGGGCAAATTGGAAAGGAACAATTGGAAAAGCGGATATTTATATTAAATTTCCTTGGTGTATTTTTGAGTTAGTAAGCGTTGAACCTGAAAGCTATACTATTTCTGATTTTTTAATAGAGTGGCATCTTAGGGATCTGGAACCTACCTCTGATATATATGTACATTTTTACCCGCTTGCAGGACAGGGTGAATTGGATTTTCAAAATGAAAGGATTTTAGGTGAAAAAAGATACGAGCCAATTCAAGTAACGAATACAAAATGGGGTGAAAAGGATCCTTTCTTTACTGGGTCCGGTCGATTTTTTACCTTCATAGAGGATGATTCTAGCGGAGGGAAAATTCGCTACCAATATGCTGGACTTTTCGAATCCGAGGTGTTTGAAACAGAGAAATTTAAGGAAATAAATAATGTGAAAAGTACTGAATATTCACCTAATGATGGGTTTTTTTGCTCTGCAAAAGAAGACTCTCAATTTGACATTCATATTAACGGGGTCAGACCTTGAAATGTGAAATGATTTTATTTGGTATTGTCAAGTAGGTAGGAACTTTTAGTTGGTTATTTCTTATTTTTATTTCCCTGATTTCTTTGTCCGGTTCGCCGGGTCAAGTCCCTTTTTTTCTGTAAAATTCATTGAGCCACCAATTCCTTATTCAAC
>CAYQMH010000146.1:0-3448 GCA_964418485.1 uncultured bacterium | reverse complement strand
CAGGCGGTGGAGAACACATCTACGTGACAGTAGGCGGAAGTCAGATTGGTGATTTCAATTTAACTACAAGTTACCAGAATTACTCTGCATCTACAAATAATACAGGCGACATAAATGTTTGTTTCGATAATGATGACGGAGAGAACATGGATGTGCAGATAGATTATATCACTGTTAACGGTTCGACCCGTCAGGCGGAAGACCAGAGCTCTAATACAGGTGTTTGGCAGGATGGTTCCTGCGGCGGTTCAAACAGCGAGTGGCTGCACTGCGAGGGTTGTATAGGATTTGGAAGTGTTTCAGGTGGCGGCACAACAACCACTACAACCAGCGGCGGCTCGACTACCACAACAACTGCAGCTGCAACAACGACGACCGGTGGCGGCTCAAACAGTATAGTCGTAAGAGCCCGCGGTACAGGCGGTGGAGAGCACATCTACGTGACAGTAGGCGGAAGTCAGATTGGTAATTTCAATTTAACTACAAGTTACCAGAATTACTCTGCATCTACAAACAATACCGGCGACATAAATGTTTGTTTCGATAATGATGACGGAGAGAACATGGATGTGCAGATAGATTATATCACTGTTAACGGTTCGACCCGTCAGGCGGAAGACCAGAGCTATAATACAGGAGTGTGGCAGAATAATGAATGCGGAGGCGGTGATGGTATGAGCGAGTGGCTGCACTGCGAGGGTTGTATAGGATTTGGCAGTGTTTCGGGTGGCGGCACAACGACCACTACAACCAGCGGCGGCTCGACTACAACAACAACTGCTGCTGCAACCACTACAACAACTAGCGGTGGTGGCGGCACCAAGTATATCACCTCAACTATCAGAGTCAACGGCGGTACATACGATGGAGGTGGTGAGAGAATCATTGCTCAGGGAATGGGCGATGGCAGTCAGGACGAAGACCAGGATCCAATTTTTAGACTTGAAAATGCTACTGTGAAAAATGTCCGCATCGCTGCCCCTGGTTGCGACGGTATACACTGTTACGGAAACTGCAGAGTTGAAAATGTGACATGGGAAGACGTCGGAGAAGACGCACTAACGGTAAAAGGCGAAGGTACCGTAACTGTTTCGGGCGGTTCTGCACGCGACGCCAGTGATAAAGTATTCCAGCTTAATCAACCATGTACTTTCACAGTGGAGAATTTCTCAGCCACTAATTTTGGTTGTTTCATACGCCAGAATGGCGGGACATCTTTCAAATGCACAATATACGTCAACAATGTTACTTTAAGCAATGGTGATTATGGTGTCCGAACCGATGCTACCACAACCCAGATTTACTATCGCAATTTAAATGCTTCCAATGTCGATAACTTGTGGAGAGTGCCGAACCAGTCTTCACAGGTTCACACATACTAACGTCAAGTAAACCTTATATTGAGTTTATATTGACTTAGTGGTGTATTGTTGACATGAGCAGATAAGTATAAAAAGGGTTCGACTTTGTGTATAAACAGGGTCGAACCCTTTTATTTCTGTTTTCTATATTCCGTAGTGCGCCAAGAAAGATAAATGGAATATCCGAGAACGACGGCCACCTGAGTATAAGTTATTTCTAGAAAAAAATAAAGAACGAAATGTTGGTTTTTTGACTATGTTACTTCTTTTTTTATTTAATAATAACCTTAAGGTTATTCGACTTTCTTAACCCCCTCGAGTATTTTATCTCCGCCGTAATCCACTCTGGTAACTATCTCATCATCTTTTAAGAGTTTTATATCCTTGAAGGTTAGTTTGTATTCTCTGTTTATTTCGGGTAATATGAGCGAGGATGTTAGAGAATCCCGGTATATTTCTTTTTCGCCTCGCAGAACCCAGTATTTAACTACCGGTCTTATCCATATGTTGCCGTTGTTTTGAACCTCCATCTTTAAATCCCCACTCTTCTCTAATTCCATTTTCTTTATCTCTGCTTCTTTTTCGGTAGTTCCTGCAATATCTAAATAAGTGGTTATTCCCACTCTGCCGGCGAGTCTGACAAGAGGAGTCCATTCCTCGGTTTCCGGCGGCTTTCCTTCGAAAAATATAACACTCCAGTATCCTCCCGTGGTCTCCGGAGGTATTTCAAAGGTGATTCGTATGTCTTTTATTTCTCCGGGTGCAAGAACGAATTCAGTTGGGTTTATCGTTATCCAGGGGGAACAGGAACTCTGAAGAGAATCTGCGGGATAATATAATATCTTTCCTTCTTCGCTTAAGTTCCAATCTCCTTTATATATATTTACTATAGCTTCATTGTAGGCGTCCCCGTTTTTTACCGATACTTCTCTGGTGATTACCCCGGGATATGAACTAACCTCTAACCGTAGAGGTGAGACAAGTAACGAAACAGAAATTAATAAATTCAGCATTTGATATACCCCTTTACTTTTTCGTTAACGTGAAATCGATGTTTGTAAGGAAATCTCCGGCGCTGTCCTCCCATTTCAAATCCAATCTCAAATCTATGGAAAAAGATCTTCCGCTTTCCTGGGTTGCACTTCCTTCTAAAATCTTATCTTCTCCCATTTCGAAAGGAACCCATTCTCCGCCTTCGATCCTCCAGGCAAGTCGTCCGAGAGGCATTCTATTTCCTTCTCTCGCCAAAAAATCTCCCTCTGCTGAGCATATTAGTTCCCAATCTGTATTGGATTGTATAGTGCCTTTTATAGCTCCGGGAATTTCGATTGGAGAGTTCAGCGGGCTAACAAAGCCTATGTCTATTTTTTCAGCCTGAATTTCAAGTGAGAGATATTCGTTTTCATCAAAATCGCTTTGACTTAATATTGCTTGATTTATAAGAAAGGGTAATAAAATAAATATTATCATTATCTTTAATTATATCTAATAGTTTATCATTGTCAAGCGTATTTACTAAAACAAAAACCACAAGATTTTACACCCTTCTAAATTGTATTTGGTGGGGGGGAAACTGCTTCTATTGCTTTATTTGAGTTGATTAATGCTAATATTGCTCGATAATTATTCTTTTTTCAAAGTTCCTCAAAAAAGCTTTATATTTTGCTTTGCTACCATTTGCCAGCTTCCGGGTTTTCCGAAATTGTCGGATCTTAATATGCATTCTCTATCAGAGATTTTTTCCTCTGTATCGTAGAATTGACCGGTTACATATACAAACTTTCCGTCAGCGCTGCAGGCAATACCTGATATTTCGGATAAATTGACTATCTGGACTTCATCATCTCCGGTTTTAGCTTGCGCTTCTATATGCATTAGTGGAGAAGCTGGATTCACTTTTAGTAGATTTAAGCAGAGGAGAATGACAATTAAGACTAGTACTGTTTTAATAAACTTGCCCTTAGGCAGCATGGACCCTCCTTTTTGTTTAAAATTAATATAATTATCAGGATTAGTCAATATAGAAGAAGCCCTGCCTACCCCCCAAAATTTTTACGCCGAATCATCCAAAGTTAGTTATCGCAATA
>CAYQMH010000145.1:0-3480 GCA_964418485.1 uncultured bacterium | reverse complement strand
TGCTGAGGTAACGTTCGCCTGTATCGGGTAAGATTACAACTATCTTTTTTTCTTCGGATAGACCTTTTGCCAAATTTAAAGCAGCCCACAGGGCAGCTCCTGAGGATACACCGGCGAAAATCCCTTCTTCTCTGGTGAGTCGTCTTGAAGTCGAAAACGCATCTTCATTTTTTACCGTTGTTATCTCATCTATTATTTTTGTGTTTAAAACTTTGGGGATAAAACCCGCCCCTATGCCCTGGATTTTATGCGAGCCAGGTTTTCCGCCCGAAAGCACAGGGGAATCTTCCGGCTCCACAGCCACAATTAGGATTTCTCTATTTTTAATTTTTTCCTTTAGAACTTCGCCAACGCCAGTTAATGTTCCGCCCGTTCCTACACCGGCGACAAAAACATCGATATCCGGGACCTTCTTTAGAATCTCTATCGCCGTAGTTTTTCTATGTGCTTCGGGATTTGCCGGATTTGTGAACTGATCCGGACAAAAGTATCCCTTTTCTTTTTGAATTTCTGCTGCTTTTTCTATTGTTCCTCGCATTCCTTTTACTCCATCGGTTAAAACAATTTCTGCTCCCAGAGCTTTTAATATCTTTATTCTTTCTTTGCTCATCGTATCTGGCATGACCAGTATTAGTTTATATCCTTTAACTGCTGATACATAAGCAAGACCAATGCCCGTGTTGCCACTTGTAGGTTCTATTAGAGTATCCCCGGGACAAAGCTCTTGCTTGTTTTCTGCTTCTTCGATCATGTTAAGCGCAATTCTGTCTTTGACGGACCCAAGAGGATTAAAAAATTCAAGCTTACAATAAATTTTAGCAGAATTCTTATCCGGTATTTTGTTTAATTTTACAATAGGGGTGTTTCCTATTAAGCCTAAAATATTTTCTTTTTCTTTATTCATTTTAGTTCTTTTTTCTTTTATCCAGACGGGGATGTTCGGCTACAAAGACGGAAGTGTAGTCAGGAATGTTTTCGGTTATCCAGGAATTCGCTCCTATGTTGACATGATTTCCGATTTTTACCGGTCCAAGTATTTTAGCTCCTGCTCCTATTACGACATGGTTGCCGATATCAGGATGCCTTTTGTAATCTTTTTTGACCTCTTCTTCTTTTTCTTTTTCGAAATGTAAAACACCGAGAGTTACGTCCTGGTAAATTCTCGCCCAATCGCCAATAACGGATGTTTCTCCGATTACCACGCCAGTACCATGATCAATAAAGAAATATTTACCAATTTTTGCTCCGGGATGAATATCTATGCCTGTTTCCGAATGGACGACTTCGGAAATTTCCCTGGCGTAGCCTTCTGCCCCGTATATATAGAGAAGGTGGGAAACCCTGTGGATTTCGATTGCAAGAAATCCCGGATATGAGCGAATGATTTCGGTGTATGTTTTGGCAGCCGGATCCCCTATGTAAGCCGCTTCTACATCTTTTTTTAATTCTTCCCTTATTTTCCCTAAATTTTCCAAAACCTTAACCGCGACTTTTTCCGCATGCTTTTCATCTTCAACATAAGGACTTATTCCTTCTGTAAATAATTTTCCTAATTCTTCTATTTTTACAAGCAGCTCCTTACTGTTTTCTTTTTTTGTAAGTTGACCACAGTTCCAATATATCGGAAAAAGAACTTGTTTTATTAAATTTATCTCTTCAAAGGGATATTTCCTTGAAGAAAATTTTTTTGTGAGCTCTGCAATAAAAGGTTCTTTATCTCTTCTGTAAGACGAAAGCAAACGCTCTACTGTTTTACTGCTCTTTTTTATTTTCATAAAATAACCTCCAAAAAGAAACGATTAGTAAGATATAAATTAACATTTATAATTGTCAAGCCTCCAAAGACATTAACGCCACAGGGGTATCTTATTGAAAGTCAAGAGCTTAATCTTAAAACGAGAAAAGACTGGATTCTTTTTGTCTTAAAAACATGCTTGACAGAAGGATTGTTTTGTATTACAATAAATAAGTTAGGCGATGTCTTCTGGGAAAAGTTTTTGTGTAGTAGGGTAATATATAATATAAAAACTGGGGAAATAGCGTAAATTATATCTTTAAAATTTAGGAGGTTAGATGGTTGGTAAAAAAATTTTTTTATCGATTACCAAAATTTTATTGGTGCTGGTCTTGTTGGTTGGTAATTTTTATTGTTGTCGTAAAGAGGTAGAGAAAGAGGTAGAAGTGGAAGTGAGAGCGTCAAAAACTGTGGATGAATGCTTCGAGAAACAAGGGGCTCTTAAATTTGATGAAAAAATACCTCAACAGTATAGGTTGACCTCAACAATGTATAATCGAGATATGGAAGGAAATATTGTAAGCAGTATGCAGATAACAGGCAGCTTTGTTCGTTCGGTAGAAGGAGAAGAGGTTATCTGTAGGTGGAATAACGTTAGAATGATTTCGAGTAGAGATACAGAGGCCGAATTTCCGGAGGGGAAACCACTGGATTATATGGAAGGCCTTTCTTATTCTCTTTCTGATGAAATCCTGACAGAAGATTTTTACACAGATTTTCCCGAAGAGGATAAGGCTTATGTGAAAGCTCTTATCTGGGATACCCCATGGATTGATGTGGCCTATGTTGGGATAGATAATATCGAATATAATAGTACCTATTTTTCTTCAGAGTTAGAACGCAAGGAGATAAAAGTACAGAATTTTGCACTTCTAAAAACTAAAAACTTGAAGTTAAAGTGGGTTGGTATAGCTAAGAAAAATGAAGAAATATGTGCTTTATTAGAATTTAAAGCTCTTTCTAATCCTGTAACGTCTAAAAGCGATATTTTGAGTATAAAAGGAAGGTCCTGTTGCTGGGGTAGTTTTTGGGTTTCCCTGGACGACCACGAGGTTGAATATGCGGAGGTTAATGAGGACGTAATAATGGATATGAGTATTTCGGGGAAGCCGCTTGGCGAAGTATTAAATATGCAGAGAGAGGTTGTTTTTGAAAAGAGGGAATGACTCTTTTAGACGTTCTGTGGTTAGAAAAATTTTATTGGCAGTAGCAGACTTACGGTTAATTCAGCTGTACTTTTTGCAAAATTATCGAAAGCGTATTACGAATAGATGCTTTGGTGTTTAACAAAGCCGAGGGATAGTTTACTAGAGAGACTCATATCAGGCAAATCCCCAAATTTTGCCATATAAATATGGGCGCGGTTATATGCCGATATTATAAGCGGGATCCCGCCTATTACAATTTAGGTATTTCTGCTTATTTAATTTATAAAAGAAGGTATATATAGTATTTTATGGCTTTATACGGCGGGATAGAAGCAGGTGGGACAAAATTTGTTTGTGCGTTTGGCACAAATCCAGAAGATTTGCGAGACAAATACCGTTTTGAAACGACGACTCCTTCGAAAACACTCGATAAGTTAATTAGATATTTTAAAGAGCAAAATAAAAAGGAAAAGTTATCGGCGATCGGAATAGGTTCTTTTGGCCCCCTCGACCTGGACAAAAAATCTTCTACCTACG
>CAYQMH010000144.1:0-3486 GCA_964418485.1 uncultured bacterium | reverse complement strand
TAAAGTAGAATTAACAAAAAAAGAAACAAAAGAAAGACATTTAAAAGATATCAAAGACCTGCTCGATAACTCCAAATTAGACAAAAAAATTATAGAAAAAAGCAAAAAAATGTTCGAAGAGCTCGCGGAAGTCGAAGCGAAAATCCATGGAGTATCAAAAGAAAAAATCCATTTCCATGAACTAGGTGCTATAGATTCAATAGCTGATATAGTGGGAGCGGCAGTAGCTATTAAACTATTAAACGTGAATAAGATATACTTCTCTCCAATAAACGTTGGAACGGGATATACAAAAATAGAACATGGAAGGGTTCCCCTTCCCGTACCGGCAACCGCCGAACTTCTAAAAAGAGCTAAGGCTCCTATATATTCAACGGGAATAAACAGCGAACTGGTAACTCCCACCGGAGCGCTATTCATAAAACATTTCGCCCAATCATTCTCTATGCCCGAAATGAAGATACAAAATATTGGTATAGGATTCGGCTCAAAGGAATTCAAAGGAAATCCTAATTTCTTAAGAGCAATATTGGGAACCAAAACAAAAGAGTATCATGAAAATGAAGTACTTATCGAAACAAATATAGACGATATGAACCCCGAGTTTTTACCTTCCGTTGAGCGCAAACTCCTTAAAGCTGGAGCACTTGATGTTTTCCGCACACCAATCCAAATGAAAAAAGGACGCGGGGGTTTCATCTTATCAATACTCTGTGAAAGGAAAAATATCGATACCTTAGCGAATATTCTATTCCAAGAAACAACCACAATAGGCGTTCGAATTCATTCCATCGAAAGAAGAAAACTAGACAGAAAAACAAAAAGAATAAAAACCAAATTCGGGGAAGCGGAAGTAAAACTTGCCTATTTAAAAGGTGAGTTGGTTAACATTTCTCCCGAATTTGAATCCTGCGAAAAACTTGCTAAGAAAATCGGATTGCCGGTGAAAGAAATCTACGAAGAAGTAAAAGAAACAGCAAATCAAATATTTAAGAAGCCAGGATAGAGAAATAAGTCAAATCGTAAAATGGTTGAATAGTCAAATCGGCCACATCCCCCATACCACCAAACAATTAGCCACCGATTCACACAGATGTACACGGATTTTTTTTGTTTGCTTTAACTGCTAACTGCTCTCTACTTCCTGCTCACTATTAGTACTAACTGCTAACTGCGCTCTGCTCCCTGCTCACTACTATTATTTTATCTTATCCCCAACGGTTGCCTTTATTATATCACACTGTTTTATACCTGTAGTAGCGCGCAATTTATTAAAAAACCTATAAATTTCTTTAGCGTTTCCTCTAATACTTATTATTTCCAAACAATTATCATGGCCCATATGTATATGCTGAGTAGAAATAACAAGCTTGTAAAAATGATGCTGTATTTCGGTTATCTTTTCAGTAAGATGGTGTTTATGGTGATCGTAAACCATTAAGATACCTGCACAAACTTCATCTTCTTCCTCCCACTCTTCCTCCACAAGTCTTTCTCTGATTAAATCCCTTATTGCTTCGGAACGATTCCCGTAACCTTCCCCTTCTATAAGTCGATCAAACCTCTCAATAAGGTCTTTATCCATGGAAACGCCAAATCTTATGAGTTTTCCCATTATAGAGTTGTCACTCCTGCATAAATTAAATTTTCCTCAATTATCAAATCAACCGCATATATAGAACTTTCCGACCGTTAGTCAGTTGGTCTGTAAAAAAAACACACCAACAAAGTTAGACCTAAAACCTATCCTCTACTGCTTAAAACGAACAGGGAAGGAAAGAGGAACGGCAACCGGTTTATCTCCTTGTTTCGCAGGCGAGAATTTTAACTTCTTTGCATTTTCCACGGCGACTTTATCCAGAATAGGATGAACCGATCTTACAAGAGTCACACTAGTAACGTTTCCTTTCTCATCTATCCATAACTGCAGATAAACAGTACCGCTAAGCCCTAGAGTCTTGGCTATTTCAGGATAAGTGAAAGCCACTTTATCAAGATTCAAAGGTTTAGGAGGAACTTCATGAGGAACAAACTTTGGCAATTCTCCTACTTCTTCCTCTTCCGGAGAAATTTCTTCCTCAACAGCTCCGGGCCTTCTGGCAGGGGAGGTTGTGGTAGTGGGTTTTCTTTCGGGAACCTGCGGAGCAGCGGCAGCCTGAAGTATTTCTTCTACTCTGGGAGTTTCTTCTCTCGCCCTTACTGCTCTCCTCTCTGCTTCTCCTGCGGGTTTTTTATAACTCTCACCAAGCGAAGCAAGCTCGACAACACCGGAGGGAACTTGCCTGAACCATAGTTCATCGACAAAAGAAATAACCGATCTTTTATCATCCTTCCCGATACCTTGAATATTCTTCTTAACAAGCGTTATTTCCTGAGGCGAGTAAAGAAATGTATAGGGCAAATCATCCCTGATTATCTCCTGAAATTCATACAATGCACTTTTTGCTTTCTCTCTATCAAGAGACAGTAGGGCTTCCCCGAGGAGTTCATCCACTCTTGAATTTTTATAACCAACAAAGTTGTACATCCCATCAGAACCCCATATCTGGTATGGATTGAATTCCTTTTCGACATTCCATCCCATTATATAAGCATCGAAATCTTTCCTAAACAAATAACCGATGAAATCCACACTGGATACGGTAACGGTCAAAGACTGAACTCCAATACTCCTGAGATCCGCAACAATTCTTTCAGCCACTTTTTTTCTTATGTCATTTCCATCTTCAACCAGTATTCTCACATTCAATCCCCGATAATACCTTTGCCCTCTTATTTTTGAATAACCGAGCTGTTCAATCAGATCAACCGCACCTTCTTTATCCTGTCTGATACTCTTTAAATCCGGATTATAAGCCCAGTGTTCCGGAGTTATTGGACCATTGACAACTTGGCCGTAATTTTCCAGAACTTCAGAAATTATTCCCTTTCGATCTATAGCAATACTAAAAGCTTGCCTGAGTTTTTTATCTGGAAAACGTTCCATATTCCAACCTATATACGTATACGATTTTCCCGGCGAAAGAACTTTACTATAAGAACTTAGAGTATCGTAATTAATACCGGGAGGCATACCGAAAGCTAAATCTATACTTCCTTCTTCTAACTCAGCTAAAAGCTCATCCATGGAAGAAGGTGTATAGAAAACCATTCTATCTACAAGAGCTCTTCCTCTGAAATAATCGCGATTGGCGGTTAATTCGATCCATTTACCTCTATTCCATTCTTCAATTTTATAAGGTCCAGAACCTACAGGTTTAGAACTAAAATCAGAACTCGCAAGATCTCCTTCCCTCTCCAAAATATGCTTTGGAATCGGGTAAATATTAGTACTCTGCAATTCACCCGCATATACTTGATTCAAATTAAACCGGACCTCCCTCGAATTAATAGCTTCCACACTCTCAACATAATTTAATTTTTGCGCAAGAGGAGAATTATTCTTACTACTAAGTATTTGATCCACTGTAAAAACAACATCTTCAG
>CAYQMH010000143.1:0-3530 GCA_964418485.1 uncultured bacterium | reverse complement strand
GAAGGATATCTCCACCCCCTGAAGAATCAAGACTTTTTCTCATTATAAACGTGAATAATTTAGTCATTAGTTACTGGTCACTAGTCATTAGTCGAAAAAATAAAACAACTTAAAAAATCAGTGTTAATCCGTGTAAATCTGTGGCAATTATTATTCGGTTCTGCTAAATTTAACCTGATTTCTTCCTTCTTTTTTCGCTCTATAAAGCGCCTTGTCAGCCATTTTAAAAACACTATCCAAAGGTTGAGTTTTGCCATAGCGATGCGAAATTCCAACAGAAACGGTAATTTTTATTCTTTTTTTACCTACTTTGATAGAAGTCTTTTTCACTTTTCTTCTGATTAACTCCATCATCATCTTTACCTTCGTTGTGCTCTGATTGGGGAAAAATACTACAAACTCTTCTCCTCCGTATCGGCAAACGATACCGTCCGGGACCACTTCATTTGAGACTATTCTAGCCAACTGAATCAACACTTCGTCTCCGGCTCTGTGACCGTATTTATCGTTAATTTTCTTAAACTTATCTATATCTACTATAGCTATTCCAAAAGGTGGACTTGTTTCAACTTTTGTTTGTTCATTCAGGATTCGTTCACAGTAGCCGCGGTTATATACCCTAAGCATAGGATCATAGGAAGCCCGATGCTCCACTCTTGCCATCCAGTGCACAAAAACTCCTATTACAAGGAAAAAAGAAGCTACAGCAAACATGTAAGAATCAAAAAGTAAGATTTCTGCTCTAAAATTGCCAAAATACCATCCACCGCCAAAAAAAATAGCCACCCCCCCCAAAACCCCTCCCAGGAAAAACTGACTTTTTAACACAAATATGGAAACAATTAGAGTTGCAAATACCAATATGCCGGGAATAATATTCAACCATATATGAAAATCATTTCGACGAAAAGCCTCGAGAGAAATCATTTCAAAAGGTGTTTTCCAAAAAATAAAGAGAAGAATCGCTTCTATGATTAACGCAGAAATAGTAATTCTTTTAGTCCATCTATACTTTAAAAACGTAGGCAACAATGTACTGGTAAAGATTCCCGCAATCATCAGAAGGTAAATACCTGGGATAAAATTATTTGAAGCCGGCAGAGAAAAAATCCCGGCATTACTAAAGAGACAAAAAGCCAATACAGATAAACCAGTCAGGTGACCCGCAAGAAAAACTTTTAAATTGTGTATTCTTGGATAAGAAAAGTATCCCACAGAGAGAGCTCCGAGGCCGGTAAAAATACCTATATAAGAAAACAACCTGGTGAATAATATGGGACTGAACCTCCCGGGGACAAATCCGGAAAACCAGTATCCGCACAAGAGCAATACCAAACCGATTACAAATACAAAAATCCCCCATTTACCTTCATTTATACAATCCCCCATAGAAGGCTTATCGAATTGACCTTTATCTCTTTCCTTACGCATGAATTTAAGTTCCTTCAATAGAAATCATAGAGATAATTGAGGAAATAGTCAAGGGAAAAATTCAAAACCCCATCCCACAACCCAAAAATGATTCTCACACAGAGGCACGGAGAGCACAGAGGATTTATTCTTTTAATTCAAAATTCAAAATTTATAATTCATAATTATTAAAACCCAATTATTTGTCTCTTATTTTCACCGCCGTTCCATAAGCAAGAAGTTCTGCTGCACCCTGCATAACTGAGGAAGTCGTAAAACGAATTCCGATTATTGCGTCAGCTCCAAGGCTTCTTGCTTCTTCTATCATTCGATCGATTGCCTGTTCTCTTGATTCCGCAAGCATTTTTGTGTAATCTGTAATTTCCCCTCCAACTAGATTTTTAAGCCCTGCCATAATATCTTTTCCTACGTGTCTTGCTCGTATTGTATTTCCTCTAACTAGACCCAGAACTTCCACGATTTCTTTTCCGGCAATTTCATTAATAGTGGCTAATATCATCTCTTAACCTCCTTGGAATATTTATCTGTTTTATATAGAGTTATTCTTTCTCTTAAGACCGAGACAAAAAGGATAGCAATACCCAATATTAACGCAATAAGACCGACTTTTGCGTAGAGCGCAATCTGTGGATCCTGAATTAATTCTTTTATAAACTGGAACCCGAAGAAAGTTAAGGTGAGGATTGCCCCGATAGAAAGAATAATCCATCCTATTCCTCTCTCTAATTTATTGTAAAGAGAACTCCAATATTCTTCCCAGTCCTTCTCGGGATCTACAGGCTTAAGCATATCTATAGCCTCCTTTAATTTATCCATTTCTTTTAGTTCTTTCGCAATATTTTTATCCTTTAAAGCCAACCTTTCAAGCTCCCTTCTTTCCTCTTCGGATAAATCTTTATCAAAATATTTATTTTTAAGTTGTTCTTCTCTATTCATCTTTCATATACTCCCTGAGTAAAGCTTTCCTGGCATAATACAGTCTTGACATTATCGTTCCCTCGGGTAAATCTAAAGCTTCGGATATTTCCTTATAGCTCAATTCGGCATAATGACGCAGATAGATAATTTCCCTTTTTTCTTCATCCAATTTTAAGAGAGCTTCCTGTAATTTTTTCGTTTCTTCTCTTTTTTCCAGGTTTTCTGCCGGAGAATCGATTCTCTTTATCGGCAAATAGTTTTTTTTCTCCTCTTCTCTTTTTTCTTTCTTAAATCGGCTTAAAGCTTCATTTCGGATTATTGCATAGAGCCAGGGAAAGAAAGGTTTTTTTGTGTCGAATTTTTTTATTCCTTTCCAGGCATTTATAAATCCCTCTTGAGAAATATCCCACGCATCGCTCGGATTTTTTGTATAATAAAGAGCCACGTTATAAGCTTTTTTCATATATTTTTTGACCAGCTTCTCGTAAGCTTCCATATCACCTTTCTTAGCTTTTTCTATCAAAACCGAATCATCCATAAGTATTAATCCTTAATCCTGTTTTTATTCGAAAATTTCTTAAATTATAATAAAATATGAAAATTTCACAAGATATTGTATTTCAACCTTATCAACCACTAAGTAACAACCTAAAACCAAACACCCTTTGGACTTTCGTTTTTCTTGTAATTAAAATATGAAAAATTAAAAAGCAAAATGAATGAAAACACACAGAGCCCACCCCTCTCAACCCAAATTTTTTTAACCACGGAGAGCACAGAGTTTTTATTTGTTTTTTCTCTGTGTACTCAGTGTTTTTTTTCTTTTTTAATACACAATTATTCCTCTGTGTCCTCTGTGGTCATTGTTTTTTGAATTTTGGCGGCTTTCCCGCTATAGTATCTCTGTGGTAAAAAAGAGGGGGTAGGGGGTCCTATCTCGCTCTTGACTTTTCTAAATGAAAAGTTAGTTTCTTTATTAAAATATTTGTTTTTTAATATACCAAAGATAGGAGGAGTATTAAATGATTAGTAAAGATTTGTTAGATATACTTGTTTGTCCAAAATGCAAGGGTTCTTTAAAATTGGATAAAGAGAACGAGAGGCTAATTTGCAACGAGTGCAAACTTGCCTATCCTATTAAAGACGATATACCGGTAATGTTGATAGAAGAGGCCGAAAAG
>CAYQMH010000142.1:0-3607 GCA_964418485.1 uncultured bacterium | reverse complement strand
TGTTAAGTTCTTCCTTAACTTTATCCAGAGCCCTTCCTTTGACCGATTCACGTGAGACATGCCCTTCCCTTGCGCTTGCCGTATAGGTATTCATGGTATTACCCGTTATTGCGTTCGTAACGTCGATGGTGAGTTCCCAGCGAACGAACTCTCCTTCCCTCGGAAATTCGAGAGGGGTTATGTCCAGGTTGCCTTTGATTATAATGTCAGGGTTCTGTTCCCCCGTGCTCATTCCTATTTGGTTTACTACCTCTCTTAAATAAGAAGAAAGTTTTTCTTTCTCGCTTCCGTATGTTTCGATTTTTGCCACTATCGTGTTTTTTAATCCTTGTAATTCGACCAGGATATCTTCCTTTGGAACAGGCAGGGGTGGGGTATCACCCATCAGGGAAAGAATTTGATGAATCGAACGGAGGGCTTCGCCGATTTTGATTATCTCCATGCATTTTTTAAGATAAATAAGTTTTGCGATTTTGTTTTCGGCGTCACCTGCCTCCTGGTAAAAACGCACGAGTGATTTATCGTTCTTTTGTATTTCCTCAAGATAAAGCATTTCCGTTTCCGCCTTGCTAATTATAGAAAGAACGTAAAAGGTCGCGGTTTTCTCATCAAAGTAAGTTTTTCCAGTTCTTACGTTGATTAGTTGGTTTTCACTCGTAAGGACGCTTCTGTTTACAAGATTTACGGAATGTTCCCAATCCATTTCCTGGTCTTTCTTCTTCTCCTCCGAGTATGCTTCCAAAATTCTTCTGTCAAGCTTTACGTTTACTGAAAAAATACTGGAAAGAGATGCTATTGATCTCTGTTTTGCTTCGTCGAGGGAACTTCCGCTTGAAACAGCAGTCAGGTAGAGCTTTTTTGGATATAAGGCGTCAGGATTTTCGACCCATTCAGGGAGATTGTTTGTTTTAGTACTCGAAGCGCTTGATGCGCATCCGGAAAGTATGAATATCAGGAATACTACAACATAAATATTTTTAATCATCTGTACGATACCCCCTCTATTAGGTTCAAATCGTTTTTGTCTATGAGAACTATTTTTTTCTCTAAATCTACAATTTTGCCGCGTTCGTCTAAATATTCGAAAGTGATTTCATATTCACCCGGCGCAAGATCAATTTTTCCGCCGTAAACTCTTCCGGGCATGGTTCTCCAGCATCTGAGATCGGCATTTTCGGTTATATCGGTTACGGCATCCACGGCAAACTTAAGTAATCCTGCCATAAATTTATTTTTTCCTTGTTTCTTAGCCTCTTTTTGTTTGTCCTGTTCCTCCCCTTCTTCATTTTTGTCTTCGTATTTCTTATCTATGCCTTCTTTTGTTTTAGCATCTATTGTAGCTTTGATTAAAGTTCTTAACGCGGCTCTAAGATAAATAATGGGCTTTTTGATATTAAAAGTTTCTTCCGCGATACCTCCGAAATTTTCGATAAGGTACAATTCTCCCAGATTCCTATCGTTTACAAGAGTCCTGATATGCCTGATTCGGGATTTTCTTCTTACTATTTCCGGAACCGCAAATTTTAAATGAAATTCGTTGTCGCCTTTGTATTTGAAAGAATTAATTTCCGTATTTTTTTTACCAGGCAGCATAACTCTTGCCATATCTAAGTCCGGGTCATAGTCGAGTAACAGCGTGGATTGTGTTTTAACAGGGCTCCTGCCTGCAAAGCATAAGGTGTAAACGGTAGCTGTGTTTTCTGCTGCTGGTGATAAAACTTCTCCAGAGAAATTTTCCAATCTGCCCGAAGAGGCTTCGATAAGCTTTCTTCTGTCAATTTTGACGTCGTCCCAATTACCCATGCTTTTATATCCGAGCATCGATAGGTAAGTGCCCGTAATGGAGTATCTGAGATTTGTTTCTCCGGGGCAAAAACTAAACTCTGCTTCATTTTCCTGTAGTTTTTTACTTTCGCCTAATTTTTCTGCCATGTGGCCATATTTATCCTGTAATCGGCTTAGTTTTAAATTAGTCCTGCGTATTTCCACCATTGCATCTTCAGTCTTTTTTAAGTGTATGTAATTAAGGTTCTTTATGATATTTGTAAAGATATCTTCGTAATCTTCGCCGGCGTAATCGAGAACATTATCATTCAGCAGGAATGAAATCATCACCTTCGAGATAGATTTGGTAAAATTCTCCTCGATAGCTATTTCTGCTTTATCGAGAAATTCGTTGCTCTCGGCGTATCTTCCCGCGAAGTGTAATGCTATACCCATGTCCAGGTAGTATAAGACCTTGTCCTTACCTTCATACTTGCCTTCGTTTTTAGCCTTCTCTATCTTCTCTGCCGCTCCACTATAAAAATGAGAGGAAAAGTCCTCCTCAATGCTTTCATAATGCTTTACCTGTGTTTGTACGTAAGCGCAGCCGACCAAAGACAGGATAAAAACCGCTAAAAAAACAGTAAGAAAACGCTTAAGCAGCATTCACTACCATTTGTATCCACTTTGTTCAATTAATTTCTTTATCTTTTTATTTCCTATCCAGGCTTTAGTATTCTTTTCTACGTCGATTAACTCGAGGTTTATTGTGTAAAAAACAGCTTTTTTCCCTTCGAACCAGTCTTCTACCGAGGCGACCGAACCTATTAAGAAGTAATCGGCACCTGCCTCCTGAGCAAGCTTTTTGGCTGTTTCTATTGAAGCATACATTTGCTGGTCCATCCTTTCTTCTCTTATTTCTTCTCGCTCACCTTTGGAAGCAACGAACTGGACCTTACCTGAATTAATCAGTTCTCTTTCTATATCTTTTATGAAAACACCAACGTTTATGTGTTCCGTACTCTCGTTCCTGACTGTTCCCACAATAACCACAGGTTTCTCGAATTTTTCCTGCTCAAAATCAATCAGCCATGGGCGGGATAACATGTCGAAAATCATGCTCTCCGCCACAAGACGGGAGTCGGTATCGTTCCATCTTCCTGAGAGATCCGTAACTTCATCTGGAGCTATCCTCTTGACTGTTCTGCCGCCTCCGCAGCCGGAAATAAGTAACAGACAAAAAATCAATAAAAATAATTTACGCATATTCATCCTCCTTTTTGAGTATTATAATGAATTAGATTTCATATGTCAAGGAATAATATTGGTCTATAATCAAGGGTCCATGGCGATTAGTTGAAAAGCATTTTGTAGTAAAAAAATATGCCTGTGGCAAAGTGTGCCACAGGCATATTTTTATCGATTAAATATATAAAAACCGTTTATTTAATCAGCAACACCTTGTCAGTAGACGTTTCACCACATGCATCAAGTTTGATTAAATATACACCATTTGCGAGATCATTATCTACAGATGCAGTGTATGTTCCGGCACTTTGTACACCGTTAACCGGGACATCAACTACCTGTCCCAGTACGTTAATGACGCTTACCCTTACAGAGCTTCTTGCCGGGATGGTGTAAGTGATATCAGCGGCTGAAGTAAGAATGGCAGGAGCGGAAAGCGAGATATTGCGGTTAATTTCTTCTGGAACTTCGTCGCTATTTGATAGTGCTATTATAGCCGTTCCGAAGAGAGATGGGTCTAGCCAGGAGTAATAGCTCTCGGACCACCATTTTGTAATACCCTCACGATCGCCGCCGTCGTTATCCGAGGCTTGAA
>CAYQMH010000141.1:0-3675 GCA_964418485.1 uncultured bacterium | reverse complement strand
ATTCCTTTCGAGCTTTTTTTTGCTCTCTACACTTTTCAAATACAATTTTTCAAATTTCTCAAGGTTGGAAACTTTATTAAGAGCAAGAGGCAGAGAATACTGAGGCATATCGATTTTATAATCCTTCGTAACCGGTTCGTAATACTTAAGAAAAGCCTCTGATAAATCCTTCCTCTCCGAAAGGACTGAAACATCGAACAGTTTATCAGCTGATGATGTACGCAGGGGCGAAGTACAAAATAAAATAAATAAAACACTTACGAGCAGTATTCTTTTCCCAAAAAAGATCATTTTACCTCCCTTTAAAAGTCTTTACACTCCTCATATTTACAATAATTTCTCGAAAGAGTTCAAACATTTATACGCTAACCAGTTTATAGAATATCAATAATATGTCAAGTATCGGCGATATAGAAAAGAGTACATTCTTTGCACAAAAAGTCACGTTATTATGATAAACAATTCGACATGTAGCAAATAGTTTCCTATCCTTCTCCTTCTCTTCACAAATCAATTCTTCATCTATCATTTCATATACATAATCTTACTTGAAACTTCTTTTTTACCCGCTTTTACTTTCAAAAAGTAAATTCCCGACGGAAGGATTTCTCCCGAAATAGACGTTCCCCTCCAGGTAAAAGTATGAAGACCCGCTGATTTCTTTCCTAAATTAAATTCTTCCATCTTCTGTCCAAGGATGTTACTGACTGAAATATTTACGTTGGTTTCTTCCGGTAACGTATAAATTAAAGTCGTTTCGTTTGTAAAAGGATTAGGACTGGCGGCAGAAACAAAAAATCCCTCGGGATGCGCATTGTTTTCTATTCCACTCATATCAGGTTCCAACTTTATTAAATACATATCCGTACCACCCGCTCCATAAGAATCGGTGCACCCTGCTATAACGTAACCTCCATCGTCACTCTGTAGGACAGAAGGGGCTGTTTCCCAAAAACCACTTCCTCCGGCAGTTCTAGTCCAAAGGGTATCTCCAAGAGAGTCTGTTTTTATTATATATATATCCCTTCCAGCTGAACAATAACCTCTTGTACCCGACAAAATATATCCACCATCGTCCGTTTGTTGTACTGAACCACCGCCGTCTTTACACCCACCCCCAAAGGTTTTAGCCCATAGGCTATCCCCCATTGAATTCGTCTTCATTAGATACACATCACCATCGCCTGCCCCATAAGATGCTGTGTAACCTACTACTATATACCCCCCATCATTGGTTTGCCTGACTTCCTTAGCTTCATCATCATAAATTCCTCCAAAGATTTTCATCCAGGTAGTATCACCTACCGAATCTGTCTTTATTAGATATATCTGACTTCTAGGATTTGGCCCCTGATACTTGTACCCTGTTATAATATAACCACCATCGTTCGTCTGCTGTACCGAAGTACCTAAAACCGAACTGCCCGGGTCTCCTCCAAATGTTTCTGTCCAGAGTGTGTCTCCCAGAGAATCTGTCTTTATTAGATATATTTCTCTTCCACCTACACCATAACGATATGTCGTACCTGCTATAATATATCCCCCATCGGTTGTCTGCTGAACTGATTTACCTTCTTCCTGACGATCTCTCCCAAATCTTTGTGTCCAGAGTGTATCTCCTAAAGAATCTGTCTTTATCAGATATAAATCATCATCCATTATGTCTACACCATAGATTCCAGTTATAATATATCCTTTGTCACTCGTTTGCTGAACCGAATATCCGAAATCATCACCATCTCTACCAAATGTCCTTGTCCAGAGGGTATCCCCCAAAGAATTCGTCTTTACCAAATATACATTGGTACCTCCACTACCGTAAGAGCGAGTATAACCTGCTAAAATATAACCACCATCTTCGGTCTGCTGGACAGAATAAGCTCTCTCATCATCATTTCCTCCAAATGTTTTTGTCCACGCGGTATCCGGAGCCTGAGCTGGTAAACGAAGAACTGCACAAACAAACAATATTACAACTGTAGCATTTCTAAATAAAATTCTCATAAAACCTCCAATCTTCAAATCTATCTTTGTTATTTATATCCTGGCAAACTAAAACCCCTAAAAATCACCTCACCAGCACCAATTTTCTTATTGCCTGTTTATTCTCCGCTTCTATCCTGAAAAAGTATATTCCACTTGGCAATTTCTTATTATGGTCATTAATTCCATTCCACGAAACATTATGTACACCACTCGACTTTTCCTCTCTTCCGAAGTCCTTTACTTTCTGTCCCACTATATTGTGAATCGAAATTTCCACATCACATTCCTTGCCAAGAAAATAACTTATATTTACTTCATTAAAGAAAGGATTAGGTGTACTGCTGTAAATCGAAATAAACGATGTATCAGCACTTATCTCTTCCGGAGGAAGTTCTTTTATCGGAATTCCGGATGGTCCTTCACCTGCGGGCGTTTTTACAAGATAAACATACCCTAGTGCGGCGGTATAAGGATCGGGCGACGTATATCCGACAAGAACAAATCCATAATCCGAGGTTTCCTGACAAGAAGCGGCAAGATCCTGGTAATAACTACCAAAAGTCTCTTCCCACTCCAAGTTTCCCAATAGATCCGTTTTTACCAGATAGGCTTCCATCCCAGTACCTCCCATGCCCCAACCTGTATATCCCGCAAGAACAAATCCGTAATCGGAAGTTTCTAGAACAGAAAAACCCCTACTCGTCCCACTAACACCAAAGTTTCTACTCCATTCTAAACCTCCCGTACTATTTACCTTCAAGAGAAGAGAATAAAAGATCCTCCCATCTCCCCCAACAATGTAGCCACCATCACTTGTCTGTTGGACAGAATGGCCTTCGGTAGCACTGTCGGCATAAAGGGTATCCCATTCAGTATTACCCAAACTATCGGTTTTTAAAAGGTAAAGCCAGTTCAAACCCCCAAGTGGAGCATCACCAGTCCTCGCTATAGTACTACCGCACTCAGGAATAAATCTCTCATTACTTAGATTATCCCCGGTAACATCTTTATTTGTAGGAACATAAAGATATCTTCCTCCAGTAACAATATATCCTCCGTCGTCAGTCTGTTGAACGGACCGAAATTGATATCGAGCAGTATCGGCTACGGTTTTATCCCATTCCATATTACCCAGACTATCAGTCTTTATAAGCCAACCATCCATATTATGACCTACGGCAAGGTTATGATATCCACTAATAATATACCCCCCATCTGTACATTGATCAATAGAATATGCCCAATCCTCTTCATCTACATCACCAAAGGTCTTATACCAATCCATTACTCCCATACTATCAGTTTTCACAAAATAAATATCACCCATCGCAGCATCACCATAGGAATATGTGACACCAACTAGAGCATATCCACCATCGGCAGATCGCTTCATACAATCGACTCCATCATAATCACTTCCCCCATAAACCTGCGTCCATTCAACATTTCCTTCGTCGTCAGTTTTAAAAAGTAAAGCATCTTGGGACCCAAAACCAAAGGCATTCGTTGCTCCCGCTATAACATAGCCGTCATCGTCCGTCTGAACAACGGATGTTCCCTGATTCCAACCGGAACCTCCATATCTTTGTTCCCACGAAGTTGTATAAAGAGGAACAGTAACATATCCCCCATCAGGGATGGACCTCGTTTCCGGAGCATCAAAAGCTGTATATGAATTACCATTATAAT
>CAYQMH010000140.1:0-3737 GCA_964418485.1 uncultured bacterium | reverse complement strand
TTGGAACCTTAATTCCGTCGTTAGATTGTCGGCGTTTAAGCCAACATATTCTTCTCCGTTTAAAAAGAAGGTCTCATCTTTTGAAAGATAAATGTTTTCCCAGGTAGGCAACTTACAAATAAAAGTCCTGTTTTTTCCATTTCTATCCATACAGTATAATTCCCTATAGGAGGTATAGGAGTGATAAAGGATTAGCGAATCATGATATACATATTGGAAGGGATATCCCGGGTAATCCATTAGTCGTTTCACTTTATCCTGAGTCAGATCTATCTCATACAAACCATCGTTTTTACTTCCAGTACCAGAACCTACAAGAAAAGCATCTCCAGCTTTATTCCATTGGCATGAAGAAACAGGGAGCCCCTCCGTAGGATTTGCGTTGACACTAAAAACATTATTAAACTGGTTATCTTGAACATTAAAGAGTATAATATCCAAATTCTTACTTGCCGAATACCAGAAGTAAATAACAATATTAGCTCCATCAGGCGACCAGCTAACCGGGAGCGCTGTCATGTTTCCACCAAACTCATACATATATATCTCTCTTTTTTCATTCAATGAGAGATCCGATAAAACCACAACAAATAAGCTATCATCCTCTTGTCTCAAATAGTAAAATAAATTTCCATCCGGAGACCAGTAACCAGGTTCCCACCAATCCGTACAGTAAGCACTACTATCAACAAGTTTATTGTAAGAACCTTCAAAATCAGTTAAAAATAATCCTTTAAAACTAGGATAATATAGAATCTTGTTACCTTCGGGAGATATCCGGTATCTCATTAATCCTGATTCTACTATGGTATCCAATTTTTCTTCTCGTATATCAAAACAAAATAAAGGGCCGTAATCACTGGTTCTGAAGAATACTTTATGATAGGAATCAGAATATTGTAAATCCGCTATACCATCCACTTCACATAATTTCTCAAGATAAGTTCTAAATCCATTGGATAAGACCAAATCTCTGCGTTTCTTATTAAGCGCATTTTTAAATCTTAAAAAACAATAATCCTGATCAGGATAGTAATTTAATAATTCTATTGAATTAGACGCGTCATCTACCATTACCCTTTTTGTATATATCCTATTCGGTTCAAGACTTTCAAATATAGGAGTTTTATTCCTATCGATCACAACAAAATGATGTCTTCTTTCGATATTCCCGCCTTTATCCTCAAGAAAAATATTGTAAACATAATCTCCATCGGGAAGTAGACTCAATGTGTCGTTTGTGCCATCCCATTCAAGTGAATAAGAGCCGGGAGAATAAAACTCACCGGTGGCAAGATTTCTAACAATTTTTCCATTTTTATTGGTAATATTAACATCCACAGTAACGTCTTCTGAAGCTCTAAAATAAACCGATGAAATATCTTTTATACCGTCTCCGTTCGGAGAAAAATATGGATTCTGAACATATATGTCTAAAGATTCCGGCGGAACCGTATCCTGAACAAAAGCCATCTTTTCAAGATAATTATTACTTGTAGAAAGTTCTTCAATTAAATTGGCAGGGTCTATTCTTACTCCAATTGTATGATAACCTGTTTTTTCGAAAGTATTCCATGGAATTTCTATATTAACTGTATCCCCTGATAAAATTTCATTATATATCGTATCCTGTACCTTCACCCCATCCTCATAGAACCTGAGATTGATATTCTGAGCTACACCTTCACCAATATTCGAAACAGACGAAATAATTTTTGCTGTATCACCCTCGTTAATCGTTTCGGGTTCAAAAGAAACGGAGTTAATAACTAAATCAGGCAAGGTGGTAAAATGAAAGCTCCTCAGTGCAAGAGCAGTTTCGTAAATATCATTATTCCATGACCCATTGGCTAACTGCCTACCCGTTAAATAGTTTTTTAAAATCTCCCGTACATCACCCCTTTTATTAACCTTAATTAAAGCTCGAAGTACAAGTGCAGTCTCATAGATGCTACTCTCACCTTCCCCAAAACCCGAATCCGGATTCATCTGTGATACGAGATAGGAAACTCCTTTTTCTATTGTATTACTTACTTGAGATTTATTCGTATATAGAGAAAGCAGCGATAAACCAAGAGAAGTGGTAAATACAGAACTTATCCCATTCTTAATAAAAGGATAACCTCCATCTGAATTTTGATTTATTATGAGATAATTTAAACCGCTAATTATATTTGAATTGGTATCAACAGAGGAAGAAAGACCATCCAACGCAACAATAGTATGAAGCAGGGTACTTTCATATCCTTCCTTAATACCGAATCCACCGTCATCATTCTGACAGAATATTATTTTATTTATTAATTCTTTTGAATTTATACCTTCTTTTGAATATATTGAAAGTTTTTTCGAAAGAAAATCAACATTTTCAGGGAATTGACTCTGCAGCCATTTTAAACCATTAACGTAATTAACACCCTTCTCATTTACTATTTGAAGAGTTCTTAATACTTCCGATGTATAAATGAATTTGTTCAGCGAATTATCGCCCCAACTTCCATCTGTATTCTGTGAGGAATAAAGGTAAGACAGACCATCGTCAACGCTATCCGCAAAAACAGATAAACTATAAAACAATATAATTATCAATAACTTTTTAAGCAAATTTCAACAATCTCCTTATTAAGAATCCACTTAGAATTTTTTTTAGACTGACATCTGCTATTTTAAGTTATAAACTATGCCTTTAGTATAAAAAAAAATTCTCATTTGTCAAGGGGGAAAAGTAAAAAAACGATTTTCTAACCACAGAGAGCACAGAGAAAAAAAAGAACACACAGAGAAAAAAGATTATGTTGTTGTTTAAAACCCATCCCACAACACCAACTTAATTCTCACACAAAGGCACAGAGAACACAAAGCCCAAACCCCACACCAAGTTTAATGTTGTTTTCTTAACTGCTAACTGCTCTCTACTCCCTGCTCACTAAATTTCACACAAATAGCACGAATGATTTTTTAATTCTTTAACTCAAAACTTTAAACCCGAAACTCGAAACTGTAGTTTACACAAAGACACTAAGACAAAAAGTTATTTAATCACGAAAGTTTTTTCTTGAAAGCCGATATACTTAAAAACAAAAACGTAAAACCAAAAACAAAAAGAACAAGGGTTTCTTTCCAGAGAATTTTTAATCCCACTCCTTTTAAAAATATACTCCTTAAAATTATTAAATAGTATTTAACAGGTACGATATAAGTCAATTTTTGTATTAACACCGGCATATTTTCAATAGGAAACATAAAACCGGAAAGTATAAGATTAGGAAGCATTACCATAAAAGCCGTCATAACAGCCTGCTGCTGAGTCCTTGAAGTTACAGATATAAAAATACCAAGAGAAAGAGTCGTAAGTATAAAAGGGAATGTCGTAAAGACAAGAAATCCTAAATTCCCTTTAAAGGGCGTCTTAAAAATGAAAATACCTGCTGCGACTACCAAAAAAAGATCAAAGAAGCCTATTATCATAAAAGGCAGGAGTTTACCCAGTATTACCTCCGAAGACGAAAGAGGCGTGACAAAAATATGTTCAATAGTACCATTTTCTTTTTCTTTTACTAATATCGCCGATGCAAGAACCATCGTGATTATAAGTAAAACCAATCCCGTAACACCGGGAACCATAAAATTAACCGTCTTTAATTCAGGATTAAAAAGGACCTTGAATACCGGAACGATCACCGGAGCCTCTATTGAATTATTGCTCTTTTCGGCAAGTATCTTTTCAAAATATCCTT
>CAYQMH010000139.1:0-3794 GCA_964418485.1 uncultured bacterium | reverse complement strand
TTTATTAAAGCGTAAATTTATTTTATGAGAATTTCTAAAATCAAAAGTCCAAAGATATTGTATTTGTCTCGCGGACGCGGTTTTAGTCATGCTATGTACGATTCACTTATTCTTAAAGAGCTCAAAAATATAAATAAGGATCTGTCTATACTTGTTGCCTCTTATGATAAAGGATATATTTATTTTCGGGGGAATGGATTTAGGCCTTTTAACCTGGGATTAAAACAGAACGACGAACTAACTTTAAAAGCAGGTTTACGAATGTGGTCTCTTATACGCAAGTTTAAACCGGATTTAATAATTAGTGATGAGGTTTTTATAGTTCTTCATATAACAAAAGGGCTTAAGATTCCGTCTATTTTAATTACCCACTGGTTTTTTGAAACATACAATAAGAAACATCCGATAATTCCGGCGGTAAAGAAAGCAGATTATGTTATTTTTGTTGATACACCTCTATTTCATACTATTCCTTATGATTTTAACGTTCACCTTACGTTCGTAGGTCCTGTAATTCGTGAGTTTGAATATAGTCTAAAGGATAAGAAGAAAGCGAGAGATGAACTGGGTATAAATATGGAAGATAAAGTTATTCTTGTGACACCCGGAGGGAGGCATAAGGATAGAAATAGATTATTAGAAGTAACTATAGAAGTTTTTAAGGAGTTACAGGGGAAGAATTTGAAATTAATACTTTTAACAGGTGAACTTTATGAGGAGTTTCTGGGGAGGTTTGCCGGTGATGATAGTATAATTGTTAAGGATTATGACTGGAAGATTGATAGATTAATGGTTGCAAGTGATTTAGTTATATGTAAGGGAACTTTTATGACTATGTGGGAACTTGCGTATTTGGGGGTGCCCTCTATATCAATACCAGATCTAAGCAATCCTGTTGATCAAGTTAATGTATACAGAATGGATGAACATAATCTTACCCGCAGGATGGATCCACGAAAGTTAAACAAGTCAGTTTTACTTGAAGAAGTGAGAAAACAATTTAATTCAAATGTTAGGAGTGAGGAAATATTAGAAAATATTAGAAAATTGTTGTACGGGAAGGGACAGCAGGAAGCAGCTGAAGAGATAAATTATTTTGTTAACAGGATACAAAAATGAAAAAGAATCAAGAAATAAAGTTTGATATTATTTTTCTTTCTTATGATGAACCTTATGCCGAGGAGCACTGGGAAAGATTGAAGAATCGTTTTCCTTATGCAGGGAGAGTTCACGGAGTGAAAGGAATTTTAAACGCGCACAAAGAATGCGCTAAGATCGCAAGAACTGATTATTTCTTTGTTGTTGATGGGGATGCTTATATTCTTGATGATTTTAAGTTGGATGAAGCTCCGGCAGATGTTTCGGATGAGTTTTTCTATATGTGGATGAGTCGTAATGCCATAAACGATTTAACATATGGTAATGGAGGGGTTAAATTATTTCCCAAAAGAATCTTTGATAAAGTCGAAGAGTATGGTGTGGATATGTTTGTCCATTTACCGCATAAACAGATCTATGATGTTGCTTGTATAAGTCGTTTTAATGCTTCTCCTTTTTATTCGTGGCGTGCCGGTTTCAGAGAATGTGTGCAGCTCGCCAGTGAACATTCTAAAAGAATAAAGAGGCAAACGAGAATATACCTTCTGAATATATGGTGCAATAAAGGAGCCGACAGGGAATTTGGCAGGTGGTGTATTAAAGGTTCCCGAGCCGGGAGAAGATATGGAATGGAAAATATTGGCAATGAAAAGGCAGTTAAGCTTATGAATGATTTTGATTGGTTACGTGGACGTTTTTACTGTGAATTGAAGGAAGGTTATCTCAAAGGTATGGAGAACGAATTGGATGAAAGTCAGAAACCTTAGTAACGGATTTTGGTCATAAGTTCTTCCTATAGCTTAGGTTAGGTTCTTTTGTTTAAACTTGGTAAGTTTTTTATATAATGAAATTAAGGGAGGTATAAATGGATAAGTTAAAAGTTTCTTCGCCGTCTTTTAATGAAGGAGGAATGATGCCGAGTACATTTACCTGTGACGGGCAAAATATTTCTCCTGAGATTAGTTGGGAAGGACTTCCGGAAGGCACTAAGTCACTCGCATTGATCTGTGATGACCCTGATGCGCCAGGTGGTTATTTTGTTCATTGGGTTGTTTTTAATATTCCGGCCGATACGGGTGGATTCGAAGAGAATGCGGAGGTAAGTGATGTAGCTTTTTTGGGTATGACGGATTATGGCCGCAGGGGTTACGGAGGACCCTGTCCACCCTCCGGTACTCATCATTATCATTTCAAGGTATATGCGCTCGATGTGATGCTGGAAGCTGATCGCAATATCGACAAATACGACCTTCTCGACAAGATGGAAGGCCATATCCTTGCCAAGGGAGAACTTGTAGGACTGTATAGGAGATAAGATAAGTTATAAAATTCTGGCTGTTTAATATGTAATTGGTAATCAAGGGTTGTTAGTTGGTTGGCAAAGCAGCTGGAATTTAAATATCAAATATCAAAAAGCAAAATGATATATAAAAATTCAAATAGATTTATTAACTAATAATTGAAGTTAATCTTTTAAAGGTCTTTTTTAATTTGTAAAATTCGTTGTTGTTAGTTATGTAGGAGTTAGCACTTTTAAAAAATAACAATAAAAAACTTAGTATTTTTTACAGTTAAATGAGATGACTTTCCTTTGCGCCTTAGTGCCTTTGTGGCATATCTTCTTTTTTCTTGCGTTATGCGAAACAATTTCTTATTTTGCGAAAGCTTTTTTTTATAAGTTTTTGATAGTCAGTTACATAAATTCTGGAATAGTTCTTGTATTATAGTTTCATAGATCTTTAATAATTTAGTAGAATGGTGGTTTAAGGTGGTTGCCCAGATTATATTCGGCTCTTCTAACTTTTTCTTAGAGGAGGTTTAAAATGTTAAGAATTAACGACGCGGATAATATAGTTAATGCCCCTTTTGAGTTGAAGGGTAGTTTAGGAAAGACTTTTAATATCAATATAGATGGATTATTGCTGGAAGGTGATCTTGTGTACGATTATGCGTATAATATTCATCTTTTGATAAGAGTTCCTGATACTATTTGCGGAGGAGATAAATCTTTCTACAGGATTTTAAATCTCTGCAAAAACAATTCTGCGAATTTAAGTATAAATTCATGTTTCTTTATACCTTTCTACGTAGAACACTCAGAAACGTCGGTTTTTTCCTTATATTAAGACGGTTGTCCTAAGTTCGGTGGGGGTTCTCTCTCACTGAACTTAGGATTTATTAGAATCCCCTAAACAAAATATATTAAATATAAAAAATTAAAAAGCAAAATGATATTTTTATTGGCCACAGATTTGCACAGATATTCACGGATTTCCTCGACCCCCCATAGTATAATTGTATTTTTGTAAAAACAACAAAGATTTTTTTCATTTTTTTATCTGTGTTTATCCGTGTAAATCAGTGGCTAATTAAGGAGTTGGGATGGGATTCTGGATTCTGGCTTCTTACTTCTTTGTTATATTTTTGCATTTTGATTTTTGCATTTAGCGTGATAGCCGTACTATGTTTTCTATGTTTGTTTCTTCAAGAAAAAAGGTTCTTAAACTTAGCAAAAGGGGATGGTCTTAAAAGTCTTCTTATCTCGGATAATTTTTCTTTTGTCGCTTCATAACCGACTCTTATTCCGAAATTTATTTTGGTAAAATCTGCCCAATGAATCTTTTCTACTTTTGGCTCGATGAGTATGTCAGCTTTTTCTGCTTGCAGTTTATTGTACCGGAATTTTGCTATTTCGT
>CAYQMH010000138.1:0-3931 GCA_964418485.1 uncultured bacterium | reverse complement strand
GAATGAAGGATAAAGTTATAGTTACCGGTGGTGCGGGTTTTATAGGTTCTCATCTCGTAGATAGATTAGTTTCTATGGATTATGATATCCTGGTGATTGACAATCTTTTAAGTGGTTCGGAAGATAATCTAAATAGAAGTGCCGAATTTCTAAAAAAAGATATTCGTGATGATGATTTGGATTCTGTCTTAGAAAAATATTCTCCATCTTTTATTTTTCATCTTGCGGCTCAGATAGATGTAAGAAAGTCTTTAGCAGACCCTATTTGGGATGAAGGTATAAATATAAGAGGGACACTAAACTTATTGGAAGCCGCAGCTAAAGTAAAAATAAAAAAAATTATTTTTTCCTCCACAGGAGGAGCTATTTATGGAGAAACAAAGTATGCGGATGAGAACTTATTACCAAAACCTTTATCTCCGTACGGCGTTGCTAAGTTGACCTGCGAGCATTACTTAAGAGTATATTCGAAGTGGAAAAATTTACCCTTTACCTCCTTAAGGTATGGGAATGTTTATGGTCCGAGGCAAGACCCTTATGGCGAGGCAGGTGTTGTTGCAATATTTTGCAATCAATTAATAAAAGGGAAAAAATCTATATTGTATGGTCACGGAACCATGGTTCGAGATTATATTTACGTTTCGGATGTAGTCGAGGCAAATATTCTTTCTATGGATAGGGGAGACGGAAGTATATACAACATCGGAACGGGTAAACCCACTACTGTTAATGAGCTTTTTTCCGTATTAAAAAATATTTCCGGAAAAGATTCTGAAGCAGAGATGGCAGAGTCACGTGAGGGAGAAATTTCTCAAGTGTATCTTAATTGTGAGAAAGCAAAAAGTCAGTTAAATTGGAAGCCCAAAGTAATTTTCGATGAGGGTCTTAAAACGACTTTTAATTGGTTCATTTCGCATTCGAAATGACATGTTTTTGTTTTACGGCATAAACGGCGTCAGGGTAGTAAGAAAAGTACGATATGACCCTATTTGAATTGTATATTATACTTTACGCGTAACTTCAAAAATTTTTACCTTGACAGTTTTCGTTTTTGCTTGTATAATATTATATAAACTAAAGGAGGGTTGTATGAGAAAGTTATTATGTGTGTTGTGTGTTTTTGTCTTGTTTGTTTTCCTCTTGGGCGCCAACAACTCGGGTGAATCTGTTAGCCTTCCGGGAAAAGCGATTCCAGGGGAATCATTCGGAGCCGGCAAGGGAATTTCGGCATCTTCAACGGATGAGCCCGTTGGAATGGTGAAAGAGCCAGGGTTAAAAGTTTTGCCTAAACCAGAGGTAGTTATAACTTCACAAGCTTCAGGTGAGGGTCCTGCGGGAGATGGTCCTGTTACTACTGGGAGTAAAATAAGAGCCTACACCGAGGTATTGGACAGTTTCGATCTAGTCCAAACAAACCTCGATGACTGCGAATGGGATGGAAGATACATATATATTATTCAAGGATGGAGTCCCTCAGATAGCGGGGATGTTATCGTTTTTGATCCTGAAACCGGTTCGATAGCTGATCATTGGACTTTGCCGTTTATGGGAACGTCATATGGTGTAGCTTTTGTACGCGATACCATGTATGTGTCTGACGCAACGTCTGGAATGATACGCAAACTTAACCCTTCAACCCATGCTCTTATTTCTTCTTTTGCTGCGCCAGGGTCAGGTTCTCTTAGAGGTTTAACATCTGACGGAACGGATCTATATATGGGCCGTAGTACTACCATTTATCAAATTAATACATCTGGCAGCGTTCTTGATTCATCGGATATATCATCTTTCGCTTCATTTTCTCTCGGACTTGCTTATGTCTCGGGGGATAATCATATCTGGGTGGCTGATCCAAATAATGTTCCCGCCTACATTTTCAAAGTGGACATAAGCGGTGCTAGTGCGGTTCTACTTGATTCATTTCCTGCTCCTAATGGTGTGAGTACTGCTTCGGGTATAGCCTTTGACGGGAGTGACTTGTGGTATACTGCGCATAACGATACTAAACTTTACCGCATAGACGGCGGATATTCTCGTTCGAGAATAGCTCTTTTCCAGGATCATGAACCCTGGGGATTGAGGAGTATTAAAGATATACTCTATGATAATGGTATTCCTTTTAAAGTCTTTGATTCCACTGATATTGGTAACGCGGATCTATCTATATATACCAAAGCAATTATTCCGGGACAGCAGGATAGTTTAATGGGTGTTGCTATTGCCGATAACAAAGCCTGGTGGGAAAATTGGATAAGTAACGGCGGAGTTCTCCAGATAAGTGGTGCTACATATTCTTCTGAAACCTGGGAAGGACTTACTCTGCCGGGAGACTTCTCGCTGGAATGGCACTCAGGTTTGGGACAGAATTTATTAGAGATTGCCTCAAGTTGGCATCCTATAGTAAATCAACCTTATGTTATTGACGATGATTCTCTGGATAATTGGGGTAGTTCTGCTCATGGTTGGCTCACTGGTTTAAGCGATCATTATACGGTTATAACCGATACTCTTGAGAGACCGGTTCTTGCGATTAAGAGGTTGGGAAATGGTGGCATAATTGCCACCCAGATGACTCTCGAATATGCCTGGCACTATGGATATTGTTCGATTCTCGAAAATGTGATTAAATACTGGCTGTATGGTGTTTCCAAGAATGTTTTATTCGCACTTGCCGATGGTGACCAATCATGGATGAGAGATGCCCTTATGGCAAGAGATTCCCTTATAGGTAATGTCGATTATATGGATGCAAGAGATACTATAGCAAAAGTAGAGGACTTTTTGATGTACGATGTTGTCTTAACTTATCCAAATAGTTCTTATTTCGATACGGTAGCTATGGGCGATACGCTTGCTGCTTTTGTTGATTTGGGCGGAAGGGTTATTTTAGGTGCATTTTGCTGGTATCGTCACGGTAATGACCTGCGGGGTGCCATAATGGACGCGTCATATAATCCTTTTTATAGTCCTTCAGGCGGCAACCACTTTTCATCGGCGAATCTCGGATGGAACGATGCCGGACATTCGATGATGGATGGAGTTTCGAATTTCTCTGAAGACTATAGAGATTCCCTTGCGGTAAATACCGGGGCTGATACTGTTGCCAAATACGATGATGGAGAATACCTGCTTGGATATAAAATCCAACCTTCCGAAGGTATAGTTGTTGGTTTTAACGTATTTCCATCCGATACACTTGGTGGAGCTTGGAATGGACAGGGTGTAAAACTTACGAGGAACATCATTAACTGGAGTGCTTCGTATTCCGGTATCGAGGATGTGATAGAAGTCGGAGACGGTCTTGCTATACTTGAGATGAGCAGTCCGATAATGACGGGTAATGAATGGATTAGTCTTTCTATCGATTCTCCCGGTAGTGTGGAGTTACGTATAATAAATATCGCGGGTATGATTGTATCCTCGAAGAGTTTAAATTATACAACTCCCGGGGTAAAAAGAGTAGAATTCGACGTTTCAGAGTTACCTTCCGGAGCATACTTCTTAGCACTTAATACCTCGAAAGGAAAGGCAATCCGAAAGGCTTTAGTTATAAGGTAGAAAGCCTATTGACTACTTTTAATGTTGAATGTTGAATTTTAAATTTTGAATTAAAGGGGCGCGGCAAACGCGCCCCTTTAATTTTAGGGATCAAGGGTTCGAGGCTTCCAGGGTTCAAGTGAAGAACAAATTAAAATAAAAGAACAAATAAAAGATCTTTTTAAATCTGTGTTTATCTGCGTCCTATTATTTTTGTGTCTTAGTGTCTTTGTGTCTAAAAATAATTCGAGGTTAGGTTTATAAAAAAAAACTACAAATCTCTTTGTAGTTTAATTTTTGCGTCTTAAGTTTTTGGTTAATAATTGAATAGTTGTCGGGGTTTAATATACACATTTACTTTTCTAATGGAGTTTTACTCCGTAGAAAGGAGGTG
>CAYQMH010000137.1:0-4046 GCA_964418485.1 uncultured bacterium | reverse complement strand
AGTGCCGTAACAATTTTACCCGGCGTAAAAAAACTAATATCTATTTACTCGAGAAAAAAGCTCCCAATAATCTTTACACTCCATTCAAACACTAAAGAAAATGCATGCATGATGGGGAAATGGTGGCCAAAATTGCTTCACGAGGGGAGTCCTGAAAGTCATATTTTGTCAGAATTAGAATCATCCATGGGGATTATAGTCGAAAAAAATCAGTATGATGCATTCTACAATACTAATTTAGAACAAACCCTGCGTGAAAAAAATATCAGGCAGGTTATAATCTGTGGAGTTATGACCAATATTTGTTGTGAAACAACAGCCAGAAGCGCTTTCGTTAGAGGCTTTGAAGTTTTCTTTACAATAGACGGGACGGCAACTTACAAAGAGGAACATCATATATCATCACTTATTAATTTATCCTACGGCTGTGCAATTCCTGTTTTGTTGGATGAACTTTTTTCTATCCTGACAAAAAATGAAGATACTCTTTGAAAAACCAAAAATTAAGGGGTGCGGTTGGGTCTCTGCGTCCTCTGCGGTTAAAAAATGGGGGGAAGGGTGGAGAAAGTTAAAGATGTAATTATAATCGGCGGAGGACCCGCCGGTATCTCCTGTGCGATTCAGTTCAAACGGTACGGTATAAGTGCGAATATTATAGAAAAGGCGAATCTGGGAGGGCTATTATTAAATGCTAATAACCTAGAGAATTATCCCGGTTTTCCTCGGGGGATAAAAGGCACGGAATTAGTAGAGTTTATGAAGAAACAACTCAGGAGGCAAGAAATTGAAGTGTTGTTCGAAGAAGTTACAGGATTAGATTCAAATGAAGAGCTTTTGAAAGTCACGACGAAAAAAAATTCTTATTATTCAAGGTACGTAGTCGTCTCTTCCGGAACTAAACCAAAGAGGTTCGAAGATTGTCCGATTCCGGATGAACTAGCCCCTAAAATTTTCCATGAAGTATATCCTATTAGTACTATTGAGGGCAAAAAAATTGTTATTGTTGGGGCAGGAGATGCGGCTTTTGACTATGCGCTCAATCTGGTTAAAAGCAACGAAGTTGTGATCTTGAATAGAAATGAAACAACAAATTGTATACCGGTTTTGTTAAAGAGAGTCGAAGAATCTACAAAAATCGTACATATAAAGAAAATAAAAATACAGAAAATTTTTTCTTCGCCCGGAGATATGATTACACTCGAATGCCTTACGGTAGAAGGAAGCAAAAATATAGAAGCGGATTATCTGCTGTTTGCAATCGGAAGGATACCTTCTATTGGCTTTCTCTCTTCCGAATTAAAGCGCAAAGTTCATAAGAAAGAAGAAAACTCCCAAATATACCTTGCCGGAGATGTAAAAAACGGTATTTTCAGGCAAACTGCTATAGCAGTGGGAGACGGAATTATGGCGGCAATGAAAATATATAAAAAAATTAAAGAAGAGGAGAAATGAAAGTTGTAGCCTCATCAGGCAGGGATGATATTGCGGTCGTTTATATAGGCAAAATGAGCAATGGACACTTTGTCGAGTTTGTAGAGTCGGTTCAACCTCCCGTTCCGCGTAAAAAGAAATGGGTCTTGATCGTCTCTTCTCTCTTTGGATGTCCTGTAGGTTGTTCTTTTTGCGATGCAGGGATTACATATAAGGGTAAACTTTCGAAGGAAGAAATTTTTGCTCAAATAGATTTTCCGATAAGAAAAAGATTTCCGGATGGAGATATACCTGTAGAAAAATTCAAGGTTCAGTTCGCAAGAGTCGGCGAACCAGCGCTGAATATGGGTGTAATAGAAGTGATATCGGAACTGCCGTACCGCTACAAAGCTCCTGGGCTCTTACCCTGTGTTTCGACAATTGCTCCCGGAGGATCCGATGCTTTTTTCGACAAGCTCTTAGATGTAAGAAAAAATGTTTACAGGAATAAAAACTTTCAGCTTCAGTTTTCAATCCATACAACCGATGAGGAATTAAGAAATAAGTTGATACCTATTAAAAAATGGAGTTTCGAAAAGATTTCCAAGTACGGAGAGGTTTTTTTTGAGGAAGGTTACAGGAAAATAACGTTGAATTTTGCTCTTGGTAATGATACGCCAATAGAACCTTCCTTACTTACAAAATACTTTAATCCCGATAAGTTCCTTATTAAGATAACACCAATAAATCCAACCTATAAGGCACTGAAGAATAAAATCTACTCGTTCGTTGATTCCAAAAATAATGAAAGATTAGAAATTTTAATTGATGAACTTAAAAATGCGGGATACGAAGTTATTAAGAGTATAGGAATACTCGAAGAAAATAATATTGGTAGTAACTGCGGGCAATATATTCAAACACATCTTGCTGCGAATGAGAATCTGAAAGATGGATACACTTACTCGGTGGAAAATTTCGGGTGAAAAAATAATATTTGGACGCAGATAAACGCAGATTTTCACAGATAAAAAAATATATTTTGTTTGTTTAAAACCCATCCCACCCCAGATTTAGGAACAACAAATAGCACGAATAACACAAATATTTTATTTATTTTTTAACTCGAAACTCTTACTCACACAGAGGATACAAAGTTTTTTACTTTTCCTATTCAACGATTTAACAATTCAACCATTCAACTTAAATTCGAAGAATTTACTTGACAATTTGATTTAAATTCATTAAGGTATATCTAATAATTTTACAAAAGGAGAAAAGGAGGTCTTTTATGAAAGTTAGGAATTATTTATTTGTTTGTCTTGTTTTTATTGTTTTTGTCTGTCCTCTTACAACATTTTCTTCCGATCTGCCGAGAATAGGTGTACGCGGAGGTCTTGGTACCGATATCGATTTAGGGCTTGCATTTGGCGGAGGCGTTAATTATATGCTTGATATCCCGAACAATCCTGTTGAATTAGGTGTTCTTGCCTTTTACAGTTCTTCCAGCGAAACCGAAGAAGAATATGGCAATGAATATACCACAGACACTGATGTTTTTGTATTTGCTATGATGGCTAATTATCTTTTTGGTTATAAGCGCGGTGTTCCCGGAATGTTTTTGCTTGCAGGTTTTGGTCTTGGTATGGCGAGTGTAGGTTGGGAGGAATCGAGTCCAGATGACATAAGTTTAGGTACACCTCTTCCGGGTGGAGGCAGTATGCATGATGGAGGTGGAACTGGTGCAGGGAGTATATTCAGTCTTGGAGGAGGAATGGCTTTCTCTAAACGGTGCAGACATTCGTTTTGAAATACCTGTGATATTAATTTTCGGAGATTATGACCAGCCGTCAAGTGTGGTTCCTACATTTACAATCACGGCAGGTATGCGCTTTTAGATAGTAAAGAATTCTTTTAATTGACAAATGTGGCACTGCGGTGGCAGTGCGTTTTGAAGAGCTTTATTCGTTGATTAATAATAACACTTCTTCTTTTGATATCTGAAAGCCTACTTTTTTAATATATTGTACATCGGGTTCCAGATCGCTTTTGTATTTTACTTCTACTCCAAAAGTAATGCCGGGCCAGGAAGGGTCATCTATTAATTGTATAATCTTCGCTGCTTTATTCCTCGATTCGAATATTATTTCAAAGCCGGAAACGGCAAAGACGCTTTCTCCCTGTTCGATAGTAATAGATTGATGCTTGTTATATGTTACTTTTTCTTTTTCGAATTCCGGAAGATACGGTTTATCGGGAAAAGTTATATTTTTTGCGGCGATATTACCTCTATTCTTTATCTGAAGGTTATATTTAAATGACACAATATGTCCGTTTCGTGAACATTTTAGATAAGTATCGGTGTCTTCGAATTTAACCGGTCTAATAACCAATTCCGGTTTATTTATTATTTGCCTCGATGTTTTGTTTTCGATGGCGACTTTAATCGAAACCCCAAGAGCAATAATTGCTATACAGATTGTAATTAATTCGAGAATGTTTTCTTTTGAGAATTTTTTCATTAGGACTCCCTGTTCTTTTATATATGAAAAAAAACAAAGATGTCAAGACTGGTGTTTAACTGCCTACCCCCCAAAATTTTTACGCCGAATCATCCAGAGTTAGTTATCGCAATA
>CAYQMH010000136.1:0-4046 GCA_964418485.1 uncultured bacterium | reverse complement strand
TGGAGTTCTACAATCCAAAAAAAACACTCAAAGATGACGAAATAGAAGGGGATATCAAATTGATAACAAAAAAACTGGAAAGCATAGGGGCTGTTTTAAGAGAATGAACAACGTAGATCTTGGCTACCTATCAGACATAGTAAGAAATTGCATAAAGACTCTAAAAGAATTGCAACAGGAAAATATACAATTAAACAAAGAATTGAAAGAAGAAAAAGAGAAAAAAGAAGAAGCTATAAAACTAATAAATAAAATTGAAGAAGAACTAAAAAAGAGGCTTTAAGTGGGAAAAGAAGTAGAAGTGAAAATCTTAGGAAATAAATATTCTTTCATTACAGATAAAAATCCAGAAGAAGCATTAAAAATTGCAACATTTGTAGATGAACTGGGTAGAAAAATAAAAGAAGAAGAACCATATTCTTCTGAAAATACAATTGCAATATTGACAGCTTTAAATATCGCAGACAAATACTTTGCACTTGCAGACGAGATTGAAAAACTTAAAAAATATGTCGGCGATTTAGAATAATACTTCTTTCCCTTTGCCTCTCGAAAAACAAAAAGAGAGGTTTCATATGAATTCGATAATAACAATTGTGTTATACGCGGTGATATCAGTCATTTTACTTGCTGCCGGATATTTTCTTCAGAAATTTAAAACTGACAAAAAGATACAAACAGCGGAAATAAAAGCTGAGAAGCTGATAAAAAATGCTCAAGGAAAAAGTAAGGAGATTGAAGAAAAAACTCGGGAAAAATTAGAGCAGTTAAAAAGAACTCAAAAGCAAGAATTTATTGAAGAAACAAGAGCACAAAAAAGACACCTGGATAGATGGGAAAAAGAATTAGAAAGAAAAGAAGAAGAACAGAAAAAAAACGCAAATTTTCTTTCTCAGAAAGAAAAGAACTTAATGTCCAGAGAAAAAGCGGTACAGGAACAAAAAGAAGAAATAGTGCTAAAAAGAAAAAAATATACCGATCTGGTTGAAATAACAAACAAGAAACTGGAAACAGTATCCAGAATGACCAGAGATGAAGCGAGAAAAGAAATATTAGAAGAAGTCAAGAAAAATTCAGAGAATAAAGCTATACAAATTGAAAATGAAATCATAAGTGAAGCAACCAAGAAAGCAAAAAGAACTGCTCAGAAAATTATAACCGAAGCCATTCAGCGCTGCGCAATCGACAACGTCTCAGAATCTACAGTTTCCGTTGTATCTCTACCGTCAGAAAATATGAAAGGCAGGATAATTGGAAGAGAAGGTAGAAACATAAGGTCTTTTGAAAAAGCAACAGGAATCGAAGTTATAATTGACGATACCCCGGAAGCGGTAACTTTATCTTGTTTTGACCCAATAAAACGCGAAATCGCTAAAATTTCTCTGGAAAAATTAGTTAAAGACGGACGTATACATCCTGCCAGAATAGAAGAAATCGTAGAAAAAACAAAACAAGAACTCGAAGACAGAATATCGGAAATCGGAGAAAGCACAATTTTTGAACTTGGTCTCTCAAAAATAAATGACGATTTAGTAAAAATGGTAGGAAAACTTAAATTCAGATCAAGCTATGGACAAAATGTACTGCAGCATTCAAAAGAAGTTTCTTACCTGATGGGAGCAATGGCCGGAGAACTGGGGCTGGACATCGAAACGGCAAAAAGAGCCGGTATATTGCATGACATTGGTAAAGGAATGAGCCAGGATTACTCGGGCAGTCATGCAGATATCGGAGCTAGTGCCGCAAGGAAATACGGTGAATCCCCCGTAATAGTTAACGCAATCGCCGCCCACCATGAAGAGGTGGAATCCGAAACACCATTTGCAGTTCTCCTGCAAGCGGCTGATGCTATTTCAGGAGCAAGACCAGGGGCAAGAAAAGAAACCTTAGAAGCCTATATAAGAAGGGTTGAAGAATTAGAGAAAATTGCTTCCTCTTTTGGCGGGATAAAAAAAGTTTACTCGATACAAGCAGGAAGAGAAGTTAGAGTCATCGTTCAGCCTGAAACTATCTCCGATAACGGAACCAGAGAAATTGCTACAAAAATTGCCAAAAAGATAGAAGAAAATTTAAGTTATCCCGGAGAAATAAAAGTTACAGTTATAAGAGAAACCCGTGCTGTGGGTCATGCCCAATAATTAAAATTAAAAGTATTACTCTTCGGCTTTAAAGGAGCGTATAATCGATGAGAGTACTCTTTATTGGTGATGTTGTAGGCAAACCGGGACTCCGAATTCTATCAGAATTGGTTCCCGATTACAAAAAAGAAAACAAATACGATTTCATATTCGTAAATGGAGAGAACGCAGCCGGCGGATTTGGCCTAACCAGGAAAAGCGCTTCAAAATTAATCAAATACGGCTGTGACGTAATAACTACGGGAAATCACATATATGATAGAAAGGAAGAAATTGAGAAAATATTCGAACTCGAGTATGTAATAAGACCCTTAAATTACGAAAAATCTTTTCCGGGTAAAGGTTTTACAGTTATAGAAAAAGAGAGTCAAAAAGCCGCTATTATTAATATACAGGGACAAACTTTTATGCCAAAAGAACCTAAAACGAGAAATCCTTTCAAATTAGTGAAAGAATGTGTTGAGAATTTACTTCTGATTACCCCTATAATAATAATAGATATACATGCTGAAACAACTGCTGAAAAAATCGCAATAAGATACCTCTTAGACGGACAAATTTCAGCACTTATCGGTACTCATACACATGTTCAGACAGCTGATGAAATAGTTACAAATAGCGGTACAGCCTACATAACAGATGTTGGAATGACAGGAGCATTCGATTCGGTCATCGGCATGCAGGCAAAACCCATTATAAAGAAATTCATGGGCGATAAAGAACAGCAATTCAGACTTGCAAAAAACGATGTAAGAATGAATGCGGTTGAAATAGAAATTGACGATATCACAGGTAAAGCAAAATCTATAAGGAGGATTGAAATTGGAGAAAACTCTTAAAGGCAATGTAGTAGCAGAAAGTATTTTTAAAACCCTTAAAAACCAAAAACAAAAGCGGAAACTTGGAGTTCTAAGAGTCGGGAATGATCCCGGGAGCTCTTACTATCTCAAGAGTATTACAAAAAAAGCCGATAAAGTAGGAATATTTGTAGAAACATTAGAATTAGATGAAAAAACGAGTGAAGAAGAAGTAAAAAAACTTCTTAAGGAAATGGCTGAATCAAAGAAAGTTGACGGAATACTAATTTTGGAGCCTTTACCAAAGGGCATGAATATTAATGATTTAATAGAAATAATAGGAAAAGACCTGGACGTTGAAGGTATGCACCCTTACAACCTCGGAAAATTGTTAATAGGAGAGCCAACAATCATCCCTTCCACTCCGGGTGCGGTTCTGGAATTAATGAAATACTACAATATAGATACAACAGGAAAAGAAACTGTAATAATCGGCAGAAGTAATGTAGTAGGCAAACCTCTTGCCAATTTACTGCTCAGGAAAGTTCCCCTCGGAAACGCAACTGTTACAGTATGTCATTCCAGAACAAAAGATATCAAAAATATTTCTAAAAAAGCAGATATTCTAATAGTTGCAATCGGTCAGGCAGAATTCGTAACAGATGAATTCATAAAAGACGGAGTTATTGTAATAGACGTCGGAACAAACGAAAAAGATGGGAAAATGGTCGGAGACGTTCATTTTGAGTCTGCAGAAAAGATAGCTTCAGCAATAACACCAGTCCCCGGAGGCGTGGGAAGCATTACAACGGCAATGTTATTGTCGAATTTGTATAAACTTTGAAAAAGCAATCATCACACAGAGACACAGAGAACAAAAAGGATGATTTGTTTTAAAACCCTCCCCACAACTCCAAAAAACAATTCTCATACGTAGGCACGGAGAGAGAGTTATGACCGAAAATAAAATCAGAGATATTGTAGTTGCTACCGCAATATCTATTCATAAAAAATTAGGTCCCGGACTTCTTGAAACTGTATATGAAGTCATCTTAGTGCACAAATTAAAAGAAAAAGGATTATCTATAAAACGTCAAGTATCAATACCAAT
>CAYQMH010000135.1:0-4090 GCA_964418485.1 uncultured bacterium | reverse complement strand
GATATTTTGGGTGATGAGGACCATATGGGCGATATGGACTTTAAGGTTGCCGGAACTCGTGAGGGTATAACCGGTATACAGCTTGATACCAAAGTTCAAGATTTAACTCTTGATATTGTAAGGGAAGGATTGAAGAGGGCTAAAGAAGCCAGATTGAAAGTCTTGGATTTAATGGAAAAGACTATACCTGCTCCCAGAGAGTCTCTCTCAGAGTTTGCGCCGAGAATATCTACTTTAGAAGTTCCTATTGACAAGATAGGACGGATTATAGGTCCTTCCGGTAAAACTATTAAAAAGATAGTTCGCGACAGTGGTGCCGAGGTGGAGATTGATGATGAAACAGGAGTTGTCACTATATTTGGAGATGATAAATTTTCTGTTGGGCAAGCTGAATCGATGGTTAGAGGAGCCATAAAGGATGTCGAGGTAGGCGAAGTTTATGAAGGTGAAGTAAAAAAGATTCTTCCTTTTGGCGCTATAGTGGCGATTGGCGGTGGAAAGGATGGTTTGGTACATATAAGTGAAATAGCTCACTATCATGTTAATAAAGTTGAAGATGTGCTTGCACTTGGTGATAAGCTTAGAGTTAAAGTGAAAAGAATTGGAGATGATGGTAAGATAGATCTGTCCAGAAAGGCACTTATATCAAAGAATAAAGATGATGATAAAGAAGATAACAGCAGCCAGCAGGCTTAGTTTTTGAGTGAGTAGATGTTTGTAGAATAAGGGAATGAAGATGAAATCAGAGCAAAAAATTTTGGGAATAGATGTTGGTTCTACAAATATGAAGGCAGGGTTGGTAGTAGAAGGCGAAATAACCGAGTTTCGAAATATTCCGGTTGAGCCTGATAGAATTATAGGTGAACTTTTAGAACTTATCATGAGTTATAAGCTTGAGGCTGATTCAATTATCGGTGTAGGTTTTCCTGGTTTTGTTAACGAAGGAAAAGTACACAGCCCTCCTAATTTACCCACAATTCATGATTTGGATCTTCAGGAAGAATTACGCGAGGAAACTCACCGTCCGGTATATCTTTTTAATGACGCTGATTCATATATACTTGGAGAAGCTCTCTATGGGGCTGGTAAAGGTAGTAGAATTGTGGTAGGTCTTACTCTTGGCACCGGAATTGGCGGTGGATTTATTGTAGATGGAGAAGTATATACGGGCGGCCGTGGTTTTGCTTCAGAATATGGGCATATGACAATAGATCCAAATGGCCCGGCATGTCATTGCGGAAAGAAGGGATGCCTTGAAGCTTTTATTGGTAGTTACGGCATTACAGGCCGTTATAAGAATCTTTCAGGAGAAGATTTAACAGTCAAGGAAATTTTCGATAAAGCTAAAGAAGATGAAGAAACCGCATTAAAAATTGTGAATGAATTTGGTTTTTATCTTAGCATCGGTATTAAAAATCTGATGGAAGCTTTGGATCCCGATATAGTTGTATTGGGAGGAGGTGTAACGAAAGCCGGAAATATAATAATTGAGGTAATTGAAGCGAATCAATCTGTTTCTTATACTCGACCTTTTGAGGATGTCCGAATAGTAATAGGCGATTTACCTGATATGGCGGGAGCTATTGGTGCCGCACACTGGGCAAATATAAAACATCAGCAATAAATGGAAGAGGATTTCTGGAGTCATCTCGAGGATTTAAGAAAAAGAGTTATTATATCTCTAATTTTTTTCATAATCTTTACCGGTATTATTTATCCGTTTTCCGGTCGAATAATAAAGTTATTTACTGATTTTGTAGGGAAGACTTATTTTTTTGCACCGCAGGAAGCTTTATTTATAAGAATTAAAGTTAGTTTTATGGCTGGGTTAGTTCTTTCGTTACCTTTGTTGCTTCATCAGTTATATCTTTTTGTGGTACCTGCATTAACTGATGACGAGAGGAGGTTTGCCGGTCCTCTTCTCATTGCTCTTGTCGTTTTTTTCTATGGAGGTGTAGTTATCGGGTATTATATATTTTTACCTTATATTCTTAAAATGTTGTTGTCTTTTCAAACCGATTTTATGGTTCCTCTTATTTCTACTTCAAGATATTTCAGCTTTATTCTATGGATTTTGGCGGGTTTCGGTTTATCTTTCGAAATGCCTGTGTGTTTCTTCCTTTTAAGTAAATTAGGCGTGATTTCGCCAGGTTTACTTGCAAGAAATTGGAGATTCGCGATAGTCTTCATACTTATTTTTGCGGCTGTTATAACCCCAACTATCGATATCGTTACAATGTTTGTGACAACTGTGCCTTTATTTTTCTTATATTTTATTTCTATAGGAGTTTGTTTCTTTGCGGTTAGAGGAAGAAAAGAGTCTTGAGTCATGAGTCAAAAAACCCCCCAAACCACCCATTTTTTAACAACAAATAGCACAAATTACACAAATAAATTAATTTTGTTCTTTTTTTTAAACATTCGTGATATTTGTGTGATTCGTTGTTTCTATTAGGTGTGGGGGGGTAAAGATGTTTACGGGTATAGCACTTCATTATTTATTAAAAGAACTCGATTTTGTTGGTCAAGTAAAAATAAGTGATGTCGTCCGAAAGGGCGATTTAGTATCAATAGTATTCGAAAAAAACTTTATAACTGCACGTTTAAATTCCAGAAGTCCATATATTTGCCTTAATAGAATTAAAGGACAGGGGTACTATTCTTCAGTATTTAAGGGCAAAAAAATATTAAAAATCGAGCAGCTTGGACTCGATAGAGTTTTAGTCGTGAACCTCGAAGAGGATTTGAAAATAGTATTTGAAATTTTCGGAAGAAGAAGCGATTGTCTGCTCCTTCGAGGTGATAAAATACTGAATTCTCTCAAACGTGTTAAAAAGGAAAACTATAAACTTCCTTCTATTCCTAAGGGTTTAGATCTTTTAAATGCATCTCGTACGGAGCTTATCGATGCAATAATAGATGAGGAAAAAATTAAGGGTTTGACTGTTGGATATATAAAGAGCTTAAGGCTTAAAGGTATTGATTTCGTAAATTCGTTTTCGATACGGGAATTCGGTCCGACGGTCTATGACGATATCCTTTCTCCGTTTACTCTGCCGGAAGGTAAAAAATTCCCTACTATGAATGAAGCAATCATATACTATTTTGAAGAAAAGAGTAGGGAAGAAGAAAGGAAAAGACTTAGAGAAATTATAGAAACACAGGTAGAAAAGCAAATACTAAAAAACGAAGAGATTCTGAGGCAATTAAGTGAACCTAAAGATTTTTCCGTATATAAACAAATGGGAGATGCGATACTTACTTATCGGGAAGTTATTGATTTCTCTAAAGATAAAGTGATTCTCAACTATTTAAATAACGAATTAGAGATTATAATCGATCGGTCTCTTTCCATAATGGAAAACGCTCAAAACTTCTTTGAACTTTTTAAGAAAGAAAAAAGAAAAGCTAAAAGCGATGAACAAAGAAAGAAGAAAATCTTAAAGGAATTGGAAACTCTGAAGAAAAAACGAGAAAAATTAAACATGTCCGAAGATTTAACCGAGTTTAAAGAATTTTATAAAAAAGAAAAAGAAGAAACCGAGGAAGAAGTCTTTCCTTCCAAATTTCGCGTATTTACCACTTCACACGGATTAAAAGTTTTAGTAGGTAAGAGTGCCGAAGCCAATCACGAATTAACCTTCTCTTTTGCAAGACCTTACGATGTATTTCTACATGTTAAAAACGCTCCCGGTTCACATACAATCTTACGAGTCAAAGATAAAAACAAATTTCCGCAAATCGAGGACATTCATGCGGCTGCTTATTATGCGGCAAAATTCAGTAAATTGAAACATTCCAAGACAGTTCCTGTGTCATACGCCCTGAAAAGATACGTACGAGGCGCGAAAGGCCTTTCTAAGGGGACTGTGATAATGGAAAGGGAGAAGGTCGTGTATGTTAACCCTTCGGGTGATTAGTTGAACCACAAAGCCCGCAAAGAGCACAAAGAAAAAACCAGTTTATTTAACCACTAAACACACAAAACACACTAAATTTTTTGTCGTTTAAAACCCATCCCACAACCCCAAATTAATCTCACGTTTATAATGAGAAAAAGTCTTGATTCTTCAGGGGGTGGAGATATCCT
>CAYQMH010000134.1:0-4134 GCA_964418485.1 uncultured bacterium | reverse complement strand
CGAAAAATAAATAAGGGGGGTTGACTTTCTCTCATAGTCACAGAGATTTTTTGTTTTTACTATTCAACCATTCAACAATTTAACTATTCAACTGAGCCGAAGGATCCAAATGTAGAGCTTGACTTTATAATATCTCTTTCTATACTAAAACCGGAGGGTAAAGAACTGATGTTTTTAATAATATTTTCACTATTTCCTCCCTTAAGAACAGCGGAGGAATTTGGTTTTGGTAATATACCTGATGATCCGGAAAATACTTTTTCTGTTACCTACCAAAACCTATACGCCATACCAGAACTACAGACAGTCAGGATTGACTGGTTAAATAATTCTTACGGTATTGGAATTTCACACTTCGGCACTTCTTTCTACCGGGAACTAATATTAGAAGGCATCTTTATAAAACAAATAGACAAAACTTTTTTTATAATCGAACCCTCTCTCTTAAATTTATCTCAAGAAGATGAAGATAACTTCGGATTCACAGCAGATTTCCTAATTGGCTTATCTTTACCTAATCACAGAGTCTATCTAAAAGCTTTCCATCCTGTTTCATGGATAAGGAACAGCACAATTCCTTCCGAATTAGAATTATGCGGTGTTTACCAGGACGACTGGAACAAAATCGGGGTTAAGATTAACTTTACGGAAAACTGGGGTATAGGTCTAGGTTTTGGATACGAAATAAAATTCCCGACTTTTAATGCTTCTCTTGGTCTACTGACCAATCCTCTAATCCCTACCGCGGGATTTTCCTTTAAATTCTCAAAAATGAGATTTAATATTGGCATTCAAAATCATCCGTATCTCGGCTTATCGGAAACATTCACCGTAAACCACCTGGTTACCAAAACAGAAAAAAGAGGTATAAAATGAAAGAAAGAACTTTCGAAGAAAAAAGAATTTTCTCCGGTAATCTTTTAAAACTCAACGCAGATAGAGTAATCCTTACAAACGGAATAAAGACTTATAGAGAATATGTGTCTCATCCTGGAGCTGTAGCAGCCCTTCCAATCCTCAACTCTACCGAGATAATACTCGTAAAACAATACCGATACTCTGTGGCAGACTTTCTTCTTGAAATACCTGCCGGAACTATAGAAAAAGGAGAAACTCCTGAACAATCTATCACAAGAGAACTCCAGGAAGAAATAAACTATAAACCCGGCAAGCTCGAAAATCTGGGCTGGGTTTACCTCACACCGGGTTACAGTAACGAAAAAATACATCTCTTCAAAGCAACAGATCTAAAAATCCGCAGCAAAAAAGCAGAAGAAGATGAAAACATCGAAGTTGTAAAAATTAAAATAGACGAAGCTCTTTCCAAAATCCATTCAGGTGAAATAAAAGATGGAAAAACTGTTATTGCTATTTTGTCTCATATCAATAGAGCCGTTTGAAATAGACCAGGAAATCACAAAAACACCCGAGCTCCTGGAAACAATAAGAAGATTAAAGGAAAATCCGATAAATATAAACACCGCGAGAAAAGTCGAATTACTGTTAATACCATATGTAGATAATTATCTAGCGGAACGGATAATAAATTACAGAAAGGAACACTTTTTCACAAAAAAAGAGGAATTACTTAACGTAGAAGGGATAACACCTTACCTTTTCGATAGAATAGAAAACTACATAACAGTAAAAGAGGCAAAAAGAAGAAGAAAACCGGAGGGCTTTAATTTTTTATCTCGTTTTGAATATAAGGAAGATGAATCTCAAAATAAGATATACAATAGAATTACCATTCCATACAAAGGGTTACTTGTAAACGGTATTTTCGAAAAAGATTATGAGGAAGAGGATTATTTCGATTATTACACCGCTTCAATTTATATCCCCGAAAAAATGGTTATCGGCGATTATGACCTTGATCTGGGAATGGGAATTATATTTGGCAAGCCGGGTTTCTTTTACCGCAGCGCGGGGATCATACCAGGAGAAAAAGGCTTAAGTCCACATCTCTCGACTTACGAAGAAAATTTCTTTAGAGGCATCGCCGGCGAGTGGAAAAATCTAATGTTATTTGGTTCTTACATCGATAAAACCACCTGGGGAGAAGAAAAATTAATGGGAGCGAGTTATAAAATTTCCTCAATAAGACTAACCGGGAGTGTTAGCGAGTCAGAAGAAAGAGGAAAATACGGACTGGGTTCTTTTTATGCAGATAAAGAACTCGCAGGGAATCTCTTCCGGTTTGAAATCGCAAGCGGAGGCAATACTTTTAAAGAAACAAAAAATAGCTTATCTTATTCGATGGGCATGGATAACGGCAAGGGGTTAAAAGCAATTTATGTCAATATTAAAGACTCCTTACCCACTGTAAGAAGTTCTCCTTTCTATAAAGACGAAGAAGCCTTTTATTTAAGTTACACTAGAAAAATTTCACCTGTTCTATCCGCTGGTATTTTCACCGAACTCTCCCGTAACATTTCAAACATGGAATCTTTCGACAGAATCGCGGAATTTCATCTAGGTTTCCAACCTGTTAAAAACCTTCAGATACAAAGTAGAATAAAAACCCAGAGAGGAAAAAACAGCGGCAGGTTCGACGTGATTCACGAAGTAAAAGATGTAACTTTCAGAAGCCGCTTTGAAGTTCTAAATGACGACGAAGGCTCCGGTTTCCTCGCGTACACCTCTTGTCGTTACTCTAAAGATTATATCTTCGAAGGACGCCTGGTACTTTACGAAACAGAAAACTGGGAATCAAGAATTTATGCGTATGAAAACGATCTGCCTGGCAAGTTTACCATAAAACAACTCTATGGCTCGGGCAGACGCTTATATCTTATTATGGGAGAAAAAGTATTACCCGTGCAGTTCTATTTAAAGTGGAGTGTAGATTTTAAAGAAACAATTTCTCACGAAATAGGATTAGCTTTTTCTATATGAAATACTTTAATGTAGCCGTACCTATCGATAAATTTAGCCTTTTCACTTATAGAGGTAAAGAAGATTTAGAATTACAAAAAGGAAGTGTTGTCCGAATTCCTTTCAGAAATAAAACACTTCTGGGGGTAGTTATCGAAGAAGCAAAATATTTTAAAGGAGCGAAAAATATACATGAGAAGATACTGGACTTACCCGAGGATTTATTTAAACTTTGCCAATGGGTCTCAAGTTATTACGTTTGCCCCCTCGGTCTGGTATTCTCTTTCTGCCTGCCACCCATAATGAAAAAAGTTCAGACATTTAAAGAATATACCAAAAGGGAATCTACAATTAAATTGAATCCGGCTCAAAATAAAGCGTATAGAAGAATAATGAAAGCCCTAAAAGACGAACAGTTCGAGACCTTTCTCCTTTTCGGCGTCACAGGAAGCGGAAAGACCGAAATCTACTTACAACTGATGAAACAGGTAATAGATAAAGGGAAAAGTGTGCTATACATGACACCGGAAATTTCGATAATACCTCAGACTCTTGAGAGAATAAGGGATAGATTTGGAATCGGAGAAACGTATAACTATAAATCATCCAGAGGTACGCGATATTCATACTGGGTAAACGCTATAAACGGTAATTTAAAAATCGGAGTGGGTTCAAGAATGAGTGTTTTCAGTCCGTTTAAAAATTTAGGGTTAATTATAGTCGACGAAGAACATTCCGACTCATATCGCCAGGAAGACCTAAAACCAAGATTTTCCGGTCGTGATGTCGCAGTTATGAGGGGGAAAACAGGAAATTTTCCTGTTATACTTGGCAGTGCCACTCCTTCGATCGAGTCCTTTTATAACTCAGAAAAAGGCAAGTATAAACTTCTCGAATTACCTAAAAGAGTAAGAGGTATGAATTTGCCGGAGGTAAAAATCGCAGATCCTAAGGGTGAACTTTTCTCAGAAGTTATGGAAAAAGAAATCGAAGATACTTTAAACAGAGAAAAACCATCGAGAGTCATCCTATTTCTCAACAGAAGAGGATATGCGCCTTATGGTAAGTGTTACAATTGCGGCTGGGTCGCTCAATGCAGGGACTGTGATATATCTCTCACTCTCCATAAAAAATCAAACACTTTAATCTGCCATCACTGCGGATATAACACTAAAAAAATCGAAAACTGTCCCGTTTGCGGAAAAGAAATATTTTACCTCGGATGGGGGACACAAAGAATCGAAGAAGAAATAGAAA
>CAYQMH010000133.1:0-4154 GCA_964418485.1 uncultured bacterium | reverse complement strand
AAATCTTACTCGGAAAATAATCTGTACCACCATGTGCCTGATTACCCCGGTTTTTGCCACTGGGCGCTAAGCACGAAGGAAATAGGACGCAGACCGACAGGATTTTTTTGTTTTTTAATTCGTAACTCATAACATGTAACTCGAAACTTATTTATGCGGAACTATTTTAATCGTAGACGAGGTATAGACAGAAAGACAACTAATCTAATCTTTTGAATAAATAATAGAAATCCACTTTTCTGCGACTTCTTCCATCTTATGCGGATTACGTATATCCCTGGTCAAAGCAGAACCACAAAATATTCCATCAGGGTCACTCTTCACGATATCTGCGAGATTGTTTTCAGATACACCACCTGTATAAAATACGGTCAAACCTTTGTAAGGTCCCTTCCAGGCTTTTGTAACCCCATAAAAAGAACTTGTGGCTGTAACAGTCGGAAAAAGCTTATACACCCACTGGTAAGGATATTTTTCTCTTAATTCGGCAAATTCACAACCATAGAGTTCTGCTTTTTTTACAAGTTGCTTGCCTACATCTCCCAACCCTCCGGGAACGTACATTATATCTTTAGCAACGCAAATTTCCAATACTCCAGGAATATAGTCAGCGGAAATAATACCTGCAACACCTTGCCGTATAGCATCTTCCGCCAGTCTTTTTGTCATAACCGTCCCGGCAAGTATTAACGCATCCGGATAACTTTCAAGAACAGCCTTTATACCCTCCGAAGCAATCTTGGAACGAAAAGAAATCTCAAGTGTAACACCAAGGGGATGTAATGTTTCATAAGCCTTAACGCATTCCCCGGTAGACTTTGGAGCCAAAATTGCAACCACCCTGTTCTCTTTAAGTTGCTCGAATACAGCTGCTGATTTACTCATACTATACCTCCATTTTATAACTTCAGAAAACCAAAAAAAATCACGGACAAAAGGTCATCCCGGCATCATCACCCTTTCATTTTAGAACTGATCATCTAATTTGTCAAGGATGATTCGGATTCTTCGAATCCAAGTTGAATGGTTGAACTGTTGAATAGTTGAATAGAAAAAACAAAAAAATAGCTTTGTGGTCTTTATTTGCTTTGTGGTTCAAATCGGTTTTTAGGGGTTGTGTGGTTTTTCGATTTTTGAACTTTGATTTGTAATTTTACATTTTGATATTTGATTTTTGAATTTAGCGGCTTTTCCGCGCCGCGCTATTGTCTACTTAAACAAAGAAGTAAATGAAGAGAACTTACTCGGTACTTTATTCAGAAAAAATTTAATACCTGACTTTATAATATCCTGATGATAATCAAATGAGAATCTATTTTCTAATTCTTCTTTTATAGCTGGATTTTTCTTTAAAAAATCGAAAACATTATCGACTAACTGCGGAGTGAACTTCGATGCTACATTTCGTACCATAATCCCATTTTTTATTTCATCTCCCATCCTATCAGCCCACATATTTTCGTATTTTTTTAAAGCATCTGCAGAGAAATTATTGTTTTTAGCGGCTTCCAAAAGAACTTCACTCGCCATAGAAGCTCCTATTAGACCATAGTATATACCTCCTCCCGTTGTCGTTTTTACCTGACCGGCAGCCTCCCCTACCGCAATTACTCTTTCATCAGCTATTTTTTTTGAATTCCCGCAAGCTATAGGAGCCTTTTCTACCCTATCCATATTCACATTAAATCTCCCATTACTCTTATATATAAGACTTTCCAGCGGTTCCTGGTTACTCTGCCCGGAAAGTACTCCTATTCTTGTATGTCCGTTTAAAGGGATAACCCAGCCAAAAGAACTTAAATCGGGGTTACTCAAAATATAGACTTCGACAGATCCCTTCTCATCTCCACCTGAAGTTTCCAATCTATTTCCCCATAATATTTTTTCAGGAACAGAAAAACCTATCTTCTTGTGAAGAGTAAAATTGGTTCCCGAAGCTATTATAATACATCTTGCGCTCTTCTGAAATTCCTGTTCATTTTTGGAATATTTTATCAAAATTCCGTCTTTCTCTCTCTGTATATCAAAAACCTTGCTTTCAAGAAAAAGCTCTACCCCTTCCCCTGAAGCTTCTTTTACTAATTCCTTATCGAATTCTTTCCTGTCCACAATATATGCAAATGGGTTTTCTTTAGAATATTCTAATTCTATCAACGACGGAGAAAAAATTTTAAGAGAAGAAATTCTTCTTATAATTGCTTCCGGAGGTAGACTAAATTTTCCGTAAGCATCTTTTCCGATTATACCGCTGCAGATCACCCCTTCCCCCACTTCTTTCTTCCTCTCAAAAATACCTACAGAGTGTCCCTCTTTCACAAGAGACTTCGCTATATATGAACCTACAGGACCTGCTCCAATTACAATAAAATCAAAATCCATAATAATCCCGAATATATGCAACCTATTAACTTTCGCAAGTGTTTAAAAAATTAAGAAGATTACGAACTTCCGATTACAAACTTCCGATATAGAGAACCATGACGTTGAAAATTCACTAATCTGAAATTTTAAAAATTCTAAAACCATCGAAACCGCATGCCGCATAAACTAAATTCCCAACAACATATACAGCAGATACTTCGGCATTCATAGAAAGTTCACCCGAAAAATAGGGATTAAAAGGAACCAACATATTAAGAACCCTTAATCTGGCATTCTGAACAACATAAAGATAAAAACCCGAAATAAACATATCGTCAATTCTACTGTATTTACCAGGCAATTCCTGCAATAAAGGATGAGAGATATCAGATATATCGGCAACAAGCAAACCTCTTTCACTTGAAGCCGCAAAAAGAAACCTACCATCCGAAACAATCTTATTAACAGGTCCTGCCTCACTAATTCTTTTACATTCATCAAGAGAATCGGGATCGCCGGAAGTCAAAAGCGCCAAAACTCCTTTTTCATCCGAAAAAAAAGCGTAACCGTGAATTACTTCGATTGAATTTACATAATTCGATTCGTCCCACACTGATATCTCACGCGGAAAAAAAGGCTTTGATATATCGATTATTCGCAATCCCCCTTCGCCATCCGCAACAAAACAATAATCTCCAAAAACTGCTAAATCAAGCGATTTCTCACTCGTCGATACGAAAGAAAGTTGCTCCGGCTCACTCTTGTTCCGGATATTAAAAACTCTCACCCCGCCCATACCATCTGCAACATATAGATTAAAGCCTTCGACATCTATAGCGTAACTGCAATCCATCGACTCTATCACAGAAACCTTCTTAGGAAAATACGGATTCGATACATCAAATATATGAACACCCTTATTTCCGGCAACAAGAAACGCATATCTGCCGAAAACTTCTACATCAGTGTAAATAACATTTTCTTCATACTCTCCAAGCTGTTTAAAAGAAAGAGAAAAGGAAAACAAAGAAAGAGGTAGAAGAATCATCATCCAAATAAAAAAAGCCGATTTTTTCATAGTTTAAAATATATCTATAATAGTCTAAATGTCAATATTGGACCTATAAAATAGTAAGCAGGGAGTAGAGAGCAGTTAGTATAAAATACAAAAAATATTTCGTGTGTTTAGTGTGTTTCGTGGTTCAATCTTTGGGGTGATGGGCTGGGATTCCAACTTCCGACTTCTGTCTTCTTAATTCTTTTTTATAAATATATCGAATATGTGTATACTGAAAATCGATACGACACTTACGATAACCCCAGCAATAATTACCCCTAAAATTACAGCCAAAAAAGACTTTCTCTTTTTTAGTTTAAAAAACCATGCACCGAGGGTTCCTGTATAAGCACCGGTAACCGGCAACGGAATTGCTACAAATAAAGTCAAACCGAGATAACCGTATTTTTCAATATTTGGGCCAACTCTCCTCCTGGTCCTTTCCAGAAAATAATCGAAAGTCTTTCTGTATAATTTCAAATTCATCAATAATCTGTGAATAAATGTGAGAAAGAAATAAAAAATCGGAAAAACTAAAACATTGGATAGGACAGCAATCGGAAAAACCAAATATAGGGGTAATCCGGAAGAAAGACCTATAGGAATACTGCCACGTAGTTCCGATATGGGAAGTAATGAAAAAATAATTATTTTTAAAATCGGATTCATAAGATTTTCTCAATGGAGGTGAGCGGAGTCGAACCGCTGACCTCCTGCGTGCAAGGCAGGTGCTCTA
>CAYQMH010000132.1:0-4175 GCA_964418485.1 uncultured bacterium | reverse complement strand
AAAAGGAGATTCTATGAGTATAAAGTTTGAAATACCTGAAGTGGCTATAAATAAAGAAGATATAAAAACTCTTCTGGCTACTAAACTTTTTGAGGATAGGATAGTCTCTCTGGGTAAGGCTTCTGAAATAGCCGGTTATTCTGAGAGAGCTTTCGCAGAAATTCTCTTTCACAAAGGGGTTTCCCCTGTAAGATACGAAGATATAGATATTAAAGAAGAAACCAGTAATGCCTAAAGATAAAGTAATTGTAGATACTTCCTGTCTGATAGCTTTAGAGAATCTCGGACTTGTTAATATTCTTTGCGATTTGTATCAAGAAGTTATCATCACTCAGGGAGTATTAAAAGAATTTGGTAAGATAGATTTAAAATGTACAAAAGTTAAGAAAGTTAAAGAACCTCTTTTGAAACTTCTTGAACAAAGATTGAACCTGGGTGTAGGAGAATCAGAGGTTATAACTTTCGCGTTCAGGAATAAATATACAGCTATAATAGACGATTTAACAGCGAGAAATGTTGCAAAAGAACTTGAGGTTAAAGTGACCGGGAGAATCGGTATCCTGCTTAAGGCAGAGAAAGCAGGTTTAATCAAATCTGCTTATAATAAGGTTGTAGAATTAAAAAATAAAGGTTTTTATTTGCCGGATACACTTATTTCTCAGATTAAACGTTTTAAAAAATAAAGGTTATATTTAAGAGAGCTATCTTTTGTTTTGACAAGTGACAAGTGACCAGTGACTAATGTATCGCAATGCATCGCATTGCGATACATTGAGCCCCTTGACTAATGAGAATGATTTTTTATATTTCATACTAATATATAGGTAAAGATATACATCATATTAGAGCAAGAGTATGGCAAAGTGAATTTGAGTTAAATTTTTTAGTAATTAAATTCTACGAAAGGAGGTATAGGAAAAATGAGGTTAAAATATTTAGGATTTGCAGTTGGAATTTTAGTTTTAGTAGTAGCTATAATACTTTCCATAGGATGTCAGAATCAGCCCACAGGACCTCAGGTAGGAGCCGGTAATCTTCCGGTATCCAGCGAAACCCGCGCTACTACTACAGCAATCCCTCCGGGCCCGGACTGTACTACTACTACATATACAACTACTACACCGCCCAGCGGCGGTGGCAGCTGGTGGAGTGGTGGTAGCTGGTGGGGTTCTTCAAGTACCACAACAACCGGTGGTAGCCCTCCGCAAACAATTTGTACTACCACTACATACACAACCACGACACCGCCCAGCGGCGGTGGCAGATGGTGGGGTGGCGGCTGGTGGTGGTGAGGTAGTACAAGTACAACCTTACAGGTTATTAAGTCTTGTTTTTAGAGCTAAAAAAGCGCGTCCCAAAAATGGGACGTGTTTTTTTTACCACAAAAAACACAAAGAAAAACATTTTATTTAACCACGAAACACACTAAATTTTTATTTGTTTTTTTTGACCAGTGACTGGTGACCAGTGACTGATGACTGCGTATCGCTACGCATTGCGCCCTTGACTTCTTTGTGTGTTTTTTTTACAAACCAACTATCCCACGAACCAACTTACCAACTTGTACGTACACAAACCTATTGACATATCAGGTACGTACACTAAATTTCATACTATGAGTATGATAACAATGTGTTATATAAGTAAAAAACCCAAAACAGAGACATTATTCTATTCGTCGTTCATAATTTTAAAAGAATACCAAATATGTTCGAAACCAAATTATCAGATATAATAAAAAAAGATAGTAAGAATTTCTACAAAAAAAGGCCTAAAGATTATCTAGATACTTTATATCAACCTTCAGGTTTAACAATTTTATTTATAATTATAATCGTGGGGTTTTTTTATCTTATCTCAAATAAAACCTTTAATGAACCTATATGGATTAAACATTTGATAACCCAAGGAATAATGGGCAGCGTATCAACGGGGTCACCTATGAAAAAATTACATCTTTTGATTAATATATTTTAAAAAAGCACCTTGTCAATCACACACTCCTTGTTATATTTTTAAATATAATATAGGACCAAGTGTCAGTCACCTATCCGTACTCAAGGTACAGTATATTATTGGACACCGGTCGCGCAATCAGACCTAAGAACCTTAAAAGGTTATGACCCCGAGGCGCTAACCGGTGTTTTCTTTGATCCTGAACGTTCTTCATATGGTGTATTGTATTTAAGCATATAATACATCACTCTCAACATACTTCTTGCCACGGCAATTCGAGCTGTACCTTTTCCATGTTTATAAGCTACCCGATGGTATAACGAGTAATAACGAGATGATTTTTTAACGGCATGGGCAGAACATTCAACAAGAATCCATCTTAACCATTTTGAGCCTTCCTTGGTAATATGCCCCCTGCGAATTTTACCTCCGGAGGCATGCATTGTTGGTACCAATCCAGCATAAGAACATAATTTCCCATGACTGGAGAAACGACTTACATCACCGATTTCAGAGGCAATTAATAATCCCGAGTAATAACTGATACCCGGATGTGTATCAAGTAAACGTGCATACTCGTTATCTACCGCTAATGATTCAATAGTTTGTTTCAATAGTTTTATTTCTGCATTAAATGCTTCAGCTAATCGAATGTAACTTCTAATCGCTTTCTGGTAACAAACCCGCAAATTTAATGTATTTAACCATTTAAGATTTTTCTTTCCTAATATATCCGAATAGGGGCATTGGATTCCATTCTTTAACAGAATAGCGTGTATTCTATTCTTAATACGAGTACGCATTGAAATGAGAAAAGCGTGAGTTCTAAGTACCTCCCTTATATCTCTGGTTCCCTGATCAGGTATATAAGCTTTGGGTAGTAGGTTAGCGCGCAAAAGATGTGCTAAGGTAGTCGAACTTATTTTATCATTCATGAGTCGAGCTGAGGCAATGGCTTTAGTTTTGAGAGGATGAGCAAGAGATATTTCGAAATCATATTCTTCGGCAAGTTCATAAAAATAATACCAGTTACAGGTAGCCTCAAGAGCAATTTTCGTATCTGAAGGTAGTTTGCTAAGGTATCCTTTAAGGATAGTTCTGTCGTTATCTATCTTCTGTTGATTTCTTACCTCACCATCCTTGTCCATTTCCGTGACAACCGAATAATTCTTGTGAAAATCAACACCAACATATAACATAATTACACCTCCGTAGTTTTAAATTTACTAACTACTTCTAGAGATGCAATTTTTTCATATTATCAGACCTTAAAATGTGAAAAGATGCAATTAGTTAGGAGGGAGTAGAGAGCAGTTAGCAGTTAAGAAAACAACATTAAACTTGGTGTGGGAGTTGGGCTTTGCGGTCTTTGTGGTTCAACTATTTTTTGGGGTTGAGAGTTGGGCTTCTAACTTCTTACTCCTGACTTCTGGATTCTAATTTAATATTCCTTGACAAAACAGCCATATTGCTTAATTTATATTCAAGGGAGAAAATAAATGGAAAAAATATTGTTAAATACTCATGAATATGATGGTAAATATGTTGCGCTAAAAAGTGCTGAAGATAATTCCGTAGTTGGTGTTGGAAAGACACCGGGAAAAGCACTGAAAGCCGCAAAAGAAAAAGGCATTCAGAATCCTTACATTATTTACATTCCCGATAAAGAAGTAGTTCATATTTATTGTGCTGGTTAAAGATTATCCTTTTACAAAAACCCGTCCGGATGACATAGCGCGTCCGTACCTGCCTATTACCATTTTAAATCAAGAGAAGAATGAAGAAATAAACGTTTATGCTTTGATAGATACGGGAGCCGATGAATGTGCCTTACCTGCTTCTCTTGCTTCTCTTTTAGGTCATAATCTGAAATCCGGATACAAGAAGAAAATAAATACAGGCAATGGGTTAACCGTAGCCTACAGCCATAGTATTCGTATTAAAGTTTTTGATTTCATAACGGATGAAGTTTTGATAGATTTTATGCCTAATTTACATATTCCTTTACTTGGAGTTAAAAGTTTTTTGAGTAATTTTGTTTTAACAGTAAATTATAAAGACAGCAATTTTACGCTTTTATAAATCAAATATTGTAACCGTACCAAAAAAATCTCCGTGCCTATTATTCAGTATAGTATGTTGGGTATATGGTGTTAATAATTAATTGATGAGGACAAGTACATCGTTCACATGTAAAGACATGCACATCGTACACACTC
>CAYQMH010000131.1:0-4270 GCA_964418485.1 uncultured bacterium | reverse complement strand
AAAGTCTATTTAGCTTATCTGGAGTTGAAAAATGAAAAAATGGGGGGTAGGCAACCTAGGAGAAATAGGGGACCAAAAAGCCGTACAGGAAATTATCAGGGCGATAGAAGCTGAAAAAAACAAACATTACGAGGCTATAAACTACTCCACTATTGCAGATGCTGCTATTTCACTGGGACAAATTGGAGCAAGATTGAAGGATACGCAGATACGCGAGAAAATTTCAAATACTCTTTCGGAATTCGTTTCAAAAAATTTAGGCTCATCTAGTCTTGCTTCGCCAATAGTATGTGCCTATTCCGCATGGGCATTAGGTGATATTCCTGATAATAAAGCTTGTCAAGTACTTATCTCTGCTTTAAAAAATTCAAATCCAGTTATCCGTTCATCTGCCGCTCGTGGCCTTAGGGGAACTGTTGACAAGGAAAAAATTCAGCCCCTAATTGATGCTTTGAATGATCCCGACAAGGATGTTCGTGCAAACGCCGCGGAATCCTTAGGTATAAGTTCCGATAAGAGAGCCATCAATCCTCTTATAAACAGTCTTCAAGACCCAGAAAGTGAAGTACGTGGGAAAGCAGCCCAGTCTTTAGGTTTTTTTAAAGAAACACATGTTTTCCAATCTTTGATTTCATGCCTAAATGATGATAGTGCAAACGTACGCTGTAATGCAGCCATTTCGTTAGGAACGATAGGAGATACTCAAGCTGTCAATGCTCTTATTGGAAAACTTGACGATGAAGATTCTACTGTTATTGCTTCTTCTATGGTTGCACTTGGAATGCTTAAAGATGAACGTGCTATTGATCAGCTTATTAGTTTTCTTAAACATAGTAATGCTGATTTACGCATTGCAGCTGCCTCTGCGTTGGGAAATATTGGTGATCCAAGAGCAATTCAATCGTTAACTGATGCATTATCTGATGCAAATGTCAAGAAAGAGGAGGAAGTTAGCAAAGCTATTTCCAATGCTTTAAATAATCTTTCATAAATTTATTAAACGGATTAGAAAATATGGGAAGGGAGAAACAATGAAATTATTTAATAGGTTTTTTAAGAAGAAAGAACCAGCAGATATAAAAAGCCTTATTCGGAAGCTGAGCCTTAAACCTAGATACGATATAGAATTACAACATCCTGAGAAGAGTATGGCGATTCAAGAAATTGAAAAACTTGGTACAGATGCAAAAGAATTCTTATTAGAAGCATTGGAGGGTTCTGATATTGAAGCTAAAGGAAGTATCATCTATCTCTTATCGAAATTCGAAAGTGAGAGAGTGGCAATTTCCATTGCAAAACAATTGGAAGATTCCAACGCTAAAATAAGATATGAAGCCATTACAACTTTAAAAAATTTCTCGGCTGAATACATTGAAAATCAAGAAGTAATCGACTGTCTGCAAAAGGCTGCTTCAGATGAAAATATTGACGTTCGCAAAACAGCTGAAGGAATCCTTAAATACCTTGGAATCGAAACTAAAAATCAGCCTTGGTTTTACGGCGCTAATACCTGGGAGGAACTTGCTAATGCCTTCATTCGTCTTGAGATGCAAAAGCAATCACCTGATTATCAAGGACTTGCCAAAAAACCAGGAAAGTTTTCAGGTGCTGAAAAGCATGCAGTTTGGGTCCGTGTAGCTGGCAGATTGGATACAATTGACAAATTGTCTTCTATGCGATGTTACCTTGAAGCATTGTACAACGACCCTGACCCTGATTCAATCGCTTGGAATTGGATCAATGGAACTAATGATCAGGAAATGAATATCATGGAAGGTGGTAGTCGAAAGACTCTTGAGTCAGTGGAAAAATTACGGGAAAAATATAAACCTATTACTAAGACTTAAATGTGATATTTACGTGTCTGGTGTGTCTGTGTGTCTGGGTCAAATCTTCTTTGAAAGGATAAAACTTTTTTCGCATAATGTAACTTACAAATTCCATAATTATATTTTTTTAGAAAGCTCCTTATCCATAAGTAATATTGAAGAGAGGACTAACTGTCAATATCAGTATCTAAAAATATTCATCCCCCTTGACTATAGCAGGTATTTTCTTTATTTTTATAATACAGATAAAAAAGAAATCTTTATGTTTATGAAAGGAGGATTAAAAATGAAAGTTTTAAAGATATTTTTTCTTCTCTTTTTACTGTTTTTCGTTGCTTGCGCATCTACTGAGGAAAAGAAGGAAGAGATTAAACAGCCTGAGGTACAGGGAGTCTCCGAGGCAGAAAGATATTACAGTTTTGCTTTTGAATATATGAAACAGAAGAACTACGATGAGGCAATTCCTCTTCTTAAGAAAGCTATCAATGCGGATCCGTCATATGTGGACGCGTATCTTGCGCTAAAAGAGGTATATCTTCTAGTCGGAGATACGATTAAAGCTTTTGCAATTTGTAAGGAGAACATCGGATGTTTTGCCGATCCGGAAAGTAATCGTAAAATGACCCTGGCTTATGCATCTCTTTTAGATAAAATGGGTGAGTCCGAAAAAGCGGAACAGTTTTTTCTAGATGTCATAAAAAAGAATCCCACAGACGCTAACAGTTATGACATGTATGCCGGTTTTCTTGAATCGAAAGACAGATACAATGAAGCTTTAGAGAATTATAAAAGAGCTTATCAATATAATTCTGGCAACGGTGGTACGGCTTTCAGGTACGGGAGTCTTTTGTTTAAACTTGAGCGGTATCGAGAAGCAATTGAGTTTTTAAAGAAGGCTAAAGAGGTTTTTGTTGATGATATAGAAGTTATTAAAAAACTTGCTGAATGTTACAGCGAACTCGGCGAGTACGTTAATGCTATTGAAGAATATAAATCCATAATCAGGATAATCCCTGAACACGTTTCCAGCAGGATACAGATAGGTAATGCTTATATGAAGTTGGGACAATATAATACAGCCGAGAAGTACTTTAATGAGGCATTAAAAATAGAACCCGACAACTTAACTGTTTATTACCAGTTGATTAATCTTGAACTTACCAGGAAAAATCTTCCAGAAGTCAAAAAATATATAAATGAAGGTTTCTCTATCGCTCCTAACGATGAAATTCTATTTGCTCTTTACGGAGAATATTATTATCGTTTAGGGTTAAATTATTATAAGAAAGATGAACTTAGACCGGCAAAAGCAGAGTTTGAAGAATCCATCAGAATTTGGGAAAAGACAATGGTTAAAACAAGTGATCCTAAATGGATGAAATACGCTCGAGAAGGAATAGAGAGAGCGAATGAATATATAACAAATATTAATGAGCGTATTTGGTAGTTAATAAAGAAGTTAGTAGTTGGAGGTTAGGCTTAACAATTTTGAATTTTGAGTGTTGGATTTTGAATTAACAACGAAAAACTCTGTGTCTCTGTGTTAACTGTAGTTTCGAGTTACGAGTCTGGTGAATTCTCCGAATCGGTTAAGTGGTTAAGTTGTTGAGTGGTTGAGTAGTAAAAACAAACAAAAAATCCTTTTAAATCTGCGTTTATCTGCGTCCTATTATTTGGGTGTGGTGGGGTTTCGTGTATTTTTTGTGTTTCGTGGTTCATTAAACCTTGCAATAAAGTAAATAATCTATATTTTAAAAACGTAATAAACAATGAAAAGAAAAGTCAAAAGGAAACAGCCGAATTCAAAAATGTGTCTTGTATGCGGATTAAAAAACGATCTGGGTCTAAAGGCGCATTTTTACGAATTGGAAAACAAAGAATTGGTTGGGATTTTTAAACCGATAGAAGAACATCAAGGTTATCCCGGTCGTCTGCATGGAGGAATAATTTCGGCTGTTCTGGATGAGACGATCGGAAGAGCCATTATGATAAATTACGAAGAAGATGTATGGTTTGTAACATTAGAGTTCGATGTTAGTTTTAAAAAACCTGTTCCGATCGATGGGGAAATAAGAGTTAGAGCTCGTGTCACGAAAGAGACAAGCCGGATATATGAAGGTAGCGGGGAAATAGCCTTGAAGAATGGAAAGGTGGCAGCCGAAGGGCATGGTAAATACATGAAATTACCTATCGAAAAAATAGCGGATTTTGATTATGAAGAACAGGAATGGAGAGTTGTTCCAGCGGAAAGAGACCCCAAAGAAATCGATATTTAATTTTAACCACGAAAGACACAAAACAACAAAGAGTTTGAGAATTGAAAAAAAAGATAGAAACAACAAATCGCACGAATAGCACAAATAAGAATAAAGATGTTCTTTTTAAAGAAGAGAGTTATAAAATAATTGGTATTTGTTTTGAAGTTTATAATGTTATGGGAA
>CAYQMH010000130.1:1707-4311 GCA_964418485.1 uncultured bacterium | reverse complement strand
TTTACAAAATTGATAGATTTATTTGAAATATGAACATAAGCAGGATTCATAATTACATTATGATCGGCAACCAATCTTTCTCCATTCAGTATACCCATATTATCCAGAGAACTCAAAATGTTTTCTTTTATTTTCGAAACGGAATCTATTTTAGCATCATCCCTAAAGGCAACTTCCACATATAAACTTAATTTAGTTTGTTTGATTATATTGTTGTAAAATCCTACTCTATACATGGGATATTTGTATTCGGGTACATATATCCAATGAAAATCGCTTTTAGCCGCCGCATCAAAACCAAAATTGAAAACCAAAACTTTAGAAGAAGCTAAGTAGGTTGGAACTTTAATCTTGACCAATTTCAGAAAACTCTTTAAATCAATTGTAGATATTAAATAATCATATTCAATTTCATAACTCCTGGTTCTAACTCTCTTATTGTTTAAATCAATTTCAATAACAGGTTCATTAAGAATTATCCTGTTTGAAAAGTTTTCGGGCAAAAAAGCCTTAACCAGCTCAAAAATACCTTTTTTCGGATAGTAAAAAATTTCATTATAAGTATCTTTCCTTTTTTCTCTGATGTTATATAAAACTTGTGAGAAATCGGCGTGAGGGAAAAACCTGCCTATAGCGTCTTTATCCAGATTTTCAAGCCCTGTGCAATAGAGTTTCGAATTATAGGGAAATAAAAATTTCTCGCATATACTTTTTCCGTAATTTGAAATCAGAAACCCTTTAAGATCTGAACACTTTTTTTCTTTTGGTCTAAAATATAAATCATACAAACAATCTATAAATTCTTTTTTATTTAGTTGGTGAATATTTTCTTGAAATGGATAATCAATAAATTTATTTTTATATTTGATGGCAGTATTTTTATTCTGACTTATTATTTCGCATTGTATTTTTTTAAATAATTTACGCTTTAAGCTGTCGTCTTTGAAATGCATAAAATGACCTGAGTAATCCCAGATAAAACCTTCTTTTTTAATCGTTTTACATAGACCTCCAACTTCTTTCTCTTTTTCTAGTATCAAATAGCTTTTATAGGGTAAAACCGAAGCAAACGACAACCCTGAAATTCCAGCCCCAATAATAACGAACTTTTTAGTCTCTCGTCTCTTGTCACTTGTCATTAGTCTACTATCCTTTTTTATCTGTTTCTTTCAAATACTTTATAAATCCTGATATTAGTTTTATTATAATCACTGTTTCTTGATATAAGAAATCGAACTTGTCATTATCTATATATTCTAAATCAAGCGCTACGTATAATCGGCTCTGAACCTCTGCTGTAGACCCTCTGGCAATATATGAAAACCGAATAAACTCTTTGTCTGTTTGTCTTAAATAACCCTCAGAAATATTACTCATAATGGATAAAGAAGCTCTCCTAATCTGGTCTTTTAGGCTCCAATCTTCAGAAAACTGACCTGAACTGCTAATTTTATAAATTTCTTTAACAATTTTCCTTGCTTTTTTCCATGCTTCTATTTCTTCGAAAGATTTTATACTAGATATTTCATCCCCCTATTTTTTTCGACCAGTGACTAGTGACCAGCGACTAGCGACTGAATCTAAGGTTTTTCTTCTTGCAGGTCAGCAGTCACCATAATCTTTACCAGTTCCTTGAATTTAACTTTCGGATTCCAGCCTAATTTTTTCTCTGCTTTGGAGGTATCTCCTGTCAAGTATTCTACTTCGGTAGGCCGGAAATATTTGGGGTCGATTTCTACGAGTACTTTGCCGGTTTTTTTATCTATTCCTTTCTCCCTTACCCCCTTTCCTTTCCATTGTAATTCTATATCGATATTTTTAAAGGCCTCACTAGCGAGTTCTCTTACCGTATGAGACTCACCCGTAGCTATCACATAATCATCGGGCTTTTCCTGCTGCAGCATTAGCCACATTGCCTCTACGTATTCCGGAGCATAACCCCAGTCTCTTTTGGCATCGAGATTACCGAGAAATAATTTATCCTGCAAACCATAATAAATTCCGGCTACCGCACGAGTAACTTTTCTTGTAACAAATCTCTTCCCTCTTCTCGGAGATTCATGATTAAAAAGAATTCCGCTGCACGCGAATAAGTTATATGCTTCTCTATAGTTTACTGTAATCCAGTGAGCGTAAACCTTCGCGGCTCCGTAAGGGCTCCTCGGATAAAAAGGAGTCGATTCTTTCTGCGGTGATTCTACTGCTTTTCCGAACATCTCGCTCGATGAAGCTTGATAGAAACGGGTACGTACTCCCGCTTCCCTTATCGCGTCCAGCAATCTAAGAGTTCCGACAGCGTCGACTTCGGCTGTATACTCCGGAACCTCGAACGAAACCTTTACATGACTCTGGGCTCCGAGATTATATATTTCATCGGGTTTTATTTTTTCGACAAGCCGATTCAGATTGCTCGAATCGGTTAAATCGCCGTAATGCAGAAGAAGTCTGACATTTTTCTCATGAGGGTCCCGGTACAGATGATCTATCCTTTCCGTGGTAAAAACGCTCACTCTTCTAATTGTACCGTGAACTTCATATCCTTTTTTAAGTAAAAGTTCGGTCAGGTAAGAACCATCCTGACCATTTATTCCCGTTATTAAAGCT
>CAYQMH010000130.1:0-1607 GCA_964418485.1 uncultured bacterium | reverse complement strand
CTGATGATAATTTAAAGAATCAAGAGAGGATGTCAAGTATTGTCTTAATAATATAATTTTGGAAGATTTATAAAATTTTAACTGATATCTTTTACCATTAATTCAATCTTAGGTTTTGTTTCGGGAAGATTTACGGTTATTATTTCCCAAATAATGCTTAAATCTATACCAAAGTATTCGTGAGTTGCAATATTTCTCAACCCTATCATTCTTTTCCACGGAATATCAGTATATTTATTTCTAATATTATGGGGTATATTTTTTGAAGCTTCGCCGATGATTTCGAGGTTTCTTATGACAGCGTCCACAATTAATTCATTTTTCTCGAACTCTTTATAATTGAGATTTTCTATATAACGTTCAATTTTTCGTATAGATTCAAGTATATCTTCAATGTAAAGCCTGTATTTCCTACCGTTCATGCGAAAACCACTTCTCTTAAAATTTCATCTTTTAACTGCGGTTTTAAAGCTTTAATGGTAACCAAATCTACCTTCCTTTCTAAAATTTCTTCTAAAAAATCTTTTAGATCGATAAATTCCCAACCTATAGGTGCATAAAATTTTACCAAAATATCAATGTCACTTTCCCTGGATTCCTCTCCTCTTGCGTAAGACCCAAATACTCCTATCTTCTCTACTTTATATTTTTCGCCTAAGAGAGTCTTGTATTTCTTTAGTATTTTTTCTATAGTTTTTTTTGATTTCATTTATATCCCTTTGTAAGTATAATATTAAAAAACCACTTAGTCAAGACTAAAGAACATTATTAAACAGTTAACTCAGAACCGGAACTCGAAACAAAAAAGAACAACAAATCTCACGATTTTTTATTTTTCCCTTTGTCCTATTCTCTGCGTCCTAAATTCCAAAATCACTATTGAACTAAGCCGAAGGGACAGTAACACCACATTACCAGTGACAAGTAACCAGCGACTAAAGACTATATTCTCCAAATCCCAATCCCCAAATCCAAAATCCCAAGCTTGACTCACGACGCGCGATCTGACGATAATTTAAACTGGCAACCCCCAAAAAATCTGCATCAATTACCGAAAGAGGTTGGAATAGTTCAATTTACGAGCGTTTTCACATTGGTTTTTTAATTCTTGTAGTTACCAAATTATCGTATTGCAAGGAGGTTGTATCCCTCCAAAAGCCCTCTCGGAGGGCGAGCGGGCATGGTTCTTTGGAATGTTTACATTCCAAAGGGAGCGAGCCCGAGAGCGGGAGTGGTGATTCCCTCGCAGGGGGGAATCAACCACGGTTTTTGGAGGGATACAGCCTCCGACTTTTAAAAAAATGGGGGGATATCAGATAATTTAAAGCATTGACATGCGCCGTCAAGGATAAAAACTCACTCACAAATGATATCTTAAAATAGGTGGGTTCTCCACGTGCTATAAAATACTCCAGGGTATCGCGATTATTTTATCACCGAACCTTTTTACTTCCCTGCCGGCGTGAATAAGAATAGCACTTTTAGTATCCGGGTATTCGCCCATAAAATATCTAAGACCTTTTGTATCTCCATAATTGGGAGAATCGGTTAACTTTACTTCAATTGCGATTTTCTTCTTGCCGTATTCGATTACAAAGTCGACTTCT
>CAYQMH010000129.1:0-4335 GCA_964418485.1 uncultured bacterium | reverse complement strand
ATACCGATTGTTTGTGTACCAGGGAGGATGCTCCATCTGCTCCGACTAATATTTTCGTTTTATCTATATAAGTGTTATTTCTATCGGTGAATTCTATTTTGAAACAGCCTTTTTCATATTCATATGAATTAAAGTTACAGCCAAGTCTTATGTCGACATTAAGTGGAACCATTGATAATAACCAGCAGTCAAATTTCTGGCGGTCAATGTTTATATAGTAACGCTGATAATATCTCTCCAGGTGTCGCTGACTGTCAATTGCTCTGACAACAAAAAGTTGAGGCTCTACCAGGACGCTCTTAGGCAGGCCCAATCCCAATTTAGATAATAACTTTTGAGCATCGGGAGCGAGGAGTCCGCCGCAGCATTTTACGGATGAAGGTTTCTCAGGCGAAGTGTTTAACTGCCTTTTATCGATTAAAAGTACCTTATATTTATTTCCTATTAGCTTTGCCAGGGTGCTACCTGCAGGCCCGGCACCTATAATGGCTACGTCATACATAAAATTCATTCCTCTTTAAAAATATTTAGCAAGATTAATAAGTCAAGGGTATTCTTGAAGTATCGGAAAAATTTTATGCGCACGATGTTACATTTAAAAAGTTAAAGACGACCGTAAGAGTGTTAAAAAAATTAATTTTGTAGGTTATATATAGATTTACAAAAATGATAATAATTTATTTTAAGTTCTTGAAACTTTTATAAATTATATTATAATTGTAATTATGAATGAACAATCGAGTCTTCCGTATGAATACGAAAAATTGAGTAAGTTTTTATCTTTTGTTCTAAGGCATCATCCGGAACAATATAATCTGGAGCTGGACGAAGAAGGTTTTGTTCTTTTAGATGACCTGATGGGGTGCTTAAAAAATACGCCTCACTCGTGGGCTAAAATCGAAGATATTGAAAAATTAATTTCTGAAGGAGAAAGAAAGAGATTTGAGATAAGAGGAGATAAAATACGGGCACTTTATGGTCATTCCGTCAAAATAAAAATTGAGAGTAGTTTCTGCCCTGAGAGTTTCCTTTATCATGGAACGTCTCCTGAGCGGCTAACAGAAATCTTAAACGATGGATTATGCCCAATGGAACGTCAATTCGTGCATCTGTCAAAAGAAAAAGAAACAGCATACAAAGTAGGAAAAAGACACTATCCCGAACCGGTTATTCTGAAGATAGACGCTCCAGGCGCTTCTAAGAGTGGTATCGATTTCTTCGATAGAGGGGAAGTTGTCTTAAGTGAGAAAATCCCTCCGGAGTTTATTGAGCCTTTAGAATAAATCTAGATAAAAAAGCCAATTTTTTTAATCTGCCGGATACCCTATCGTTTGTGCAAGAATTATCTTCTGGTCTTCTTTAAGTTTCATAACCGTGTGAAGTTTATTTCTATCTACCCACCCCCTGACCACGGTTCCCAAGCCCTCTGAAGCACAGTAAAGGTAGACATTTTGAGAAATAAAACCTGTGTTCGCCGCCGAATAGAAATCCTTACTTTCCTTCGAAATATCACCCATTCTTGGATAATCGGCTACATAGATCAGATTCAGAGGTGCATCTTTTACGAAATCCTGTCCTCCGGTAGCCCCCCGGATATCCTCATCAAGAATCTTAATTAAGACATTTTTGTTTGCATTGTAAAGATATAATCCATCTTTTTTTACCACATAGATATCGATTTCCTGCTTGTTCATAGCAGAAGGAGCAGTCCTCTTCCCCTCTTCGGGACGATTTACGCCAAAAGCAGCCCATAGCAAATTGGATAGCTCCTGCAGAGACAATTCCTTGTTGCTGAAAGAACGCATACTTCTCCTGTCTTTTAATACTTCCATCAGCGGCCTTCCACCCTTCATCTTTGGAGGTGGAAGATTTATGTCTTTATTCTCTTTGGCACAGCTTAATAAAGGAAAAATCAAAACTGACAGCAAAACGACAATCCAGGCATATTTCAATTCATACATTTTATCCTCCTTTTTTGAAATATAAATCTCAACAAATTAATAAAAAGAATAAATATAAAGATAAAAGATGTCAAGTAAAATTAAAGGGTGGAGGGTAGGCTTTGTGGCTATTAATCAGGGTATAGTATTTAGCAGAAAAAATTTGTGCTATTTGTGTGATTTGTTGTTAATAAAAGTTTAGGTCTCGAGGGGACAAGGTTTCCAGGGTTCAAGTAAAAAAATAAAATTAAAATCTTTGTGTGCTTTGTGGTTAATAAAGAAGTTAGTAGTTGGAAGTTAGGAGTTAGAATAAAACAACAAATAAAAAATCCTTTTAAATCTGCGCATAACTGTGTCCTATTATTGGGGTGTGATGGGGCTCTGTGTTCTCTGTGTCTCTGTGTGAGATTATTTTTGGGGATGTGGGTGGTTTTTTTAACAATAATAAGTCATAATTCTTTGTTGTTTCTTCGTGCCTTTGTGCCTTTTCTCAACTTGACAATAAAATTTTTCGGCGTAAAATTATCTTACTATGTCTAATTCGGAAATTAAAGGTGTTTTGTTGGAAGTCAAGAATTTGACGGTAGAAGTTGCAGGTAAGCGTCTTCTCCGTGGTATTGATATGATTATTAAAGAGGGGGAAACCCATGTTGTGTTCGGTCCTAACGGTTCCGGAAAGACCACTCTTGTAAATGCCATCATGGGTTTGCCAGAGTATAAAGTTGTGGGAGGGGATATAATTTTTAGAGGTGATTCTATATTGGATTGGAGTCTTACCAGGAGAGCAAGATCCGGGATAGGGCTTGCCTTCCAACATCCTCCGGTCGTAGAAGGAGTTTCTCTCGGTGTTCTTTTAAAGACTATAGTTCCGGATGAAAAAACTTCCGGTGAAATTGCCAGGAAGGCGCGAATGGAAAATTATCTTGAAAGAGAAGTCAATGTCGGTTTTTCCGGCGGAGAAAGAAAGAAGGATGAACTTTTACAGCTATTAGCTCAGGCTCCCCAGCTTGTTATGTTTGATGAACCTGATTCGGGTGTCGATGTGGATAGTATAAAATTGATGGTTGCTCTCATGAGAAAGTTGCTTCAGAAAAACAAACCCATAAGGGAAAGGAAAAACAGCGGCATAGTCGTGACTCATTCCGGAGTAATCCTTGAAGAGATACATGCTGATAAAGGTTACGTGCTTGTAAACGGTAAACTTTTATGTTCCGGGCCACCGCTTGATATTTTCGATCAAGTTAAAAAATACGGGTTTGAAAGATGTATTAAGGAAGCTGATGAAAGTGAAAAAGATGGATGAAGATTTAAAAGAAGAAATTGCCGGTTTAGACAGGGTCGGGTTTGACACAAAAGGAGAAACAAAACGTTCGGGTTCTTTTCTTGTTGCTGATGATAAAACAACTGAATCCGAGTCCAGGGAAGAAGGCCTTGTTGTGATGCCAATTTCTTTTGCCCTTCAGGTGTATGATTGGGTAAAAGATTTGCTTTTTTCTCTTGTTGACAGAGAAAAGGATGAACATACTAAAGAGGTGGCTTCGAGTAAGAAGTTACTTGGGAGTTTTACGTATGTTAAAGAAGGGGCTAAAATAGAAGCGCCTTTCCAATCTTGTTTTTTTCTCCACGGTCAAGGTTTCAGGCAAGTTTTACATAATATCATTGTTCTTGAGCCGAATTCCGAATTAAATATTATAACGGGATGCGCGACCGGGAATCTTGTTTCACTTGGCAGTCACATTGCGGTTACTGAAATGTTCGTAAGGAAAGGAGCTCATCTCACTTACACAATGATTCATGATTGGGGTTCGGAAGCCCTGGTCTATCCAAGGGCAGCTATAGATGTAGAGGAAGGAGCTATCTTTACTTCTAATTATATCGCTTTAACGCAGGTTAAGGAGATTCAAAGCAATCCTATAGCGTACCTTTCGGATAGGGCGAGCGCTAAATTTAACTCAATCATTTACGGGAAAGCCGGCTCATCTTTTGATATGGGAGCAGGGTGTATTTTAAAGGGGAAAAACGCGAGTTGTGAGATTGTAAGCCGGGTAGCATCTAAAAATTGTAAAGTTATCCTTAGGGCTTATATCGAAGGAAGCGGAAAGGACACGAGAGGTCATACGGAATGTAATGGTCTTATCCTTGACGATAGAAGTTCTATTACTGCAATACCAGAACTTAAAGCTAATAATATTGATACCGAACTTTCGCATGAGGCTTCTATCGGCAAAATCGCTGGGGAGCAACTGAACTATCTCATGTCACGAGGTCTTGATGAAGAGACCGCAAGAGCGCTTTTGATAAGAGGTTTTCTGGAAAAGGGTATTGATGGGTTGCCTGAAAGCCTCAAGAAGAAAGTCGATAAACTGATAGAAATAGCAGCCTCGAGCGAGAGCAT
>CAYQMH010000128.1:0-4354 GCA_964418485.1 uncultured bacterium | reverse complement strand
AAAAACTCTGTGTTCTCTGTGGTTTAGTTTAAGGAGGTTGTTATTTTAAATAAAATAATCGAAATTGCGAAAGGCGCCGGGAGTCTGATTCGAGATTATTACGGTTCTCTAAAAAAAGGTGATATTCAGAGGAAGGGCTACAGTCATTTTGTTACTAAAGCGGATAACGAAGCCGAAGAATTTATAAAAAGTAAGTTGCAGAAAAACTTTCCTCTTGTTGGTATTTGTTCAGAAGAAGGAGATGCCATTTCCGGGAATGGACGGTTTATCGTCGATCCATTAGACGGTACGCATAATTTTATGCACGGTATAGCGCGTTTTTGCGTTTCTATTGCGTATGAAGAAGGTTCGGAAATTAAAGTAGGTGTTGTTTATGAACCGATTAAGGATGAAGTTTTTTCCGCAGAAAAAGATAAAGGAGCTTTTTTAAATGGGAAGAGAGTAAAACATTCGGAAGAAAAAAATCTCGACAGAGCATTGGTTACCGTAGGTATTCCTCCTACAGCTTATGACAGGAGAGGGAGGATTTTGGATGCTTTAAAGGATTTAATACTCGAGGTCAATTCTATAAGAATTTTCGGGGCGGCGGCTTTACAGTTGGCTGAAGTTGCTGCGGGAAGAATCGACGGCGATATAGGATTTACATTATCTCCATGGGATGTGGCGGCAGGCTGGATATTGGTAGAAGAAGCGGGTGGCGTGATAACTGATGAAATGGGAGGAAGTAAAATTCTGGAGGGTAATATCATTGCCGGGACTCCTTATGTTCAAAAATTTCTTCTTGACTTTGTACAAAATAATATTATATAAATAGACTATGGCAATAATTAAAGAAAGTATACTTTCAAGCATGGAGTATATAGGCGGGATTTTTATCCTTACGTTGCGTACTTTTTTAAATATAAAGGGACTATTCAGAAAGTTTGATTTGTTTGTAGAACAGATATTTTTTCAGGGTGTTAAGTCGATATCGATTGTAGTCTTTACTTCCCTTTTTATGGGTATGGTTACTGCTTATCAGGCTCATTATCAGGCAAAGCAATATATGCCCGATGTTTATATAGGGATGTCTGTTTGCAAAGCTCTGTTTATAGAACTCGGCCCCCTTATTGTGGGTCTTGTAATTGCTGGGAGGGTTTCTTCTTCAATAGCGGCAGAACTTGCTTCGATGAAAGTAACAGAGCAGATAGACGCCCTTGAAGCTTTTGCGATTGACCCTATAGAGCATCTTGTTGTACCCAGAGTTTTTACCGGAATAACCGTCATGCCGGTCCTTACAGTAATAGCAGAACTTACAGGAGTTGTTGGCGGATGGATTCTATCAGTATTTAGTCTTAATATTACATCCGCTATTTACTGGAGAGGCGTACGTTTAAATTATTACCCCATAACTCTTTATGGTGGTTTGATTAAAGCGGTAGCTTTTGGTCTGACATTAACGATTATGGGCTGTTATTATGGTCTTCGTGCGGAGGGTGGTGCGGAGGGTGTAGGTGAAGCTACCACAAAGGCTGTTATATCTTCGACAATTTTAATTCTTTTTCTCGATTATGTTCTTTCGAGAATCGTTTTTACGTAGGAGGTTTTATGCTTAAAAGAGAAAAGGCTATAAAAGTGGGGATTTTTTTGACATTAGTTTTGGTAATCTTTGTATTAGGTCAACTTTGGCTTCTGAGATTCGACGTTGGTAAGGAAGGTTTTTATTTGAATATTTTCTATGACGATGTTAGCGGATTGACTAAAGGAGATCCTGTCAGGGTATATGGTATCAAAAAGGGTAAGGTTATGAGTATGAAGATGGTTGAGAGTGGAGTCGTAGTCAGAGTCTGGATAGAGAAAAGTGTAGTTTTGAAAGAGGACGCCAGAGCGTCGATTCAGGATGTGGCTATGATCAGTGGTACAAAAACTATAGTGATCAATCCTGGAATTTCTGATAACCTTCTCGATATTTCTAAAACCTTGCAAGGGGCTCCTAACCGGGGACTTTCTACGGTGGAGGTTGGAGGGATTACCGAGCAGGTTGAAGATTTATTAAAAACCTTGCGAACCAGTATGGCGGGTGGTGAAGGAGCTTTTGAGAAATTGGGTTCTACTCTTAGGGAGATGGAACTTCTTTTGAAGGAAAACAGAAAAGAATTAAATAAAGCCATAAAAGGCGGAAGTGCGAATCTTGAAAAAACTAAAATTCTTATAGATAATATGGATTCCGCTATAAAAGAATTAGATTTAACTATGAAACAAATAAATAGTAAAAAAGGAACGATGGGTAAGCTTATTTATGACGAGAAACTATATAATAATATGACAAGAGCTGCAGCCAGACTTGATAGTTTACTTGTCGATTTCAGAAAAAATCCGGGTAAATATGTCAAGGTAAGCGTCTTCTAGTTTTAGTTAAATGGTTGAATTGAAAAATAGTTGAATAGGAAAAAATAAAAAGGGTGAGGGGAAGCCGATTCAACCATTCAACAATTTTACTATTTTACTTGTTGCTTAGCTCCTAAATTCTTACTTCTCCTATTCAATTTCTTTTATTCTCTTTTTAGCAAACTTAAGCGGGATAAATACAATTAGTACAGTAATAACAAAGAATACGGTAGATGATATGATTAGTGGTGTATGAATTGAAATCAAATTCCCTTCCAGACGGTTTTTGATATAGATAGATATTGGTGTTGCAAAGAGAGTCATTGATATAGCTATGTAGAGAAGGTTGATGGCTGCCGCAAGGAGCCCCCCGGCTCCTGATGCGATTTTAGAAGGATTTATTTCTTTAAAATCCGCAAATAACGTTCCCAAGGAAAGACTCAAATAAACAGAAACCAATGAAAATATTGCGCATAAAACTGCTGATAGGAATACTATTATTCGGTAATTTACAAGAATGATATTTGATAAGATTATTACCGATTCTGCGATTACTAAATTTATTATCAAGAATAATATTCCCTTAGAGTGAAGAATAAGCTCAGGCGATAGAGGAGAACTTCTTAGAATCCACCAGTTCCTGCCTTCAAGGCTTATCCCCGGATATACGAAACGTAGAGAAAGGGTAGCGGTTATGTAACCGATAAAGCCTGTGTTTACTAAAGCAAAGACTGATAACCAGAAGGGGTCTCTGACATATAGCGGGGTTTTTCTAAGAGAAAAAGTGTATATTACAAGCAGAACTCCGATTATCATAAGTTGAGACCACTGGAGAGGTGAACGAAGAAATATTTTTATATCTTTCTGTAGTATATTTAATATTTTTGGTAGTTTGTTTAGCAGAAGTTTCTTATGTATTAAGAGCGAAAACGAATTGCTCTCAGAAGACAGCCAGCTTACCCTATAGAAAGCGTTTGAAAGTAAAAAGGTAATAGATATTGATATTACGCTTCCCGAAATTAGTAGAGCGAGATTTGTAGTATATATTTCTAAATTGTTTTTGGTGAGAGCTGAAGCGCAATTATAAAACCATTCATTGGGGAAATAGGGGTTTGAGATTTTTAGGTTTTGAACGAACTGGTTTATCGCTTCGAGATTTAGGGTATCCGGTACGTTGAAGTTGTAAGGTGTAGTTTGTATGTAAACTAATACAAAAAATAAGGAAAGGGCACCAAGTACAGAAGCTAATTGTTTTATTGTCCAGTGAGGATTTATTTTCTTCAGAATAATGACTATTGAGACACCTAATCCGGAAGGAATGAGAATAAAAGCGAGTAAGGGGAAAATGATTAATATTGTTTTTATCTGGAACTGGGAGAATGCAATTAAATAAGAAAAGATGATAGGGATTCCTCCGATTAGCGTTGCCCAGGAAGAATAAAAGATATTTTCTATTAACTTAAGTGAGAATATATCGAAAGGTTGAAGTGGGGTGGAGTAGAGGTAATCGAGTTCGTGTGAGTGGTATAAAGTTGAAAGAGCGGTAATACCGTTGCTCATGAAAAGGAGCAGGGTAAAGATGAAGAAAGAATAGGAGATAAGTTTGTCTGCAATTATGGTACCAATAACTTCTATTGGAGCTAAAAATACAAAAATTCTGAAAAAGAAGAAAAAAGTACCTATTAAAAAGATAGAAAAAACAATGGAATAAACGACAATATTTGATTTTCTTATTGATTGAGTTGATTTGAGAGCCCTTATCAATCTTGTTTTTATGAGGAATGAAATCATAACTCTATCATAGAAGATTGTTCTTGATTTGTCAATACCATTAACCGCACCCCTTAAATTATCACCTCCCCAAATAAAATATCAAAGTGCAAAAAGCAAAATGAATAAAAAAACACAGAGCCCACCTCTCTCCACCCCAGATTTTTTAACCACAGAGAACACAGAGTTTTTATTTATTTTTTCTCTGTGACTATGA
>CAYQMH010000127.1:0-4522 GCA_964418485.1 uncultured bacterium | reverse complement strand
TTTTTCCTCCGGAAAATAATAGGGGATAATGGGGGGTTTTGGCACAGCCTCGGCTAACCGCTTTCAACCCAATACCCATCTTTTCTTTAAAAAATTTTTTAGTGGAAAGCGGATAGCGGCGTATCTTTATGTCCTCTGTGGTAATATTTTCAGTCCACCCCTTGACTTTTCTTAAAAATTAAGTATTATAGTCATAGTAAATGTAGGTTATGGAACCTCAAAATCTGTAGGAATTTAATTGTTTTCTTATTCATTTATCTCCCTTCTGGTTTTGCCGGTTAAACATCTAAATACGCTTTTTATAAAGGCGTATTCAGCTTTATTTACATTTACAAAGACATGTAAATATTCAAACCTAAAAGGAGGTAACATGAATATATACGTAGGTAACATTTCGTCACAGCTAACTGAAGAAGAACTTAAGGAAGCTTTTGTAACTTATGGAGAGATATCTTCGGTTAGAATAATCAAGGATAAGTACACAGGCCAACCAAGAGGTTTTGGATTTGTCGAAATGCCTGATAAAGCAGAAGCAGAGGCCGCAATTGCCGGTTTAAACGGCAAAGAATTTAAAGGGAAGGAGCTTACCGTTAATGAAGCCCGTCCCCGTCAGGAAGGCTCTAGAGGCGGTTCCAGAGGAAGAAGTGGAGCACCCAGCTACGGCCGCTCCCGCTGGTCAAACTAGAAAGTTATATAATAAAGATATAACTATCTAAATATAAGGGGGCATAGTTCAACAATATTAAATTTTGTATTGTATGTAATTTTGCCCCCAATATTATCGAAAGTTTCGAGCTAAGAGTTAAAGGATAAAATAATTTGTGTATTTTTTTTAATTTTTTGTAAAACTAAGATTTTAGCTGTTAGTAAAAACAGGGGGGTAATATGAATATATACGTAGGCAAGATTTCACCGCAATTAACTGAGAGAGAAATAAAAGAAGCTTTCGCGGCTTACGGAAAGCTTTCTTCAGTTGAATTAGTTAGAGATAGGTTTACAGGCAACCTAATAGGTTTTGGATTTATCGAAATGCCCAGGAAAACTGAGGCTGAAGCCGCAATTGCCGGTTTAAACGGCAAAGAATTTAAAGGTAAAAAACTTACCGTAAAGGAATCCAGTTCCCATCCGGATAGTTTTAGAGACGATAAAATAGGAAAAAACGGCGAACCCAGGTTCGGCCGTACCACCTGGTCAAGATAGAATTTACCCAGTAACATAGATTCTTCGAATCCAAGTTGAATTGTTTCCCGTTTCCCAATTTCCCCATTTTTCAATTTTTCTAATTTGTTCTTTGGAGTAGGGATTCTCACCTACCGACTTCAGGCTTCTGGCTTCCTTCTTGCTTTGCGGTTCAAATATTTTTAAACTATAGACTTTGGACTAACCCCCACCAACCTTCTGATTAACAAAAGAAACTGGTGCGGTCAAGAAGCGATCGCAGAGTTGTATCTCATTTCGGTTCGGACTCCACTCAATCAAGAACGTAGCGAGTGATTCCCAGAGCGACACCCATGCGGCAACGGTCAAGCCTGTGCTTACAACCTGAATAAGAACATTTTCGCTGAACGCTGTAATCTTGCTTATCCATAAAGATGAAACAAGAATACTTAATCCTATTCCGAGTAAAAAAAGGGATCTACGCAGCATATTGCGCATTTTTCTGATTTCAAGTTCTTTCAAATACGAAAAATAGGTCTTTATACTTTCTTTCACTCTAAGATTTGACTCTTCGTCTATTGGCTCATCGAGATTGAAATGGATAACGAACTTTGTGTTGCCTATTTCCCGGGAACAATCCAGTAAATATTCAACCAATCCTTCCTCGAGGTCTTTTTTAATATACGGAGCAGTTTTATCGAAATCACTGTACAAATCCTGCACTCGTTGAGCAGAAACATCAATAATTATCTCTCCGGTATCCGTAACTGCGTAACGACTAATAATATCCTTTTTAGCCATATAATCTACTATATTTCTTTTCCTTGTATCCTAACCGTTTTTATTTAATACTTATTTTTTAAACTTCCGAAGCAGTCATCCTTCGTTCATTTGCCTGTAAAATCATCCAGAGCATATCTTTATAAGAAATACCTGAAAGGTTACACATTTTGGCAAGATGCCCATCCCAGACCCAGCCGGGATTCGGATTAATTTCGAGAAGTTTCGGCGTACCTTCCGAATCGAACCTTAAATCGAACCTGCAATAATCACGGCATTCAAACCGTTCAAAAAGCTCAAGACAGCCCTCGACAATGCTTTTTTCGACATCATCCGGAAGGTTTGCAGGCAGTGATCTTAAATTCCAATAAGGGGACTCGGGAAGCCACTTTGCCTCATATCCGCATATTTTGGGTAAATCAGAAGGCAAAGAAGAATAATCTTCCTCGATTACAGGCAGAACGGTATAATCTTCCGGAGGATTGCCGATAATCCCGACACTTAAATCCTTACCGGTAAGAAATTCCTCTACAAGAATCGGTTTATCATATCCGAATTTTTCTCTTATCTCAGAAATCACATTCACGACTTCCTCGATCGTATTTGCAACACTTTTTTGAGTTATTCCAAAGCTTGAATCTCCGAAATTCGGCTTGACGAGAACGGGAAATTTTAAAGGTATCTCAAACGTGGTATTATCGGGTTTAATGAAAAATGCGTCGGGAGAAGCAATTCTCATTTCGGATGCTACCCCTCGAACAAGCGATTTATCATAGCAATACGCAAGACACTGCGGACCCGAACCCGTATAAGAAATACCCAGAATATCAAGCAGAGCCGGCACATGAAGCTCCTTTCTCGCATCGTTGTTAAAACCTTCATCGCAAAGATTAAAAACATAATCCACTTCATTTTTATATTTAAGCTTTTGCAAATCAGGGATAAACGTATCATGATTATCAAAATAAGAAAAACGATAATTTTGTTCTTTTTCTATCTCTTTTAAAGCACCTTTAATCTGGTCTATAGTATAAAAATCGTCATCACTGAATATACCAAATGGTTTAACAGGGTCATTCTTCCTCGGATCGCCGAAGAGCACAACCACATTTTTGGTTGCCTGTTTGGCGGTAATTTTACGCGGAGACCAATCTTTCAATGCAACCGCGGTTACGATTATTCTCTTTTCCATCATTCCCAGATCCTGATTTCGCTCGGAATCGCTTTTTATTTTACCATGAAAAGTTATATCGGAGAAACCAACCTCTTCAAGAAGTTTAGTAATATTCTTTTTGTTATAAAGCCTTTCAGAATAAAATTGATCTACCACAACTCCGCTTCCTACATCGGAAATAATTTCTCTGGATATCAGCCTCTGACCATCGAGAGAAAGAGAACGTTCCCTGCAGACAAAACTTTTTTTATCGATCCATTCCCATGAACGCGGTTGAAAATTATTCCTCATAAAACCTCCATCCGCAACGTCTATAAGAATTTTACCATGAGGTTTTAATTTCCTGAATATCTCTTTAAGAACTCTAAGATCTTCTTTTATTGTTTCAAAATACCCGAAACTGTTACCCAATATCAAGCCAAAGTCGAAACTATCGTCCCGGTAAACCATATTCCTTGCATCGCCTTCTCTGAACCTCACACTCAACCCTTCTTTATTCGCCTGGTTTTTTGCCTTTCGAATCAGGTAACGGGAACGATCCAATCCATGTACATTCTTGAATCCCCTTCTTGCCAATTCCAGAGAATGTCGTCCATGTCCGCAGCACAAATCAAGAATCGAATCTTCGGCCTTAAGATTAAGAATACTTGCAAACAAATCGACTTCTTTTTTTGTCGCTTTATCATTATTTACGACATCTCCGTCAGTTTTAAGATAAAAAGGATTGAATATTGTCTGCCACCAATCGGGCTTTACATGTTCTTCAAGATTAGAAACAGGCCCCAGAATTTTGGTAATTGTTCTTTTCTTCTTTTTTATCGTACTATCTTTAGTTAAAATAAAATCTTTCATTATTTAAATGAAACCTCCTTAAAAACATTTGTTTTTTACTTGTATTTTTAAAAAGTAATAAGGTAAATATAAAAAACTCCGATTCTTTATAAAAAACCGGGTTTTTTTCGAGATTTTGTCCTTGCTCATTAAAATTGGGCGATATAGATATAAAAGAACCCAACCACAGGGATTGGGGCATATGAAATGTGACTCTTCGTCCATTTTATTTACTTATTTATAGTAATATAATCAGATTATTCCAAAAGTCAATACACATACTATAATTTCAGGTTTCAGGTCTTTGGTTTTAAGTCTTAATAAAAAAAGATTTGCGCTATTCGTTTAATTTGTTGTTTTTCTTAGCTTTTGGCTTCTAGCCGAGGCTGTGCCAAAACCCTCTTTTTCGCAATTTGCAGAAAACTAAGTTCTTGTTTTTCAAAGGCTTATTTTTTAGAAATCCGTTAAATTTGGACTTTTGGCACAGCCTCCGCCTTTAGCTATTAGCTTAAAAAAATAGAAAACTTTGTGTCTTAGTGGCTTTGTGGTTATGAGAAAAAGTCAACCTTTTTATTTACT
>CAYQMH010000126.1:0-4610 GCA_964418485.1 uncultured bacterium | reverse complement strand
ATCTCGACGGACAAATTCTTGTTGTAAACGATATTCTTGGTTTGTCTTTCGATTTCAAACCTAAATTCTCAAAACAATACGTAAATCTGGAAGACAAAATCCGGAAAGCCTTAACTCAATATCAAAAAGAAGTTAAAGAGGGAAAATTTCCCGATGATAAACACATATATAGTTAGTAAAATTCAAAATGTTGGTCCGTTGGTCCGTTGGTCCGTTCTTTTTAAACCCACCAACACACCCACGCACTAACACACTAACAATTACAGAACATGGATGATATAGTAATAGAAATATATAAAGACGAACTAAAGGAAAAATGGGATAGTTTTGTTGAAAAAGCAAATAACGGAACAGTATTTCATAAAATACAATTCTTAAATTATCATCCTAAAGATAGATTCAAATTTCATAATCTGATTTTCCAAAAAAAAAGTAATCCTGTAGCTCTTCTACCGGGCATGTTAAATAACGAAATTTATAAATCCCCGGCGGGAGCGAGTTTTGGAGGAATAGTTATGGACGACATGAGTTTCAGAAAAACGGACATCATCGTCAATAAATTTCTCGAATATTGTAAAAATAACGGTATAAAAGAAGTATATTTAACTCTTCCACCGGTAGTTTATTCAAAAGAAAAGAACAAAAACTTAGAATACGTTCTTCTCTATAACGGATTTTCTTATTCTACTAATATGTACACTTCTGTCATAAACCTATCACAATTATGCGAAGATCCAATTAAAAATTTCCACCAAAATGCCAGAAACGCCATAAGAAAAGGAATGCAATCAGACCTTGAAATAAAATTATGCAAGGACTATGATACTTTCTATCCTATATTACTTAAAAATAAAGAAAAATTCAAAGTTTCGGTAACTCACACTCTTAATGAATTAAAAAAACTCAACAAACTTTTACCCGACACTTTAAAACTCTTTTTGATTTACAGAAAGGGAGTTCTATTGGGCGGTTCTCTCATTTTCGTCTGTAACGAAAGAGCTCTCCTGGCTTTTTACATTGCTCTGGACTATGACTATCAAGAGTACAGACCAATTAACTATTTGTTATACCAAATAATAAAATGGGGACAAAAAAACGGATTTAAATATCTGGATCTGGGAGTAAACCAGGAAATATCCAAAGATAATCCGATGGAAGTAAACAGAGGATTAATATCATTTAAAGCCAGTATGGGAGCCCAGTGCTTCTTTCGAAATCAGCTTTACAAGAAAATTTAGGAGATAGAATTTTGCGATCGCCTTTCAGCAAAATTCTGTAAGAATATAAATTGAAAAAAAAATCAGGAAACATAAAAGATCTTTTTGGTCAATCCATTGTTTACGGATTTGGGCTTTTCTTAAGGAAAGCTCTCGGTCTCTTTTTGATTCCGCTTTATACTCACGTTTTCACTCATATACAGTATGGAAAGCTCGCTATGATATACTTATTTTCCGGAGCATTAACTACATTTTTCAATCTCGGACTAAACGAAGCTTTCCTTAAGCAATTTACCGAACAAAAAAATGACAAAAAAGTGGTTTTTAGTCGCTTCTTTCTTTTCCGCCTCGCCTATTCTTCTCTATTCCTTTTTCTAACATTTTTATTCTCCCCCGGACTTTCAAATCTGCTTTTAACATCAGGTGACATCAATTTAATTCAACTCACATCCGTTACAATCTGGATCGAGTGTTTATCCTTTCCCGGACTTTTAATATTACGTATCACAAATCGTTCAAAGAAATATGTTTTTATAAATACTTCAAGATTTATAATAAATATAGGGCTAAATATTCTGTTTGTACTATATCTTAAAATGGGGATAGCCGGAGTACTTCTCGGTAATCTAGGAAGCAGTTTTATTCTCTTTCTTCTTATATATCCTGAAATGCACAAATTTTTAACCATCAAATTACACTGGGGGCCATTAAAAAGATTACTACAATATGGACTACCCATACTTCCCCTTTCCATTATTATCTGGGTCGGCCTGGACTTAATCGACCGATGGCTGATAAAATGGATACTCGGACTTGACAAAACAGGCATTTATACCTTAGGATATCAATTTGGAACAGCAATAAGTATATTGGTCTACGGATTTTGCGGGGCATGGACTGCCTTCTTTTTTAACAATCCTGAAAACAAAAAAGATTTTGCCGACTCCTCGGTAATATTCGTTCGTATCTCGCTTGTCTTATGGGCAATTCTCTCTTTCTTCACACCGGAAATATTTAGGGCTATGGTTGCCGAAAAATACTGGGAAGCGCAGTCGATCGTTCCCGTAATTGCTTTATCTTATATTTTTTTAGGCCTTGAAGAAATCTTTTCAGCCGGGTTCTATATAAAATCAAGAACCGGACTTTTAGTCCCAATTGCCCTCACCCCTCTTTTAATAAACATTTCACTAAATCTTTACCTGATACCCCATTATGGTATAATGGGAGCAGCGGCTGCCACTCTGACTTCCTATTTTCTCTTCGCCTTTTTTGCTTACCTAATTGGAAATAAAATTTTCCCGGTAAATTACAATTTGAAAACAATTCTTTTAGACCTGTGCTTAGGTATTATTCTAATATGTCTTACAACCCTCGCGGGAAACACACTCTATCAAAGAGTTTTAGCTTTTTTAGTTTTGATTTCAATACTCGCCTACAAGGAAAGAGGAAGAATACAAAAATTGTTACAGAATAGCTTGAAAAGCTCAGGATAAAACAAAAAATAAAAAAGTTATCTCAGTTTTTTAGTTTTTTTTCACTAAATTATTCACAATTTCCCTAATTTATTAATTCATAAACCAAAAATAAACCAAAATTTAAGGTATTATTACCCTTGACCTAGGACTAAAATCATCTTATAATAGTATATAACAAGGAAATTAGGGATAAACTGAGAACAATGGATAAAACGGGTACAGGGAAAATAGACTTAAAGAATCTAGCCCTCCTTAAAGAAGGTAATTTCGCAAAAATATTCACAAAAGGAGAGATTGCGTATAAAACCGGAGAACTTTCGGACAGGGAAATTCTCCGCGGACAGTTCGAACTTCTTTCCGAAATAAAAAATCCGCATTTCGTATCTGTCTATGATTGGTTTGAGGATGACGGAAAATGCGGATTTTCCATGGAGAAAATCGAACTTCCCACAATAGACCAGGTATTTAAAGAAGTCCCTTCAACAAAGAAAGATTTCAAAAAAATAGAAAATATTATCTCCTCCATACTCGATTCACTCTCAGTCTTGCATTCAAAGGGGATAATATGCGGAGATTTAAAGCCTAATCATATATTCGTAGATAAAAACAACAACGTCAAGCTTATCGACCCCGGTTACGACCCGGATATAATAACTCCCTCTTATGCCGCTCCGGAAGCCCTGACCGATTCTCCCAGTTTTTCCTCCGATATTTATTCTATAGGAGTAATACTTTATGAGGTATTAACCGGCGAAAAAGCATTCAAGGGTACCCTATCAAAGATAATAGAAGATAAACTAAAAAAAGGTCTGCCTCCTCCGGAAGAGAAAAATCCCTCAATTCCCCCGGAAATAAATCTTTTAATCCTGCGGATGACGGCAAAGGATTTTAACAATCGTTTAAAGAGTATAGATGAGGTTAAAAGAGAACTCGCGCTTGGAGCTCCTTCAGCTGAAAAGAAACCCTCTTTTATTCCTGTATTCTCGGGAAGAGAGAAAGAATTAAAAGAATTTGATTCTCTTCTTAAAAAACTACCCGAACCGCGTATCTTATGGATAGAAGGAGAAAGAGGAATCGGAAAGACAGCACTTCTAAACCAATTCAAGATAAAAGCCCTATCCGGAGGAATAAACACAAAAGAAGTTTCCCCGGGCAAATTATATCGCTTATTAAGTGAAAAAAATCTTCCTGAAAAACCTATTATTCTCCTGCTTAATGATATTTCATCGCCTTTAGAACTATCGGGTATTTTAAAAGAAAACCAAACCAGCATCAGAGTGAGCCCTGTTATAATCGCTGTAAGCACAAGCGGTAAAGTGAGAGAACTCGAAGAACTCTCGGATATTACTACTACTTTTATGCTTTCTCCTTTAAATAAAAGACAAATCGAATTTATTCTTGATAAAAACTTTCCTAAATTTGAAAACAAACAAGAATTTATCTCTTTCCTCATAGAAAGAACGAAAGGATATCCTTTTCTCCTGAATCAAATAATAGAAATTTTAATCAAAGAAAGCGTTATCGAAAGAAAAGGCGACAGGATTACCTTCGAGGAGAAAAGAGCTTTCTCCGTATCCCTTCCAGCCAGTATTCAGGAAAATTTAAAATTCCAGATAGAGAATCTCGTTTTAGAAGAAAAAGAATTATTAAAAATATTATCCGTCTTCCCGGAAAAAATTCCTTTAGATTTAATTTCTTCCTTCGAATTACCAAATCCATATACTTTAATCAATGCTCTTGCCTCCAAGAATATTCTGCAAAAAGACAAAGAAGGTGTTCATTTTAAAAATAACTGGATTAGGGAATTTTTATACAAAGAATTAGAGAAAAAAGATAAAGAGAATATTTACAAAAAAATAGAAAAGAAAATAACCTCCCCCGAAATCTTATATATTCTGCAAAAAGACCTGGGAATGAA
>CAYQMH010000125.1:0-4688 GCA_964418485.1 uncultured bacterium | reverse complement strand
CGATTCCCGGTATAAGAGAAGTTTTTGGACCTATAATTGTTTTAGAAATAGATGACATAAATAGATTTCCCGATCCCGCTCATCTGCATTCATACAGCGGACTTGTACCATCAACTCATGTCTCAGGGAATACAAGCTATCACGGTAGATTAATAAAAGGTAATAGATGGTTAAGATGGGCGTTTATAGAAGGAGCTCATACATCTGTCAGGGTATCTCCGTATTTCAGGGAACATTATGCCAGGATTAAAAGAAAAGCCGGAAGTCAAGCTGCGAGTATTGCGTCCGCAAGGAAATTAGCTACAATTGTATATAAAGTATTAAAGGAAAAAAGACCATACATCGAAGAATATAAGATAAATAATAAAGGTCGGTTGCCCTCTGTCAGGCCTAGCGGAGGTATTACCTCGCGCTCTTTTCAAGAATAGGGGACCGGCCTTCTATACAATACGATATATGCAAGGTATCAAAAGAAGAATAAGAAAAAAACAGAAGAGAAATCACCCAGAGATGTTTTCTGATGTTAATTTAAACAGGAGGTAAAAAAAGATTAATTTAACCCCACCCCTTGACACTTTTCAAAGAAGACCTGACCCCATTAACCCCATTCATATAATTAAAATTTTTAATTCTTTTTTATCTTCCATTATCAAATAGACGTTTGGTCTGATTTTGGAGATTCGTTAAAGAGTTTTCTTTGTCTCTTTAATGATAGCTCCTTGGTTCTCTGCGTACTTTACATTTTCCTTAATTTCTGCAATATAATCAAATTGTGGTACGAACTCACTTCCTCTAACCACATCAATGACTTTGATAGCGTTCATATTTTTGGGAAAGAAATCTTTAATTTCACTCATATTCCAAACATCTTCAGTAAGGATCTCTTTTATAAGTTCAATGTTTTCTGTAGCAATTCTCATAGAATGAGCAGGTAAGTCACTGGTGCATCTGGCTGCAAGATTTACTGTGTTTCCCATAGCTGAGACTTCCATGTTTTTAGTAGACCCGATTAGAGAGATAATAAAGGGTCCTTCAGCTATACCAATCTTGGGATTGAATGCAAAGGGGTCGTTACTCAACATAGTTTTTGCCGTAAGAATTGCTGCTTTTAATGGTTCTTGTTTGCATTCGTTTTGGATAAAGACTGACATTAATTCATCGCCAATATATTTATCAACTATGCCAAGAAAGCGTTTAGTTTCTCCCTCAAACCAAGCAAAGAAATGATTTACATAACAAGCGCATTCCGCTGGTTCTGCTTCTTGAGCGAAACTACTATAACTAGGGAGATCGGCAAACAGAATTGCCCCACGAACTTTAATACCTGCCAAAGGATAATGAACTGGGTTCAAGATAGCTCTGTCCGAAAATGTAGCAATCTTATTTAAACCATGATTTTTCTTCAGATATTTAAATAAACCTGACTCGATCATTAAAATTCCCTTTCTCACTTATCTGAATCCAAAAGATGTTCAAAGATTTCTCTCTCGTTAAAACCATAATATTCATAGTGCCCAAAGTAATTCATAAATTCATCCATAATTGATTTCACAATTTCTAAATATTTATCTTTTAATTCCCACGAATTAATCTCTCTTTCAATTAATATTTCTTCATTTTGGCATGGAGGGAAGTATCTCTTTGTGAGAGAAAGATTTATTGTGTTTTTAATATGAAGCAAGACGCTAAGTGGAGCAAATAAATTGGTTTCGCTATAAACCCAATTGCAAAAGTGAAAAGTCAACAATAAGTACACTGTTAAAATTTTATCGGAAATGTAAAAAACCGAAGGGTCTGTATTTCTGCTTGCTCTACCATAATCTTCAACATGATGTATGAGATAATTTCTATGAACTTCCAATCGATTATTCGAAGCATTTTCATACCATTTCAACCCAAAGCTATTATAGCCTCTAACATAAGGTAATCCTATGTTCACCGGGAAATTTTCATACACATTAGGGGGAAGAATATTTCTTATAGTGAAATCTGGAGTTCCTGTTGTCGCTCTGTTTAAAAACTTATCATTAATTTCTTCAATCCTGTGTTTTGCAATGTTAGGAGGAAATATAAAAATATGCCCAAAAATTAGCGGTCCATTTTTCCCTTCCTTCGGGAAGTAATTTTTATTATTATATGAAATAATTTTCTCAAGATATTCTCTTACACTTTGAGGGGTAGAAAAGCGTTGCCTGTACATACTACTTATTTCTATTTCACTCATTCTTGGAGTTTGGTAGTTACGTCTAATATAAAATCTATCGTTGGCAGTACTCATATAGGGTTTATCTGGGCCTTCAGGGATTCTAATCACAACGAAAAATTCACCTTTTTTATCTTTTTTGTATATAGGAGGACTTATTTCAATCGTTAATCGGGGGTCTAAATTCCCATTAATAATCTGCTCAATTCGCTCAATGTTGAAATCTTTCTTATTCAATCCAGCTAATTTTTTTGGTATTGGTGGTTTACTATCATCTTCTTCTATCCCGAATATTAAAAATCCACCATTGGCATTGGCAAATCCACAAACATGTTTTAACAGATCTTTCTTTTCGATTTTTTCTCTTTTATAATCTAAAATTTTAGATTCAGGTATTTTATCGTCTTTTAACTTCTTAATATCTTCAAAAGTTAATTTATCTAAAGGCTTATCAAACATTGTTTAAATCTAATTTTCCTCTCCTTTCAATTTATGATCGTCTAAAGCTTCCCAAAAAGTTTTATAAGGCAATTTTCTTTTTTTGTCTATCATTTTTTCCCATATCCTTGAACCTATTCTAAAGTCAATCAGCTTGTTTCCATATGCTTCTATCATGATTTCGACAGTAGTCTTTATTTGTATACCAAATTCTTTACAATAATTAAGTATATCTGCAAAATTATTGCTTCCTAAAATACAATTATGATATCTGCAGTAAGCCATACATGCCGCTTCTCCTTTACCAATCGTCCATAACTCATCTCTAAGGCGAAAATACTCTAAACCTTCATCAGAATAGGGATCCATTTCTATCAATTCGATGTCTTGGCTCTCGATATATTTGTTTACTCTGTTAAAGAGATGTCTAACTTCAATTAATTCGTCTTTTACTACATCAAGGATTATAACATTCGGAGAATATAACTCTATAATAATATCGAATCTTTCAACCCACGCAAAACTTGAAATAACATCTGTATCTAAAACAATTTTATTCTCACACGTCACCGTATTTATCCATATCACGTTTGATTTGTTCGTCTGAATACAAGTCCTCTATTGTCAAACCAATCTTTTGCAACAATTCTTCAAATTTGCCTATAGAAATTTTTTCTGCCTCATAAGCCTTTCTTGCAAGCATCAAATAATCTGAAATGATTTGTAGTTTTTCAGTTGGGCGATAAAGACTAGGATCTATTTCCATCTCTTTGGCCAATTTAATAACACCTCTTTCAAAATCTTTTAAATATTTACCGGTAATCATTCCCATGTTCTTTAATTTTATCAGCATAGCCCGATGGCTAATCTTGAATATTGATTCAAATCTAACAATATCGCTTACGTTAAGATCGCCTTTTGTATTTTCAAAGAACTTGGTAACCGCGTCATCTGGGACCAGGAAATTAATGGCAAAAGAATGGGCGTCTCTTTCGTTTTCTTCTTCAATATTAGAGATTTTACAAATCGATTTTTCAAAACCCTTCTCATAAAAAAGATGATAAAATTCATGTGCTATAGTAAAATTCTGATGCCCCAGTGTTTTTGAGCTATTAACAACTATAAACAGCTCTGCATCTATTTTCATAGAAATTCCGGAAAAACTTGCTCTGCTATAAGGCTTGAAGATAAGATTTATCTTTTTTAGTTTACATACATCAACAACATCAACAGGAGCTATGGATGAAAGTTTTAAATCCTTTCTGAATTTATCAGCCTTTTTCTTTAGCGAACTACGGTTCATTAAAACATTTTCCTTAATCTTAATAAATCATTTGAAAATTCATTCAAAAATGCAACAGCCTTTAATGTGTTCCCATCCACATTATCTGTTCTAAAAGAATAAGCAATCGCTATATCCTTTATCGTTTTTTCGTTCATTAAATCATCCACCTGTACTCTAAAAAGATCCGCAACCCTCTTTAATTTTATAACATCAATAGGCCTTTTAAGGTTTTCAATATAGCTTACTTGTTCTTTTGAAATGCCAAGATAATCTCCAAGCTGTTCTTGTGTCAACCCTTCCCTCTCCCTAAGACTCTTTATATTTCTAGCAACTATCTCGCCTATATTTTTACCCTTCATAAAGCCTCCTTTTTATATAAAATAACATTTAGGTTAAAAAAGTCAAGACTTTAACCTTAAATTGAACTAAATATGGGCAAAAAAATAACTATTTAGTTAAAAAAATAAGATTTTGGGAGCAAATTCCGATAAGTGATATTTTTTCCCCAAAAACAACAAATTTCTTTTTTCTGGATGAGTTGATTTTATTGCGATATTCATACGGTGCGGAGCACCGAGTCATGAGTCGCCAGTCCCCAGTCACTAGTCGAAAAATAAAACAAAAGATATTCATAGTGTTAATTTAAAAAGATTGAGAATATAGTCAAGGGACAGAGATGCTGCGCATCAGTCAAATAGTTGAATATAAAAACAGGACATTTGTCCTAATAGGTTAACACTTATATAAAATATAAAAGCGATT
>CAYQMH010000124.1:0-4757 GCA_964418485.1 uncultured bacterium | reverse complement strand
TCGAAGAAGAAATCGGAAAAGTTTTCGACTTTGCTATGGAAATGATAAAAACTTTTGGTTATGAAGACTTTGAAATACTTCTTTCTGTGAGAGACCCACAGCACAAAGAAAAATACGCCGGAAGCGACAAAGAATGGGTGAAAGCGGAAGAAGCCTTAGTTGCAACTCTTGAAAAAAGAGATATAAAATACAAAAGAGAAGAAGGCGAAGCTGTATTTTACGGTCCTAAAATCGATATAAAAATCAAAGATGCTATAGGAAGAAGCTGGCAGGGGCCTACTATTCAATTCGATTTTAATCTACCGCACAGATTCAAAGCAACATATATCGGAGAAGACGGACAAGACCACATGGTCTACATGGTGCATAGAGCACTATTTGGTTCTTTTGAACGGTTCGTAGGAGGTTTAATAGAACATTATAAAGGAAATTTTCCGACCTGGCTTGCACCCATTCAAGCAATACTTCTTCCAATTACTAACGAACAAATAAACTTCTCAGAGGAAGTTCTCGCTAACTTAAAAGACAACGAGATAAGGGTAGAACTGGACGGCCGAAACGAAAAACTTTCCAGAAAAATCAGGGATGCAGAAACTAAGAAGATTCCGTATATGTTTATAATTGGAAACAAAGAAGTTGAATCAAAAACAGTTTCGGTCAGAAATCATTTGGACGGCGACATTGGTAACTTCAAAATAGAAGATATTTTATCTAAAATTAAAGAAGAAATAAAAACAAAAGGAGGGAAGCCATTTCGAAAGACAGTAAAAAATACGTAAATTTTGAAATCCGAGCAGAGAACATAAGGCTTATTGATGATGATGGTAATAATAAAGGAGTTAAAGATACAAAAGAAGCAATTAAAGAGGCAAAAGCCAACGGGTATGACCTGGTTCTTGTCGCACCCGATGAGAATCCACCGGTTTGTAAATTTATGGACTACGGCAAGTATCTTTACAGGGAAAACAAAAAACACAGGAAAGAACGTCAGAGGCAAAAACACACTCTAAAAGAAATGAAATTCTATCCCAAAATCGAACCACACGATTATGAAACGAAACTCAGACATATTAAGAGATTTCTTAATGAGCATAACCCGGTACGAATTCAAATCTGGATGAGAGGCAGAGAAAAAGTTCACCCTGAATTAGCTAACAGTCTGGCAAAAAGAATCATTAAAGATACCGAAGATATTTCAAAACTACAGGGAGAACTAAAGCCAATGAATCATAGAGTTCAATTTCAACTTATGCCAATAGGAGGAGGAAATAGTGCCCAAACTGAAAACGAAGGGAGCAGTTAAAAAAAGATTTAAAGTATCTAAAAAAGGAAAAATAAAGTTTAAAAAGGCCGGCAAGAGTCACTTACAGTCAAAACACAAAAAGAAACACACCCGCCGCCAGACAAGAGAAAGTGATATATCAAAAGCAGATAAGAAAAGAGTAAAGAGACTTCTGCATTTAAGGAGGATTTGATGTCAAGGCATAAAAGTGTAGTACAAAGAAAAAAACGACATAAAAGAGTACTAAAACAAGCAAAAGGCTTTTTCAGCAAAAGAAAAAACTCTTACAGAGTAGCGAAGCAAGCTGTAATGAGAGCGCTACTTAACGCTTATAAAGACAGAAAAAGGAGAAAAAGAGATTTCAGGAGATTATGGACTACCAGAATAAATGCTGCAGCCCGGCAAAACGGTATATCTTATAGTAAATTAATTCACGGACTATCTGTATCTAATGTTAAGATAAACAGGAAAGTCCTTGCTGATATTGCAGTACATGAACCTGAAGTTTTTTTAGAAATTGTTAAAACCGCAAAAGAGAGTATCAATGCAACTTGAATCCTTAGGGAAAGAAGCAAATCTTAATATAAAAGAAGCTTTAACCCTCGATGAGGTTGAATCTCTCAGAATCAAATACCTGGGGAAAAAAGGGGAGCTTACAGAAGTACTCCACTCGATAGGTAATCTACCAGCAACCGAGCGACCTAAAGCCGGAAAACTTGCAAATCGGCTAAAAAATGAGCTTGCCGAATTAATTAAAGAAAAAAAAGAAGAGATAAAAAAACAAAAATCTCTTCCCTTGATAGACCTTTCGCTGCCAGGAAGAAAACCAACCGTGGGTGGACTACATCCACTCTCGATACTTTCCGAGGAGATTCAAGAGATCTTTATTCAGATGGGATTCTCTATAGTAACCGGACCGGAAATTGAAACGGAATATTATAATTTTACGGCACTTAACACTCCCGAAGATCATCCTGCAAGAGATATGCATGACACATTTTATTTAAAAGACGGAAGACTCCTTAGAACACACACCTCTCCGGTACAGATTAGAACTTTAGAAAAACACTCTCCTCCCTTGCGAATAATCTCACCCGGCAGATGCTATAGAGTAGATACTTTCGACCCGATACACTCCCCCACTTTCACGCAGATAGAGGGTCTCTGGATAGATAAAAACATATCGATGGCTGATCTTTTCGGTACTTTAGATTTGTTCGCAAAAAAGATTTTTGGGAAACATGTTAAAACAGAATTTTTCCCGAGCTACTTTCCATTCACTGAACCTTCAGCTGAAATGTGGATCGAGTGTCCCTTTTGCCGGGGAAAAGGCTGCTCTGTTTGTAAAAAAAGAGGAAAAATCGAGACAGTGGGAGCTGGTATGGTGCACCCAAACATTTTAAAATCTCTTGGATATGAAGAATACAACGGTTTTGCATTTGGTATGGGTGTGGACAGAATCGCCATGACGAAATATGATATTGACGATATAAGACTATTTTTCCAAAACGAACTTCAGTTTTTAAGGCAATTCGATGATAGTAAACTATAATTGGCTCTCAGAATGGGTTGATATCAAATGCAATCCAAGCGAACTGGCTGAACTTTTATTGAAAATTGGATTAGAGGTAGAAGAAGTCGAAAAAACACGTGGAGATACTATCTATAAAATAGACATAACACCAAACAGAGGAGATTTACTAAGTGTAATAGGAATCGCGAGAGAAATAGCTGCAAAAACCGAAAAAAAACTCAGAAAAAGTATCGAATATAAGTTCAAGTGCGAAAACAAAAATAAGAAAATAAACGTGACAATTGAGTCAAAAGAAGACTGTCCCAGATATACCGCAAGTCCTTTGAACAATATAAAAATTGGTAGTTCCCCTTCTATAATTTCCGAAAGACTGGACAAGTGCGGCATTCGCCCTTTAAATAACGTAGTAGATATTACCAACTACGTATTATTAGAAACTGGTCAACCTCTACACGCATTCGACTACGATAAAATCACGGGAGGAATTACAGTAAGAAGGGCTAAAGATGGAGAAAAAATAGTAACTCTGGAAGAAACTGATAAGGAACTATCAAAAGAAGACCTTATTATAGCTGATAATAAAGGACCAATTGCTCTTGCGGGAATAATGGGTGGTTTGGAATCTGGTATCTCGGAAGATACACAAAGAATCGTACTCGAATCAGCTTTTTTCAAGCCTTCATTAATAAGAAATGCCTCAAGAAGATTAAAAATTGCTACTGAATCTTCCTATCGCTTTGAGAGAACAGCAGACATGTATATGGTTGGTTATGCTGCTTACTATACTACTGGACTTTTCAAAAAATACGCAGATGGAAAATTAATGGGAAAAATTATTGATACAAATCCTAAACCGAAATTATCAAAGAAGATTATTTTCTCTTACAATAAAGTAAACAGTCTTCTTGGTATGAATGTCGAAAAAAAGAAAAGCAAAAATCTTTTGCAAAATTTAGGATTTACAGTTAAAAGTAAAACTGAAGTCAAAGCAGAAGTATCAATACCCTCTTACAGGAATGATTTAAAAATAGAGGAAGATTTAATTGAGGAAATCGGAAGATTCGCCGGATATGATAACATACCACTTAGATTTAGATACTCAAACTGCAAACCAGTTTGGGTTGAAAACAAGGAAATTCTTGAAATTAAGAAGATAATGGTCCGTTTAGGTTTCTGGGAAGCTATAAACATTCCCTTTATAGAACCACATTGGGCTACGGATGAGAAAACAGAAGCTATTTATCTTGAAAATCCTATGTGGAGTGACAAAGGAATTCTACGAAATAGCTTAATTCCGGGTCTTCTTGAAAATGCAAAAAGAAATCTTAACAGAGGTGAAGAGATTGCTCGAATTTTTGAAGTCGGTAGAGTATTCACCGAAGAAAAAGGAGAAGAGGAAAACGTAGGAGGTGTTATCGGAGGATACACATTAAAAAATTGGTACGAGAATGACCGTGAAGTGGATTTCTACGATATAAAAGGTATAGTCGAAGCTCTTCTCGAAGAAATAAAAATCTCGGATTATTCATTTCAAGACTGCAAAAATCAATTACTCATAAAAGACCAAGCTTTAAGCATAACTTCGGGTGGAAAAATTTGCGGCTCGTTTGGACTAATAAATCAAGAAGTTTGTAAGTGTAATGTTTTTGGATTAGAATTTGGCTTAAAAAAACTTATGAATTCAAAAAAAGAAAAACGTTTCATGAAATCAAGTGTATTTCCGCCTTTAAAGAGAGATATTTCGATAATAATCGAAGAAAACAAACCTTTTAAAGAAATCCAAACTTTATTGGATCATTCTACCAAGCAAAAAGCGCGTATTAAACTTATAGATGTTTATCACGCCAACAAAATCGGAAAAAATAAAAAATCTATGACAATTCGTCTGGAGTTCTACAATCCAAAAAAAACACTCAAAGATGACGAAATAGAAGGGGATAT
>CAYQMH010000123.1:0-4781 GCA_964418485.1 uncultured bacterium | reverse complement strand
AGAAATATTTAATCGCGGAACTATTCCTTTCGATTTCGAAATAAATTGCGAAAAACCCTGGGTAATAATATCAGATAAAGAAGGCAAAATCGGTAAAGAAAGTCGTATCTGGGTAGAAATAGACTGGGAAAAAGCTCCTAAAGAAAAAAATAAAGCTTTAATTGAAATTGCGGGACCGAAAAATACCCGGGTTACCGTCGAAGCTACAATCAACAACCCGGAATCTCCTACACTTTCAGAAATAAAAGGTTTTGTGGAGAGTAATGATTACGTCTCTATGGAAGCGGAACATTACACCCGCAGAGTGGAGAGTAACAATATTAAATGGTTAACCATTCCTGATTTAGGACGCACTCTCTCGGGAATAACTCCCGTTCCGGTTACAGCAAACCGGCAAACACCCGGAAGAAAAAGTCCGCATTTAGAATATAAAATGTATTTGTTTAACAGCGGTAAGGTAAAAGTAAAAGCGCACTTCTCTCCCACACAGAACTTTCATAATACCGAAGGGCTGCATTATGCCGTTTCTTTCGATGACGCGCCGCCGCAAACAATAAACGTTCACGCAAATGATACAATTCCCGACTGGCAATATCCTATGAGCTGGATGCAGGATGTAGCACATAATATAAAAGTGATAACATCGGATCACACAATCGAAAAACCGGGAGAACATATACTAAAATTCTGGATGGTCGATCCCGGACTTGTTCTCCAGAAAATAGTCGTAGAAACCGGCAAAATAAAGCCGAGTTATTTCGGACCCCCCGAGAGTTTCCGTAAATAAAAAAGCCCTACTAAATAGTAGAGCTTTTTTATTAGGAAAAAATCTATAATCTCTTTAATTAATCAAAAAGATAACTATTGAGAATTATTTCAAGAAGTTCCTGTCTTCCGGACGCCTTCTTAGGCTCTCCGTTTTTCATCGCATATTTCTCAAGAGATTCAAAATCTTCTTTTCCGGAAACAATCGATTTACCGATACCGCTTGAATAGCTTGAATATCTTTCCTTTACAAATTTATCTATTTCTCCGCCTTTAATCAGAGCATCTGCCACCTTATAAGCCTTAGCAAAGGAATCCATACCCGAAATATGAGCATATACAAGGTCTTCTATTTCGAAAGAGCTTCTTCTAACCTTAGCGTCGAAATTCAACCCGCCTCTGCCTAGACCACCATTCTTGATAACTTCATACATAGCTAAAGTTGTCCAGTATATATTGGAGGGGAACTGATCCGTATCCCATCCGAGGAGCAAATCTCCCTGATTGGCATCGATACTTCCCAAAAGGCCGTTAATTCTCGCAACTCTTAAATCATGATGGAATGTATGCCTTGCTAACGTTGCGTGATTGGCTTCGATATTAAGTTTGAACTTGTCTGTCAAATCATAGCTTTTTAAGAATCCGATTACTGTCGCAGAATCGAAATCATACTGATGTTTTGTCGGCTCATGCGGTTTCGGCTCTATCAGGAACTGCGCTTTAAATCCGATTTTTTCAGCATAGTCGCAAGCCATGTGAAGAAAACGAGCCATATTATCAAGCTCCAGTTTCATATCGTTATTAAGAAGGGTCTCATATCCTTCTCTTCCGCCCCAGAATACATAGTTTTCGGCACCAAGCTCTTTCCCTACTTCCAGAGCTTTCTTAACCTGGGCAGCAGCATAAGTAAAAACATTTGCATCCGGAGAAGTAGCTGCACCATGCATAAATCTCGGATTAGAGAAAAGATTAGCCGTATCCCAGAGCAACTTTGTTTCGCTTGTCTTCAAATGTTCTTTTATGTGTTTAACTATAATATCGAGATTTTTATTTGACTCGGCAAGAGTATCTCCTTCCGGTGCAATATCCCTATCGTGAAAACAGAAATATGGTATTCCCAAAATTTCAAACAATTCGAAAGCCGCGTCCATTCTTGCTTTGGCCTTATCGATTTCATCCGAAAATTTCTCCCATGGTCTATCTATTGTTGCACTACCGAAAGGATCTCCTCCCTCACCTCTAAATGTGTGCCAGTAAGCTACCGCAAACCTAAGATGATCCTTCATTTTCCTCCCGTTAATTACCTCATCCGGGTCATAAAACTTAAAAGCAAGCGGATTTTTTGACTTCTTGCCCTCGAACTTTATCTTTTTTATGTTGCTTAAGTATTTCTTTTCTGACATAATTACGTCTCCTTTAAGTTATAAATCTCTAACTCTCCATAACAGCACAACTTACTATTTTCTCTTCCGTTGCTTCTTCACGTGAGAATTCACCTGTTATTCTACCTTCTGCCATAACAAGAATTCGATCACTCATTTTTATTATTTCCGGTAGCTCGGACGATATAATAATAATACCGATTCCCTGAAGCGCAAGTCCGGAAATTAAAAAATGAATTTCAGCTTTTGCTCCAACATCTATTCCCTTGGTTGGCTCATCCAATATAAGCACTTTTGCATTTGAAGCAAGCCACTTTGCAAGAACAACTTTCTGTTGATTCCCTCCTGAGAGTCCCTTTACAATAGAAAGAGGATCAGGAGGGTTTATTTTTAACTTATTTATATATTGATTTACTATCTCGTTTTCTTTTCTTCTCTTAATAACCTGATATTTAGAAATTGCACCGAGAACCGGAAGCGTTATATTTTCTTTGAGGTTCATAAGAGGTATAAGTCCCTGCAATTGTCTGTCTTCAGGAACAAGTCCTATTCCTTTATTTATAGCATCAACCGGGGACTTTATCTGAACTTTTTCTCCATCTACGTATATTTCTCCTTCATCCAATCTGTCGATCCCGAATACAGCCCTCATGGTTTCCGTTCTTCCCGCTCCCACGAGACCGTACAAACCAACTATTTCTCCTTTTCTTACCTCAAAACTAACGTTGTCGATCAAACCTTCTTTTGTCAAATTTATAACCTCAAATATTTTTTCTCCAATTTTTGTTTCCCTTTTAGGGAACATTTCCAGACCTCGCCCCACCATCATTTGAGTTATTTCTTCCTCGGTCGCATCTTTCACATTTAAAACACCCACTTTCTTTCCATCTCTAAGAACAACAACACGATCGCATACCTTAAAAACTTCTTTTAATTTATGTGTTACAAAAACAAAAGTTAATCCCTGTTTTCTAAGCTTATTTACGATAGCAAATAGTTTCTCTATCTCATTATCCGTAAGAGGAGCTGTGGGTTCATCCATTATTATAAGTTTTGAATCAACCGATAAAGCTCTGGCAATCTCCACCATCTGTTTTTGAGCGATGCCCAATTTGTTAACCGGAGTATTAGCGGAAAATTTTACGCCGAGTTCAGATAGAAATTCAACAGCCATTTTCCCCATATTTTTTCTATCAACTATTCCTAAAATACCACCCTTTCTGGGCTCTCTACCTAAAAGGATATTCTCCGAAACCGAAAGATTGGGAGCAAGATTAAAATGTTGATGGATGAAACTTATACCTATTTTTTGTGCATCAAGGGGTCCCCGCAGCTTTATTTCTTTACCCTCAAAGTATATTCTTCCGCTATCCTGGATATAAAAACCTGTGGGCGCAGGATGGGGGTTTAAAATCTCCATCAAGGTAGTCTTACCGGCTCCATTCTCCCCCACAAGGGCTAGCACTTCACCTTTGTAAACTTCAAGATCAACTTCATCCAGGGCTTTTACCCCAGGAAAGGCTTTGCTGATTTTCTCCATTCGGAGAAGAATTTCTTTACTCACAGCTTAAAAGTATGCTCAACACCCCATTTATCCATAATTTTAAGATATTCTTCAAGATTCTCCTTAGTTACTACATCCACACCAGTATCAATTATACAATCCCCCTCTTCATTTTTAGGGAGAGAATCGAGAGTCTCCTGGACACCATTTTTGATCATACTATGAATAATTTTTACTCCCTCGTAGCCCATTAAATATTGTTTCTGAGCGATTGTAGCATCGATCAATCCTTCATCTATTAAATATAAATGCTCATCCGTCACATCGAAAGAAACGATATGTATCTTGCCCTTCTTACCTGCAGCTTTTACAGCTTTCGCCGCGGAAGGTCCGTTAAAAGCATAAACACCAAAAAAAGCACTTAAATCCGGATTGTTAAGCAATGCCGTCTCTGCAAGCTCCACAGCTCTGGATGTTTCCTCGTTATCACATAAAATTGGTCTTATGATTTCTATTTCAGGATATTTTTTAAGCGCGTCTTCAAATCCCCTTATTCGCTCAAGAGAATTCATAGCAGTAAGAGATCCGGTTGCTACAGCAACCTTACCCTTACCGTTAAGTATCTCTGCCATTTTTTTACCTGCAGCCAACCCTGCGGTATAGTTATCGGTACCGATATAACACAATCTCTTTGAATTCGGAGAATCTGTATCTATTGTAATCGCAGGTATACCTTTTTCCATAGCGGAATTCATGGGTGAAACAAGCGCTTCAGGGTCGGAAGGAGCAACAGCCATACCTTTAAATCCCATAGATATCCATGTCTCAACTGTTTCTATCTGCTGTGGTATATCTTCTTTCTGAGGCATAAAGATCGTAACTTTCACGCCTAATTCTGATGCGGCATCCTCAGCCCCTTTCCTAACGACATTCCAGTAAGGACCGACAGACTTACCCAGAACTCCGTAATGAGTCTCTTCCTTTTTACACCCTGAAGAAGAGAACAAAATCAGAGCAGCAATAATCAAAAACAAAACCTTGAAATTTCTGAACATTTTAACCTCCTCTGTTTTTAGTTTTTTCACGTAAAACATCAACGGTTACCGCTATTACAATTATCATACCGAGAA
>CAYQMH010000122.1:0-4842 GCA_964418485.1 uncultured bacterium | reverse complement strand
AATCTAATTTACTGGATATATATTTGAACGCAAGGGTTTTCACACAGTCTGACGAGCCAACAAAAGATTGATTTCAAATATCAATCTCTTGACTTATCCAATCAATCTTTTAATTTTATACTATGATTATATGTTCCTATTTAACTGTTCGACGATTTGGCTGTTTGACTATGTGTGGGGAAGGTTTATTGAAAGGCAAGATCTGACTATTTACTTGTTTTTATTCATCTATATCTAGATACTCTAAACGAAGACTTGCTCCTATCTTTAAGAATTTTCTTAAAGATTCTTTTGTGAAGTCATGTCGTAAATTCTTAATTTTTCCTACTAATTCCTCTAATGAAATTGCTTGCTCGGATAATCCCCAGAATCCAACGATTTTCATCGCCATTATATCACCTGTGCAAAACTTATACCCAGGGTTTTTTTTAAGTAAAGCAAGACATTGGGATTCTCCGTTCTGAATTTGAGCTAGCTGTGGACAAATTTTATAGGTGTTTTTAAATTTTTCTATTTCTTTTGTTAGTGGACTATCGATTATTTCAAGAGAACCATTGTTTAAATATTTACTAAATTGTATTGTTCTTTTCTCACCAGTCTTAGGATCTGTGTATTCCCTTGCTTCTTTGAATATTACTAAAGGAATCTTAATCTTCTTGTTTTTGAACAGTGAGTCTAGCTTACCGTTATCAGCACACCATATTATTACATCTGCATCAAGAAGAAATACGTTCAAAGTTGATTTCCTCAACGTCAGGGTATGAGTATTTACGTAAGAAATATGCCAGTTCTCCGTACGCTTTGCCTAGGTATTCAGATAGTTTTAATTTAGATATCCTGCCATGTTTATAAGTTTTTAATGCTTGTGTTACGTAGATCTCTGGCAATTCTGGAAGATCAGGTTCTTTAACTTTTCTTAATTTGTTAAGCTCATGTATCTTAGGATGGTTTCGGATTTCATCTAAATCCAAGCCTTTAAAAACTTCATTTTTTACTCTTTTCCATATTTCTGAAAAAGCCATCAGGTTCTCAAATCTCCAGGTTAGCGCCTGAATAGAAACTCTAAATTTAGCTGCGAGTTCAATTATATCAACAATATCTAGACCGTCTTCTTTTTTACGTTTTTCAACCTCGTTTAGCAATGATCCTTCTGGAAGGAGCAAAGCTGAAGCAAAAGCATCGGCATACCTATCTAGATTGCTTTTCTCATTATCCTCATCACAACCGTCAGCAAGTGGATATATATTCCATGTTATCAAGTGGAAAAATTCATGGGCAATATCAAAGGTCCTTCTCCAAGGAGTATCGTTTTTGTTTAATAATATGGCAGCCCCAAAATCACTAACAAGTGAAGCTGCACTACCGTAATCCTTCAGATCCATACAGAATATCAGGATATTCCTATCCTGAAGAACATCAATAAGATTGTTTCCTGGGTATTTCCCAAGAACATAAGCATCAAGATATTTTTCGGCCAGAGCCTTACTAAACTCAAAATCATTTAGATAGTTTTCTTTCTGCAGCTCTGCTGGACTTGGCGGTACGAATCGTTCATATTTGTGACCAACTAGCTCAGAAAGATTCTTAAAATTGTTACAAAATCGCTTTAATTCATTTTCAAATTTTCCACACTCTTCTTTGTTAGTGCATTTTCGCCATAACACCCTTTCTTCGATAGCCTTCTCGTCCCCCATCAGATAAGAGATATTAACACCTAAAGCTTTGGCAATTGAGTCAATCTCACTAACTTTTATCTCACGCTCACCCTTTTCTATGGAACTTAGAGTTTGATAATTCGCAAAACCAACTTCTTTAGCAAGATCTTGTAGTTTAATACCCAACCTCCTTCTTTCCTTCCTTATCTTTTTCCCAATATCCATAGCTCCTCCCTTTTTAACATAATAATATTTTATATTCATCTTGTCAAGGGTGTTGTTTTATAAAATTTTCTTATTTTTAGGCCTTGACGAATCTGTAAATCGGTGTAATATTATTAATAAAGTTTAAAAATGTAATTGTTTAAATTAATTTTTTGGAGGTATATTAACTATAGTAAAAACTGTAAAATTTACTAAGGAAGGAATTGAAAAAATCCCGAATAATAAACCGATCATCTATAAGATATTAACAAAAAACAATAACGTCAATTATACCGGTATTGCGAAACGAGGCAGGGGGCGAGAGAGAATTTTTGAACACATTGGCGAAATCCCGGGAGCGAAAGTTAAAATAGAACAAATGAATAGTATTGAGGACGCAAGAAGAAAAGAATCAAATATTATATCTCGAGTAAAACCGAAGTACAACAAAAGAAGGGATTAGAAACAGTAACCATCAAAAATAATAGAGGAGGTATGTTATGTCTTTTCCTGAAAATATTGTAATGCAAGCTTGGCAGCGTGCTGGTGGTAGGTGCGAATGTAGGAGATCAAATCATGACCATTATTATGCAAGATGCAACAAAGAACTTGTATGGGAAAACAGAGGAAGGGAAGGCAGAGGTGCTTGGGAGGCACATCATATAAATTCTTACGGCGGGGATAGCTTAAGCAATTGCGAAATATTGTGTTGGGATTGCCACAAAAGAACAGGCAGTTTCGGAAATTAGTTTAATACTGTGTGTCTTTTCTGTAGATAAAGGGATTCATTTCAACGCTGATTCTCAGAAGCAAGATACCTAAGGGCGTATCTCAACCTTTGGCAAAATTTTAACATCTTTTTTTAATTTTTATTTAAGTAAAAGGCTTGACTAATCAAGAAGCTTTTTTAAATTTATACTATGAATATAATTGATGAAAACCCTGGTTGTGGAGAAGGTTTATTGGGATTTGAAAACCAAGACCTGCCCTCAATATTTTAAGATAATGGAATTTATTAAAATTTTAACTCCAGTTTCCTCTTTTTTATTGGTAATTATTACTGGGATTTACGTTATTTTAACATACAGACTCATTCTCGAAAACAGGAAATTAAGAGAAATGCAGATTAGTCCCAAAGTATCGGTAAGCTACGAGCCGCATAAAGATAATATAGCTCTTATAAATTTGGTCATTAAAAATGTAGGCCTGGGGCCAGCCTACGATATTAAATTCGAGATTACCCCCGATATTAAAGGTTACAATGGCAAGGCAGAAAAACTTCTCTCTGAATATGCTTTCTTTAAAAAAGGCATAAAATATTTAGCGCCTGCTCAGGAGGTAAGACATTTCTTGAATTATCTGGGCAAAATGAGTAAAAAAGAGATAGAAACTAATTACTCCGGTAAAATATATTACAAAGACGCTTCTGGCAAAGAGCACAAAGATGATTTCTCAATAGATTTCTCTTATAGGAAAGATTTAACAATTATTGAAGAAAAAACTATTAGAGATATCTTGAAGGACATAGAAAAGCACATCGAATCTTTAGCAAAGCAAAAATTTCGTTAATATAGGAAGATAAAATACAATTAAAAATTTATAATAATTTCCCTTGTTTAGGCTTTTTATTTATTCTCTTGCGGCATGTCTAAAACCCTTCCATATTAAACATGGTTTACTTGCCTTATGAAAATTAATATTTTAATTGTTTCTACCTTGTTTTAGGCGATATAAAGTTTGTAGGTATTTCCCGCCTTCTCTCTTTTGATTTTTCCAATACGCTCTAAATAATAAGCTACAATTGAAATTAATTTCCCGTCATCATATCCTAAGTAATTTTTCATTTCTCTCTGCAATCTTCCGGGATTATCTTTAACATATTTATAGAGCTTAGAAGTAATTTCTGCTATCAAGAAGCCTCTTTCTACTGTTGCCTCCCATGGTTTTAACTCTGGAATATTTTCCACAAGTTCTTTAAGATTCTTCAATTGTCCAACTGACCCGTAAACTCCATAGAAAACCGAAGCTTCTTCTATTGCTGGTATACTACTGATATCAAAAGAACCGTGTTCTTTCTTCTCATATTCAATAAATGGTTCTATTAGAGAAAGACTTAATTGACAATGCATTAACATTTCTTTATAATCTTTGTCTTTTTTGTGTTCTCGGATCTTATCTAAAAAAGAAAAATAAGTGTGGACTAATTTTCCTAAAGGTTTTCCTTTGTTAGCTTCTCTTAATTTCTCAAGGAAGGGTGAATCGGTATGTGTTTTTGGTAGAAAAGGTTTATTTGAATGCTTAGAGATGTCAATAATATCCATTGATATAGAATAATTTTCTTCTCTTGGGAATTTTTTTGATTGAGATTGGGTTTTTATATGGCCAATTATATAAAGAATAGCTCCAAAAACCAATGAAAACGACCCCAAGTTAATTCCAGCTACAGAACTTTTAGAATATGCGGGGGCACAAATAATCAAACCAAAAACAACAAGCATTATTCCTATTAATTTAAGCCTCATATCAACCTCCTAAGGGGAATATAGAGATGGTGCTTGACATTGTGGATTATTCATTCTATTTTTATCTCTTTCCCGCATTCCGGGCAGATTATTTTATTTTTCTTTCCTTTTCTTATCTCTTCCGTAAAACCGGATGCAAGAAAACCTGCGGGTAAGGCAAATAAACCGATTCCTAAAATCGAGACAATCGAGGCGAAAATTCTTCCCCAAACCGTTATGGGATAAATATCCCCATATCCTACGGTCGTCATAGTCATAACTCCCCACCACATTGCGGTAGGAATATCGGGAAAGACTTCCGGCTGAACGGGATTTTCCACTAAATATACAGCACTTGAAAGAAGTATTAAAAATATAAATACGGTAAAAACGGTAACTATTAATTCTTCACGTGTTCTTAATATAACGTTTTTTAAAGTCGTTAGAGCTGTGTTGTATCTTGCCATCTTCAATACTCTAAA
>CAYQMH010000121.1:0-4967 GCA_964418485.1 uncultured bacterium | reverse complement strand
TGGTGAAAAATAAATAAAGGGGGTTGACTTTTTCTCATAGTCGCAGATTAAAAAGGATTAAGAGGATTTTTTGTTCGTTGTTTTTTTGACTAACGGCTGGCGACCGGAGACTAGTGACTATGTTTACTTTTCACATTTCAAAGAAGACCTGACCCCTCTACATGTGTTCTTTGCGGTCCTTGTGGTTCAAGATTTTACCTATGTGTTAAATCTATCCCCCGCTTCCCCACGGGCGGAGTCTTTTCCCCAGTATAACCACATCACGAAGTCCCTGTTTATCGCGAGCTTTCAACCATCGATTCATAAACTCAGGGTCTCCGGCTACTTGAGCTATGGCTGAAAGAGCATACAGGTGAAAATTACGTTCATCCCGGGTACCCAGAAGAACGAATATGGCTTGCACCGAGGTAGAAGACTCCGAAAATTCTATCCCCTCCTTGGATCTTGCAAGCAAGATTTCAAATTTATGTTCACCTTCTATAATAATATGTGGAATCGCAAGATCCGGAGTTATAGCAGTACTGCTTTCTTCTTCTTTTTCCTTAAGCGCTTTGTATATATATTCCGAATCCAACCCTACCGATTCTGCAAGTTCTTCTCCCGCTGTTCTAAAAAATTCATCAAGTTTTATTTTTTCTTTTATATCCAGGACCGGACATTTTTCTACGATTTCATCGAAACGGTCAAAAGTGACTTCATCCCTTTCCAGAGAGAGTTCTCGCAGTTCATGTTCCAGAGTTCCCGTAACCAACTCCCGGGCAGTGATGCGCTCTATTAAATGGAGCATCGCAGACTCGCTTTTTACTCTCTTTCTTCCGTAGAACCAGTACGCACAGAAACCAACTAAAGATAATAGTATAGTGATAATATAAGCTTCTCCGCCCATTTCCAGTAAAATAAAACCAAAAGCAACAATACCGGCAATCTGAAGCCATGGATAAAGAGGAACCCTGAAAGTGGGCCGGTAATTTTGTACTCCGCTTTCCCGTAGAATAATAACCGCGAAGCAGGAAAGAACATTTGTGATTATTAAAACAATCGAGGCAGCTTCCACAAGGATTTCCAGTTTAAGAAAAAAGGATATTATAATAAATGTTCCCGTTAAGAACAGCGCGTAGTGAGGAGTACTGAAACGAGGGTGTATTCGAGCAAAAATTTCGGGGAATAGCTTATCTCTGCTCAAGGGCACAATAGAACGGGCAGAGGTCATTATACCGGCATTTGCAGTAGTGAGAAATGCCATAAAGGCAGCGATTGTTATAAGTATTTTTCCGGGCAGCTTCATAAATGCATTAGCTCCGTCCGATATCGGGGTAAGAGAACCGGCTAAAACCTTTCCGTCAAGCACTCCCACAGTAACGAATATCATCAGAAAATAAAAAATGGTGACGACTGAGAGTGTAACAAGCATTCCGAGCGGTATATTTTTAGAAGGGTTCTTTACTTCTTCAGCCATACTTGCCAGCTTTAATAGACCTGCATAAGAAATAAACACATAGCCTGCAACAGAGAATACGGGTACGACACCCTTTGAGGCAAAAGGTTCAAAGCGTTGTATTTCTACAAAAGGCACTCCCCTGATTATATAAAAAGTCATTATAAAAAACAGGATTCCCGCAAGAATAAGCTGCAGTATACCTGCTTCTTTCACGCCTATAAGATTTATTACTAAAAAGATAAGGCATCCCAGAATGGCAATTACATAGATATTGGCATTTACGAAAGTCGCGGTAAGCAGAGAAAGACCGATAAGAGCAAAGGCACTTTTCATCGCAAGCGAGAACCAGCTTAAGAGTCCTGCGACAGTTCCGACTCCCGGTCCCATACTCCGGATAACACCATAGCAGTCCGCACCTGCTTTTGGCATCGCAGTCGTCATTTCCACGAGGCTCAACATACCCGGCAGTGATAATATTCCGGCAATGAGATAGCTTAAGATAATAGCCGGGCCTGCTTTTGCGTATGCAATACCGGGCAGGACAAAGAGACCGGAACTTATCATCGCCCCGGAGGTAATACAAAAAATATGAATTAAACCTAAATTTTTCTTAAGTTCAGCTTTTTCATTATCCAATGCATACCTCCATTAAAATAGACTATATATATTCTAAAATTTGCGGTGATAATGTCAAGACTTAATCAAAGAGGAACCACAGATTTCACTGATTAACACAAGATTTTTTATCTGTTTTACCACTCCCCACAACCCTGAATTATTAGCCACAGATTAACACGGATAGGCACTGATTTTTTCTGTTTTTTTGCTTGAACCCTGCAATCCTTGACCCCCTGACCCCTAAACGTTGTCAAATCACGAAACACACTAAACACACGAAATATTTTTTGTTTTTTATTCTAACTTCTAACTACCAATTTCTTTATCAGCAACAAATAACACGAATATTTTTCTGCCGTTGGCTGCCAGCTATTATTTTTCCCTATCTTAGTATTAAATAAGAAATCTCATGGTGTATCTGTGTGTATCTGGGGTCAAATCTATGTATCTGTGTATCTGGTGTATCTGGGGTCAAATCTAGACATTGTATCTGGGGTCAAATGTATCTGGGGTCAAATCTAGACATTGGACAATTTCGTTTTAGCTAAAAACAACTCGTGTGATTTGTTGTCACTAATTTTGTTAGTGGGTTGGTGAGTTGGGGTGTTTTAAACGACAGAAATATATTTTTTTATCAGTGTTTATCCGTGGCTAATTAGTTTTTTTCGTGTGTTTATAGTTAAAACACACATTTATTTGGGGTGGTTGTGTTTCGTGGTTTAATATTTTTTCTCTGTGTTCTCTGTGCGTTTCTCTTTCCGCTGTGCTCTCTGTGTGGTTAAATATTCTTTTGGGAATTGGGTGAGGGCTTTAATAACTGCAATTCAAATGGGTTGTGTGGTGGGCTTTGTGATCTCTGTGGGCTTTGTGGTTCATATTTTGGATTTAGGGGCTGGGATTTATATGAACGTGAGTGCTTCAAGGAATAATTCCATATTTTCAGAAGGAAGAATATTTTCTTCGCGCGGTTTAACCGGTATATTATTATATAATAATCACCGTTATTGTCGGATTTTAGACTTGACAAAACTACCTAAAATGAATAATATATTACATGAGAAGTAATACTATAAACTTAATAGGTAGAAAAAATGATTAAAAAAACTATAGGTACTGTAAGCGCAAGGCTAATTATGGGATTATATGAAAAGTCCAAATTAATATTTTCTTTGAAGGATATTACGGAAATTACTGGGATAAGTTATAATGCCGCATTAAAACTAGCTCACGATCTAGTAAAAAGAGGAATAACTTCGCGAATAAAACCCGGAAAGTTTATTTTGATACCTCAAGAGGTTGGACGGAGTAGTGATTACGTTGGTAATTGGTATGTTGTAGCGAGGGAGATAGTAAATACTTCCGACTATTACATCTCATACTATAGCGCAATGGATATTCATAATATGGTTGTGCACCCAATAACGAAAATCTATGTTTCCGCAGCCGAAAGGCATTATAAGAAATTTAAAAACGTAGGGGGTATCTCAATAGAATTTATCTTCGTTAGTAATCAAAATATTTGGGGGATAGAAAATTATTGGGCTACTAAATCTGAAAGAGTTAAAGTTAGCGATATTGAGAAAACTATTATTGATTGTTTGTACCGTCCAAAATTCTGTGGAGGTATTTTAGAAATAGCTAAGGGAATATGGATACAAAAAGACAAAATAGATTTTGAACGCCTTTTAGATTATTCTTTAAAATTTGATAAAAATATAGTAATTAAAAGGTTGGGTTATATTCTGGAGTCGTTGAATCTGAGTAAATCAGCATATTTAAGCAAATTACATGTTAAAGCAAATAACAAGTATTACATATTAGATCCTTTGTTGCCTACCGATGAAACTTTCAAAAATTCCTGGAAAATTATTGCTAATATTGGGCGAGAAGAAATTCTAAAGGCGGTGAGTACTTAAGGATGATAGAGTCTAGAGAATTATTTGTATTGCAATCAAGATTAACAACAGGCAAAAAAACTATTCCCGTAAAATCACTTGAAAAGGATTATGTACTTTCCTGGTTACTTGTTGGTATCGCAAAGTCAAAATTGTGTAAAAATGTTGCTTTTAAAGGAGGTACTGCGCTAAAAAAAATCTATTTCCCTGATTATAGATTTTCCGAAGATTTGGATTTTACTTTAATAACGGAAATGTCTTTAAAAGAAATAGAATTACAATTACAAGAAATTTATAAAATTGTATTGGATGAATCAAATGTAAGGTTAGCTTTAAAAAATAGCGAAAAGCATATAAACGGTTATACCTTCTATATTAATTTTTCTGGCCCTCTAGATGCTGATATTACTAGAGGAGAGATTAAGGCGGATTTTACTATAAAAGAAAAATTAATTTTTAAGCCCTCTCTTAAGAAACTCTTGCGTAGTTATGATGAATATCGAGATATGCCTAAAGACATAAAAATGAAGGCCTATACTTTAGAGGAGATATTCATTGAGAAAATTTTAAGTGTACTAGATAGCGCAAGAAGAGAACCAAGGGATATATATGATTTGTGGTATTTATTGAAAAATAAATGTGTGGATTATGAGTTCTTGGCTGAACCTATTCTGGAAAAAGGACGTTACAAAGGAATCATTTCTTTTGATCTGCTTTTGGTTTTAAAAAAGAAAGAAAATGCTTATAAAAAGTTGTGGGAGAAAAGGCTTACTTATCATATAATTGATTTACCTATTTTTGTAACAATCTATCGCGAATTGAAAAGGTTCTTAAAACCTATTAACAAAAATATTAATGATTTGTTGTGATTAAGTTTTCTTTAGTGGTATCCTCTGTGGTTTATCTTTAAGATTTTGGATTTAGGGGCCGGGATTTAGCTAAAACAAAATAATTTCTTTTTTCTCTGCGACTATGAGAGAAAGTCAACCCCCCTTATTTATTTTTCGCCAAGAACT
>CAYQMH010000120.1:0-5195 GCA_964418485.1 uncultured bacterium | reverse complement strand
AGAAAGGAATAATAAAGAAAGTAAAACTTCTGGATTTTGCCAATGCGCATTCGGGAGGAATAATAGCTCAAAGAATGAAAGAGGGAGATGAATTGTTTGCTGCCGAGAAGGTATTGGAAGGAAAGAAAATACTTATTGCTTCAAGCAACGGTCAGGTAATTAAATTCGATGAGAAGATTATAAGACAGATGGGGAGAACTGCTCAGGGCGTTATCGGCATGAATATTCCGGATAATGAAAGTATTGTCTCATGTGTAATAGCTGATGAGAAAATAAAAGACCTTATATTCATATCGGATGACGGGTATGGTAAAAGAGTCGGTGTATCGGAGTTCAGAGAGACTAATCGCGGGGGCAAAGGAGTTAGGGGTATGAAAATCACAAAAGGCAGGAAACTGCGGCGGATGGTTGGGATAAGCGGTGAAGAAGAATTGATGGCGATTTCCGAAGCGGGTAAGATTATAAGGCTAAATGCTAAGGATATCAGCAAGCAGCACCGTAATACCCGGGGAGTCAAGGTCGTATCAGTAAAGGGAGAAGATAAGGTAACGGATATTGCGATAGTTACCGATTAATGGAAATCTCACATATAGATTTCTACTCCGGAAGTAAAGGGGATGAATCTCCGAGAAAAATATATACATTTTCAGGAACAATAATAGTAGACAGGATAATAGAAACTAAGCTGGAAGAGAATTTACATTCTAAGAAGAGGACGAAAATTTTCGTTTTCCAAAGCAAGGAAAAGAATTTTTATCAACTCAACATTAAGCAGGAATCTTTCGAGTTAAAACAAATAAAAATAAGGGAGGATTAATTTTTTCATGAGTAAAGAGAAAAATAAAAATACAACTTCAATCATATCCCCTTACGGAGGCAAGTTAATAAATTTGATTGTAAAAGGAGAAAAAAGAAGTGAATTAATAAGGGAAGCTAATAAGTTGAGTTCCATACAATTATCTCCCCGATCGCTTTGTGACCTCGAGCTCCTCGCAACAGGCGGATTTTCTCCTCTCGACAGATTTATGGGCGAAGAAGATTATTACAGAGTTATAAAAGAAATGCGGCTAAAAGATGGGACTTTCTTTCCTATGACTATAACTCTTCCGGTATTTGATTTCTCAAATGATAATTTAGGAAAAGAAATCGCTCTTCGCGATGAAAGAAACGATTTAATAGGAACAATGAAAGTTGAAGAAATTTACAACAGTGATCCTGTCAATGAAGCAAAGTACGTTTATGGTTCCACCGATGCCCGTCACCCTCTGGTGGCGGAACTGCACAGTTGGGGAGATAAGTATATTTCCGGTCCACTTAAAGTCCTTAACCTGCCGAAACATTACGATTTCAAAGAACTACGTTTAACTCCGGCGGAAGTTAGAAAATTACTTTCTAAGACAGGACTCGCCAATGCCGTTGCTTTCCAGACAAGAAACCCCATGCACAGGGTTCATGAAGAACTAACTAAAATAGCTGCGAAAAAAATTAACGGTGCTTTATTAATTCATCCCGTAGTTGGGCTTACTAAACCCGGAGATGTCGACCATTATACACGTGTAAGAAGTTATAAAGAACTCTTCGAAAAATATTATGATAAGGAAAAAACAGTGCTAAGCTTATTGCCTCTCGCAATGAGAATGGCCGGTCCGAGGGAAGCCTTGTGGCATGCTATAATAAGAAGAAACCATGGAGCAAATTACTTTATTGTAGGCAGAGATCACGCAAGCCCGGGAAATGATTCCAAAGGAAAACCTTTTTACGGACCTTATGCAGCGCAGGAATTAATGAAAAAATACGGTGGAGAGATCGGGGTAAACATGGTTTCTTTCAATGAACTTGTTTATTTGCCCGAAGAAGACCGTTACGAAGAAAGAGACAAGGTAGAAAAAGGAGTAAAAATTGCTAAAATCTCAGGGTCGGAGGCAAGAGCTGCTATCGCAAGGGGAGAAAAACCTCCAAAGTGGTTCATGAGAGCCGAAGTCGCTGAAATTCTGCGTAAGAGACATCCGGCAAAACATGAACAGGGTTTTTGTGTATGGTTTACCGGGCTTTCCGGAGCAGGTAAATCTACGATTGCAAACGCCTTTGTTGAAATGATGGCGGAGTACGGAAAAGATGTTACAGTGCTCGACGGAGATGTCGTTCGCACTCATCTCTCCAAGGGACTGGGTTTTTCTAAAGAAGACAGAGATACAAATATTTTGCGTATCGGTTTTGTAGCCTCGGAAATTGTTCGCCATAACGGGGTAGTTGTATGTGCCGCGGTAAGTCCTTACAGGGATGCAAGAAACGAAGTGAGAAATATGGTCGGAGATGATAAATTTATCATGATCTTCGTAGATACCCCTCTCGAGGTTTGCGAAGAAAGGGACCCCAAAGGTCTTTACGCGAAAGCCTTAAGAGGAGAGATAAAGAACTTTACAGGTATAGATGATCCTTACGAAAGACCTGTGGATCCGGAAATAACTGCCGATACCGTAAACAAAAATCCCGAGGAAAACGCACTCGATATGATCAATTATCTCAAGAAAGAAGGATTTTTGATAAAATAAAAGTCAGAATTTAGAAGCCAGGAGCCGGAAGCCAGAATCCCAACCCTCCACCCTAAAAAAAACTGAACCACAAAGCTCACAAAGAGCACAGAGAAAAACAACAAAATTGATATTTTTGATTAAAACCCTCAACCCTCACAAAAACCAAAAGGAACAACAAATAGCACAAATCACACAAATAAAGAATATTTATTTTTACTATTCAACAATTTAACCATTCAACTTGGATTCGAAGAATCCAGGTAAAATAGTTGACAAACGACTAACTTTAGATTATTTTCAAACAAAAAGGGGTGAATAATGTCTAGAACTAAAAATATTATCCAAAACATAATAGTTAAATACTCTGAATTCTTAAAGCTAGGCTTAGTCCTTTCTTCTATGATCTTCATTTCACTTTCGCTAAAAGCAGCGCCTTCCGGTGGGCCCTATGGTCCTATTAGACAAAACTACGATTTGCCGGATGTCGCAGGTAAGATTTACTATGTGTCTCCAGACGGAAAGGCTGAAAACAAAGGGGAAACACTCACAGAACCCACAACACTCGAAAAAGCGATAGAAAAGGTTGTAACCGGAGATGCAATCGTGATGCGCGGGGGTACCTACAGGACAGGTAATTTATTATTAAACCAAGGAATTACTATACAAGCTTACGCGGATGAAAAACCTGTTTTAAAAGGGACCTTTGTGGCAAACCAGTGGCAGGATCTACACAACGGATTATGGAAAACATCCTGGACTCGTTTATTTCCCGCTAAACCTGATAGCTGGTGGTGGCGCGACTGGCATGGCAGGATAACACCGATGCACCGTTTCAACAACGATATGGTGTTTGTGGACGGCAAATTTTTACAATCAGCAGGATGGGAAGGAGAAGTCGACGAAAATTCGTATTTCATAAATTATGATACAAAAGAAGTCTACATCGGTATCAACCCAAAAGACCGGTTGGTTGAAATTACCGCTTTTGAAGGTGCAATTATAAGAACAACCGAAGAATGTCACGGTAAAACTTCAGACAAGAAAGGTCCGGTAATCAGGGGAATTACTTTTACCCAGTATGCGAGACGTGCAATTTTTGTCGACGGAACGTTCCCCGAAGGTCTATCCGATGAATCTAAACACGGAAAGGAGGTTGTAGGAACGACTTTAGAACACTGCGAAATTTCTAACTGTTCGCGGGTAGCAGCAAGACTAAGAGGAGATAGTTTAGTCCTGCGCCATTGTAAAATCAGCAATACCAGTACGGAAGGCATTTACATCGAAGCCTCTAACGATGTCCTTTTGGAAAAAAATATCTTTACGAAGAATAATATCGAAAGAATAGACGGCTATTTCCCCGCGGCAGTAAAGATTTTCAATCAGTCTTACCGTGTTACCTGCCGGGATAATCTTGTTATCGACCTACCCTATTCAAACGGCATCTGGTACGACGTGGGCAATGTAGACGGAGTTTTTGTTAATAACTGGGTTCAGGACGTGGGTATCAGAGATAGAGAATTCTCAAAAGAACGTTTCTGGCCGAGCGATAACGGATTCTTTTTTGAAATTTCAAAAGGTGTTACTTGCGCGGGAAACGTTTTTGTAAACTGTGACCAGGGAATTTTCATTCTCAACAGTTCGAATGCCAAAATATATAATAATACACTGGTAAATAGTACGGTTACAATTGGCCGGAATGAAAGAAGCGCGGAAGGAGACTATTTCGGATGGCATCCTAGTACCGGTCCTGATGTCGACGAACGGTACGGACACATATTTGTGAATAACTTGCTTACTGCTGATGAAAATTACGGCAGACCGCTCTTTGTTACTTTCCAGGCACCAGCACTGTGTAAAAAGCTCGATAAACCGCAGCTAAAGCAGCTCGATAATAACGTGTATGTTCGAACACCGAATAATAAATCTTATCCATTGCTCTTGTGGAGTCCTGCAAAAAATAAAGAATGTCAAAAAGAAATTGAATCTTTATCTGATTTACGAAAAATACATTCGGAATTTTCAGCCAACAGTCAGTATTTCAGCAATTACGATGGCCCTTTATTCGAGAGTTGGAAATTGGGAAAATTCGAGCTATTAAACGAATTCCCCGGTTCCAAGTCCGCGGCTAATTTGCCTGAAGAAATGAGAAATCTTATCGGAGTACCCGAAGGGGACATTCCATTTGTGGGAGCTTATCCGACGAATCCGTAAAAAAAATAATTTAACCGCAAAGACGCAAAGAACGCAGAGAAACAACAAAAAATTATATTTTGGTTGTTCAAGCCCCTACCCCCTACCAAAACTAAGAGGAACAACAAATCACACAAATAGCACAAATGATTCTTATCTTTTTATTTTTTCTGCGGTTAGCCGAGGCTGTGACAAAAGTCCAAAATTAACGAATTTGCAAAAAATAAGTTTTTGAAAAGCAATAACTTAATTTTCTGCGATTTGCAAAAAAGGGGGTTTTGGCACAGCCTCAGCCGTAAGCGGTATGCGGAGAGCCGTTTCTGACTCATGACACAAGACACACAACTCAGGACTCAGTTAATCTCTTCGCCTTCCAAAGTTTAACCCCGTTAATATTGGGTTGCTTATTATTTATCTAAAAAACAAAAGCAATTCCGAATATATTATAAAAATCGGAGCCTTTCTCAAGCT
>CAYQMH010000119.1:0-5218 GCA_964418485.1 uncultured bacterium | reverse complement strand
AGATAAAAGAAGTTAGTTTGTTAAAGGGAGGTTTTAACGCAGAATTTGCAAACGTTCGTTCGGGAGTTATTAATGTAGTCACGAGAGAAGGTTCTCCCAAAGTATATGAGGGTTCCTTCGAATTTAGATATACTCCGGGGTATCAAAAACATAGTGGGCAATCGATTTTTTCTCCGGATAATTTTAACAATTATATATATTTGACTCTGGATGACAGTGTATGCTGGTTTGGTACTAATGAGTGGCTATATCCGGGTCCGTTAGATGATGCTCATGAAGATTCACTTAAATATTATTCATATCCAAGCTTTGGGGGATGGGATAGGGAAGCAAGATCGGTACCGCTTACACCTGAAGAACTTCGTGATAGATTCATCTGGCTGCGTCGTATTAATACTGAAGGATATGATCATTTGCCCCAGTGGGATCATGACAGCTATTTTACTGTGAGGGATTCGTTGGGTAATATTATTTCTCAAGATACGCTTAAGAAGCTGATGTCGGATTCGGCCTATGCTCCTGTTTATGATCCGATTGACAGTAGTATAACGGGATGGCAGGCGTTCGCCTGGGAACCGAGAGAAGGAGAAGAATGGCCATGTGTATACGGTGATAAGCCGGATTGGACAATAGACGCCGGCTTTGGAGGTCCGATTCCTATAATTGGTGCGTATCTGGGTGATTTGAGCTTTTATGCTTCTTACAGAGACCACAATGAGGCTTTTGCAATTCCCGATAGCAGGGATTATTACAGGGAACGCATGACGAGTTTAAAACTGACCTCACGTTTTGGGAATATTAAGCTGAATTTAAGGGGCGCTTACTCGATTGTAAATTCCCTTTCCGCTTGGACGAGAGGGGATGAAGAAAATCATGAAGGGTTTGCTTACGGGTTTCACGGACAGGTTTACTTGAGGGGTGGTCTGGATATGGTCCAACCCGTCGGAGAGTGGAATGGAACGTATCACGGGAGTGATAAGTTGGATATCGGGAATCTTTATAGAGCAAATGCGTTAACTCCGTTCGATGTCACTTCCAGGATGTATGGTCTTACGCTGCAGCATGCCTTGAGTGAGAATACCTTTTATGATGTTAAGTTAACTTATATATTTAGTGCTAATGATGCCAAATTTTATTATGATGTACCCAGGCGTATGGCTGGGGATACAGTCGTTAGATGGTTTGGAGCTAGGAGGATGGGTAGTAAAGGTGGGCCATTTGCGGTTGATAATATACCGTATGGGTATGCGGTTTATCGTGAAGAAACCGATAAAATGCTGGATATAGGTAATTCAAATTATGGGTATACTTCACAACTTGGAACCTGGGATGAATCATGGAGTGAAACCTATAACGCGGCTTTTGATATGACTTCACAGTTGGACAAAATAAATCAGATAAAATTCGGTTTGTCGTTTCAATACGATAAGCTGAGTGAGTACTGGATCTCGCAGGATGGCTGGTTCTGGCCGGATGCAGGAGAAGAAAAGACGTTTGAGACTCAGCAGTATTTAGTTACCAGCTACTATGAAACACCGATTCTTGTAGGAGGTTATATTCAGGATAAGATTGAGTTCGAAGGAATGTTTGCCAATGCGGGTATAAGGTTCGATTATTCGGATCCGCATACCGAGTGGCCATCGACTGAAGACAGATATTCATATTTTTATTCTGTTAGCATGAAAGATTCCTTGTTGACCAAGGCTACTTCGGAGGTTGCAAGTGCGAGCTTTAAGTTGAGCCCTCGTCTTGGGATTTCATTTCCTATATTGGAGAGAAGTAAATTGTTCTTCAATTACGGACATTTTTACTCTCTGCCGCCCAGTGAAGATAGGTATAAAATTACCTGGGGCGATAGTAGAAGTCCGATTGTTTTCGTAGGTAATCCCTCTTTGGATATGGAGAGGACAATTTCTTACGAGATAGGTTTAGAAAGCAGTATAGCCAGTACTTATCTGGCAAGGATTTCCGGTTATTATAAAGATACCGATAACGAATATGCTGATGTCACCTATACGAGTTATTACGGGGCTGTTAGTTATATAACGGTTGAAAATACCGGGTATGGTGATACAAGGGGTTTTGAATTCGAGTTCAGGAAAGATCAAGGAAGGTTTTTTACAGGTTGGATAAATTATGATTACAGAGTTACGACTTCAGGGCAAACCGGAAGGACCGCTTACTATGAGAATTTGGTAAAGAGTAAAGCTGAGGGTAGAGTGATACCCGAAGACGATGATCCTCTTCCTCGGCCGGTTTTTAACGCTAATATTACATTAAAAACGCCTCTGGATTGGGGAATATTTTTTGGAGGTTATAATTTTTCGTTATTGTACAGCAGGAGAGCAGGCTATTATGATACCTATAATCCTTTGGGAGTGGATTATGAGAATCAGTTGCGGAACAATATCCGGTGGCCGGATGACCGTAATGTGGACATTAGTGTAAGTAAGAATCTTGAGATTGCCGGAGCTCCGATCAGTTTGTTTATGGATATACATAATGTTTTCGACTGGCAGGAACTATCCACTCAGGGCTTCGATCCTGATAATCCTACTGACAGAACGGATTATTTTCAATCCCTTCATCTCGAGATGTATAATGAAGCACCCTGGGTAGGCAATCCGGATTACACAGGTCCAGCCGAAGGAGAAGAACCGGATCAAGTCGGTGATATAAGCAGCGATGAGAACCCATATATAAATAATCCTAATAGAGAATACCTTTGGTTTCTTGATATGAGATACATACAGTTTGGTATAAGGTTCTCTTTTTAAATAGAGGGAAAGGAGGTTATTGAAAAATGAATCAGAGGAAGTTATTAATATTACTGCTGGTCTTTTTTTACGCGGGCACAGCCTGGGGTCAGCTTTTTAAAACCATAAATGTGGGAAAAATGGAGTGCTATGTATATGATCATGGTTGTATGAGTGAACAGGTTAGGCCGTCTGGTAATGTTTATTACTACAGAGGCAGTTATGTTACCTGGGATGATATCTTATACGAGACGGATAAGATCGAATGGCCCGGAGGACTTCTTAAGGATGCCGGGTTGTTCTTTGGTGCCCGGAACTGGACAGATACCACCGGACATACCTGGGATGCTATTATTGCCGGACACAGCCCTCGTGTAAGGACAACTGATCTTTATCAGTTTGCTTTTCAGGGCGAGGATGGCTATACTATTCATAGATATTTCCGATATGCTCCACCGAGGATAATTGTGGATGGATCGGAACTCCAAGCTCCGTTTCCGATGTCCGGGGACGAGGTGGCGCCAGAAAAAATATGGGGGACCGCCGATGTAATGGTTGAGTCCAACGTCAGGTTTCGGATAGGTGTTGATGCTAAGCAGAGAGTGCTGGCCTGGAGCCAACCCGGCCATGATGATTATATTATATGGGATTGGACGTTTGTAAATACGGGTAATGTCGATAAGGATGTTGACATAGAACTTCCGGATCAGACATTAAATGATGTCTATATTACCAGAGTTACCGAGGCGATGCCGGACGGTCAGGAGCAGAAAGTAATGCCTACCTGGGCAGGAACAACAGAACCAGGAGCCCATGACACCAGACTTTCCTATCCTCAGGATGACGATTCCCTTCGGATCCATTATTTGACTCCTCTTAGGTCAGGTGCCGCGGCGAGTTATGATAGTTATGGTAAAAAAGTAAATGATGAACAAAATCTTCTGGATGGAGCCCGTTTTGCAGGTACCGCGATTTTATTTGCTCCTAAAGCATGCGACGTTCCGCAGAGTTATCCCATTTCGGATATTGCCGCGAGTAATGATCCGGCTCAGCCACTTATGCATACGAGTCTTATGGTGGAGCCCAGCTGGATTGTATTGAACAACGGGTCATTGGGGGATTTCCCCGGATGCGACAGTGCGGGTTATGTTGAAGGTTATCAAGTCATGGCTAAGGGAGTATTTGGTATCGACTCTACAGATCCGAATTTCATAGATGCTTATTATATGGATAGTCTTTATGATGTTTACGATACTACTGCCTCGGGTGCAAAGACTTATTATGAACAACCTCTGGATAGATATGGTGAGTTGACGTCAAAGGGGTTGATATATCCCTATACCAGCAGTATCCTGTATATAAGATTTGATGTGGAGGGTCATTGGTCTATAGGACCTTACCAGATGGGATTCGGCGATACCATAAGGTATGTATATGCTTATGTAGGCGGGTCAATAAGCAGGAAGACTTCGTATCTCCTCGGAGATGCGTGGGATAATGACGTAGCCGCTTCTTACGGCTGGCTGGCAGGTTTGGATTCGGCTCAGATGGCAGACGAATTGAGTAAGAGAGATCCAATATTCGACATTTATTATCCGACGGAATTCAATTATATACCTGATGCTAATGATATAGCTAAGGATCTAATGGTGGCGACCGGCAAAGATTCTCTTTTTAACAACGGGATGAATGCGCAGAGGAACTTTAATGTGAATTATAATATACCCGCTTCGCCCGCGCCTCCCACGGTTTTTGAGGTTAAGTCGAAGTCCGATATGATAGAGTTGACGTGGGATTATGAGAATGGTGCTCCATCAAATCTTGCTGGTTTTAAGATCTACAGAGCACAAGGTGCAGAGACGTTTGAGAAGATAGGAACAGTAATTCTCGGCGATTGGCAACTTCACGATTCTGTTGGTCCGCTTGAAAGATCATTAGAGGAAGATACTACACAAGTTGTCCCGGGTGCTGATTACTATTATGCGTTGACAGCCGTTAGCGACGGGGGAATTGAGAGCGGAATGTTCTTAACGATGACGACTCAAGCAACAAGATTGTTGTCTGTGCCGGCTCCCAATCTTGATTCCGTAAGGGTTGTTCCGAATCCTTTAAATATTAGACAAGGAATGTTAGGAGGATTCGGCGAAGGTCAAGGAAATAAACTTGGCTTTTATAATTTACCTGGTGAGTGTATAATCACGATTTTGACTGAATCGGGAAATCTGGTTACAACGATAGACCATAATATGGATGCAGGAATTGCTTTCTGGGAACTTGGCACGGATAGGTATTTATTCACGGATGACGATCAGCGTCCAGCGAGTGGTCTTTATATAGCGCATATTCAAGAAAAAGCAACGGGTGAAAGTGTTTCTCGCAAGTTCGTAATTATTAGATAAGGGGGCGAGAGAAATGAAGAAATTTATTGTTTTTATATCTTTATTAATATTTGTTCTTACGGT
>CAYQMH010000118.1:0-5251 GCA_964418485.1 uncultured bacterium | reverse complement strand
GAAGGATATCTCCACCCCCTGAAGAATCAAGACTTTTTCTCATTATAAACGTGAAATACAGGTTTTAGGTTTTATTATTTCACCATTTCACCAATTTCCGGCGCAAAGCGCATCCCCCCCTTGACTTTTCTTGAAAATCAAGTATTTTAGACGTAGTAAATGTAGGTTATTAAACCTCCAAGATCTCTAGGTATATATTTGTTTACTTTTTTCATTTATCTCCCTTCTGGTTTTGACGGTTATACATCTTAATACGTTTTCTATAAAATCGTATTCGAATTTAATCACATTTACAAAAACATGTAAATATTCTACCCTAAAAGGAGGTAATATGAATATATACGTAGGTAACATTTCATCGCAACTAACTGAAGAAGAAGTGAATGAAGCTTTTGCAGCTTATGGACAATTGACTTCAGTTAAAATAATCAAGGACAAGTACACAGGCGAAAACAGGGGTTTTGGATTTGTCGAAATGCCCGAAAAGGCTGAGGCAGAAGCCGCAATGGCTGGTTTAAACGGCAAGGAACTTAAAGGAAGAAATCTCAAAGTAAATGAAGCACGCCCCCGTCAGGAAGGCTTTAGAGGCAGTTCGAGAGGAAGAAGTGAAGCATCTGACGAAGACCGTTCTTGGTAATCAAGATAGAATCTATCTAAAAAAGATATAACTATCAAAATATAAGGGGGCATCGTTCAACAATATTATATTAGTATTGTATGTAATTCTTGCCCCCAATTTTTTCAAGTTTTGGATTTCTCGTTTCGAGTTAAAAAAACAACAAAAAAATCCGTGTGTATCTGTGTAAATCCGTGGCTAATTCGCGGGTTGTAGTTTAGGTTTTAATAAACACAATAAATTTTGGAGTGAGGGTAGTGGCTCTGTGCTCTCCGCGTGAGAATATTTTTTTTATGTAATCTCACAGAGTCTTAAGCTCACCCGATTCTACAACATCGGTCGGAACTCCTTCTATTTCTCTGGGAATAATATCCTTAACTTTGAGGTCTTCCTCCTTCTTTTTCTTTTTTACATAACAAACAATGGAAAGTTTATCGGTCTTTTTACCGCCGATCTGTTTGTATCCGATTGAACAACCCACAACACCGGCTTTGTTCATAAGTTCCTGTTCATATTTTTCTTTTACCTCTTCGATCGTAGGCATGGAATGACCTCAACCAGTAACAAGTTCCGCACCCAGTAAATCAAGATAGTTCTGTATATTATTGGCAATAGTAGTATTATCGCTTCCCGCGAATAGTTTTCCGACCGCATAGCCTTCCATATCGAGAATCAAACTTCCGGAGTCACCTCCGGCGCTAAATCCTTCTTTACTTATGACTATCTGGTCTCTGAAATACGCAAATTTTCCTGTACCGTAAGATATAGGTCCGATAGTCGCATCTATACCGGTAACCAGTCCTTCAACTGTGTGGTTAGTCGTTCTTCCTGATTTTTGAACAAGCATATCGAGCTTGCCTTCTCTGATTCCTTTAGGTATTCCTACATCCAGGATTTCTGCTAAAACGTCATCACTGTTGACTTCAACCATGGCTGCATCGACCAGATTTTCTTCCGGATACGCTAAAACCGGCCTAAGTCTGGTCTTTCTTCCAAGCAATTTGGCAGGTATATTATATAGACTGCTAAAAAATCTGGCAAAAGAGCATAAACTCGGAGAGTCTGCAAATTCTATGGGAATGAATTTAAAGAGCTGTCCTATTATATCCTCGGGAATCTTTCCGCCGTCATAAGGTCCTGGTTGAAGATAAGCATCTCCTATTGCAGCCTCGTTTGAATTTGCCGCTACATGGTTATTCGTTCCGATACATATCTTACCGGTGCTCCTATCTTTGAGGAGCTCTCCGTTTGTACCTGCGGTTATCAGATAATGCCCTCCGGATGTCCCCATAGGGCAGGGTCTATGTCTTTCCTGGTTATCTGCTTGTAGAGCTCTTATTTTACCGACCTCTATCACATCCGTCGGAATATCTTTTAAGGTCTCCGGTACAACATCCCACTTGCTCAGCTTTTCCTTCGGAATCTTTTTCTCAACCATACATATTACGCTTAATTCATCGGTTCTTTCTTCTCCCCTTATTTTATATCCAGTCATTACACCTAAAACGTTAGACTTTCTTAATAATTTTTTCTCGTATTTCTTCTTTATTTCTCTTGTTTCCATTTTTTCCTCCCTTTATTTTTTTAACTTCTGCTAAAAAGGAACTAAAATCGAACGCAAAAATCGATTATATGTCCTTCATAGAATACCTCCTAAAACCTCCTTAGCTAATTTATTAATATTTAATAAACTAAATACTATTTATAACGTGTTGTGTATGCTATGGAGAGGAAGGTAAAAAATGTAAAGATTTGGGGAATATTGATTTTTGTCTTTAACATATACGAAGCATCTTTAATAAGAATGTATATAGATTTGCTTATACTCATCGTATGAAAATTTAGAATTCTGCTTTTTTTATAACTTCCCATTACAAACTTATACCTTCAGATATCTATTTACACTATATCCAAAATTCAATTAAAAGTCAAGGGGAGTGATGCTACGCACCGGTAAATTAGTTAGTTAGTTGGTTGATTAGTAACAAACAAAAAATCCATGTAAATCCGTGGCTAATTTGGGGGGTGGGTTTAGCGGAAAGCGGATGGCGAATAGCCTAATATCTTTGTGAGCCCCGTGGGTTTAATAGTTTTTTAGGGAGATGAGTTGGGATTCTGACTTCCGGCTTCTGGATTCTTGCTTGTTTTTCAGATAAGAAATCTCAAACCAATACTAAAGAACTTCATATCGCTATGCGTTGTGGTAAACTCAGCTTCTATTTTCGCGTTATTAGCAGCGTTATAACCCACACCAATTCCAAAGGAAGGACCTGTCTCTCTATATATTGTTTCTACATCCGAACGCGTCTCGAACTCCGTCTCATGCGTCACACCTATTTTGCCCTTAACATATATATCATTAGACGGTATACTGCTCACTACACCATACGCGCCGAAAGTCTTTATATGTGATTTATCAGAGGGATGGCCACTCACATAATCTCCGCCAAAGTACCCCAGATTAAAATCCCCTTCAAGAGTTACTTCGAAATATGGGGTTTGAAAGGGCAGAGTATAACCAACAAGTCCTCCTATAGAAAAGACATTTAAAGAATTTACATCACTCAAAGAAAACACGCCACCTTTTAACCCAATATTTATACCTGTTCTTCGTTCACTGCCATAAGCGATAGTTGCCGAAAAACAAAAGATTATTAACAACATGATTAAAATATATTTTTTCATTCAGACTCCTTTAATATTTTTTCAATAATAAAGATTGTATCGATTATGTCAAGCTCAATTTAATCTTTTGTAAACTTTCTCTTCGGCCATCTTATTACAGGAAATCAAGGTACCTATATTTCATTTCAGTTAAGACAATAAATATTCCTTGAAAATTTCGTAATCATTGGGCAGATGATCGGGTTCTATGACCCTCTCGTCTATATTCACCAATGAAGGATGAGCCTCGGGAGTTACTCTAAGAGTTTTCTCTATAATCTCCGGAAACTTAGAAGGATGAGCAGTTTCAAAACAAATAGCAGTCTTTTCTACATTATTATAATGATGCATCAAAGCCGCAACGCCTACTGCCCCGTGCGGTTCGAGCAATACATCATAATTTGCATAAATTTCTTCTATAGTTTCCACAGTTTCATCATCGCTGATAGAAACCGAGTATAAATTTTTCCTCATCTCGTCAACATCAGGTTCCTTATAAACGTTTCCTTCCTTGTCTACGGTACCTCCGTAAAGGGCAAAATATCTCGCAAGATTACTCGGATTCCCCACATTCATAGCATTTGACAGACACTTACGCGAAGGATCTACCTTAGAGTAAACCCCGCTTTCTAAAAATTTTGGGAATTCATCATTTTCATTGGTAGCGATTATGAGCAATTCCACAGGCAAACCCATTCTGCGCGCTATTTCACAACCTAAAGAATTTCCGAAATTGCCCGAAGGAACCGAAAAAACAACCGGAAGTAATTTATCTACCACATTCACATAAGCATAAAAGTAATAAACTATCTGCGGCAGAATTCTTCCTATGTTAATCGAATTAGCGGAAGTCAAATTTAAGCTCTTGAGCTCGGGGTCACCAAATGCCTGCTTTACCAGACGCTGACAGTCATCGAATTTACCGTCGATGGATATAGTAACGGCGTTATCTCCTATTGAATTTAGTTGTTTATACTGCCTATCACTTACCTCCTGCTTAGGATAAAGAATATAAACTTTAATTCCTTTTAAACCTTTATACGCCGTGCCGATAGCACTCCCGGTATCTCCGGAAGTCGCCACCAGAACCGTTATTTCCTTATCCTTTTCCTTTAATTCTTCCATCAACCTTGACATTACCTGAGCCGCGAAATCTTTGAACGAGGCAGAGGGACCCTGATCCATTCTGGCAAGATGGATATCTGCGACAATCCTTTCAATCGGTATACTAAAAGAGTAAGCATCCTCGCAAATCTCCTTTAGTCTTTTATCCTTTACATCATCTTTTAAATATTTCCCGAGTATTTCAAAAGCGACTTCATGATAAGGTCTGCCCTTAAGTGATAGAATTTCCTCTTTATACACTTGGGGTATTCGATTAGGCATAAAGAGGCCGTGATCCGGAGCCTGTCCCATAAAGAGGGCTTCTTTAAAAGTAACTTCCCCTTTAAAACCTTCGAACTCTTCCGTCTTTAAATCTCTATTTGTACTGTAATATAAAATTCTATTACTCAATTACCTCTCCTTATATACAACAAATCAATTAACAATATTTCATCTTTTATAAAAAAACAACCCTTTTTAACAACAAATAACACAAATTACACAAATTTTTTAATTCAATAACCTTTCATATTTTAACTTTGGATAACACCCAAAGTTAACCAAAAGTCCCAAACGTTTGCCAGTAACCTTAAGATAATTTATCACTTGTGCCTTATGTTCTTCATTTAATTTCCTCACCGCTTTTATCTCTAGAATAATTTCGTCGTGACAAAGAAAATCAGGTTCATACGCTTGTTCTAACTTAAACTCTTTGTAGCAAATTTCTAATCTTGGCTTTTCCAAAAACGGAACTTTCTGTATTATAAACTCCTTCCTCAGACATTCCTGATATATCGCTTCAAGAAAACCACTTCCCATAACATTATAAACTTCAAAACAAATACCAATTATTTTATAACTCTCTTC
>CAYQMH010000117.1:0-5257 GCA_964418485.1 uncultured bacterium | reverse complement strand
GGAGAATTATTCTTACTACTAAGTATTTGATCCACTGTAAAAACAACATCTTCAGCCGTTATTGGTCTCCCATCATGCCAGGTGGCTCCTTTAGCGATAGTATAAGTGATAGATGCTAAATCTTCAGAATAAATCCAGGACTCAGCGAGAGCCGGTCGTACTTTTCCGTTGGGCTTTTCTGAAATCAAAGGAGTAAATAATTGAGCTGTGACAGGAGAAATTCCGGAAAGAGAAGGATAGATTGGATTTAAATTAGATGGTTCATCTAATAATGCTATTATTAATGTACCTCCCTTATTACCAGCATACCGAAATTCTTCCATTTTTTGACATCCTGCCAAAAGAATTAAGAGTAAAAGTACCAAAGAAAGACTTAAAGCAAGTTTTTTCATTGAAGCCTCCTTTTATCTAAAATTAAGAAAAATAGATAATTAGTCAAGGGCTTATCTTTCATAGGAACCCTTCTTATTAGCTACAAAGGCCCGAAAACAGTCATGAGTCACGGGTCTTGTGTCGCGAGTCAAAACTAAAACCTAATTCCAATTCAAAATTTATTACTTTTTTTAAGTTGTTCATTCAAAATCCAAAACTCAAAATTCAAAATTCCATAGTTACCTGCTGTTCTACTCAAGTTTGAACCTAATAGGGAAGGAATAACGAACAGCAACCGGCTTGTCCCGCTGAATCGCAGGCGAAAACCTCAATTTCTTTGCACCTTCGATTGCGACTTTATCAAAAACAGGATGAAGAGATTTAACAAGAATTATATTTCTTACATTTCCTTCTGCATCTATCCACAATTCAAGAAAAACGGTACCTTCAATTTGAAACACGCCCGGATAGTTAAAATTGACTTCCGTTAGGTTTAAAGGTTTTGGAGGAACTTCATATGAAACAAAAACCGGCGGCTCAAATTCTATTCCAGACACTTTTCCATCCTCACCGATAATATTTGTCTTATCTATAGTCTCTGCTTCAATTTTTTCATCCGTTTTCGCAGCCACGGGCATCTTTGGTTTTCTCGGAAGAGGAGGTTTAACTATATTTTGCAACTGATCCGGCAAGTTATCAATCCTTATAACTCTTCTCACTTCAGGTTGATAGGGTTTTGTTTCAATCTCAGGAATAAAAACGAACCCGGCAATTAGAGCTACAAGAGTTACTAAAAAACCAATCCTTATGTGCAGCATAAACTTCCTTTTTAAACTATAACTTTTCTTATCCATATTATCCTCCCATTTTTTTCTTTATTAATTTAGATGCCTTTACCCCAACAAAGTTCCCCTTAAAACGATATTAACAACGAAGACCACAAAGAATAAAAAGTTTTTTATCATTCCCCCCACAACCCATTTTCTAACAACAAATAGCACAAATATCACAAATAAATTAAAGAATGTTTTTTTAACATAGAAAATTAAATCTGTTTTTTCATTCGTGTTATTTGTGTGATTCGTTGTTCCTCTTGGTTTTGGTGGTATGTTGGGTTTAAACAAAACAAATATAATTTGTTGTTCTCTCCGTAGTCTCTGTGGCTCTGTGTGAATGATTTGGTCATCAGTCACTGGTCACTGGTCACTAGTCACTGGTCAAAAAAAGCAAAAACTATTTGTGTAATTTGTGCAATTTGTTGTTCCTGTTTTTTGGGGTGGATGTGGGTATTTTTAAAACAATAAAAATTCTTCGTTGTTTCTCTGTGGTCTCTGTGGCTCCGTGTGAGAATATTTTTTTTAAACAGTGTTGACTTTTCAAGATCGCAATATATCTATTGCTATGTTTTTTGTAGAAAAGGGAATCAAAAAAAATCTTACCAATCCGAAAGCGAATTCCCTGCGGGATGATATTCGCCTGCTGGGTATATCCGGAGTAGAAGAAGTATGTATAAACCAAATATTCTACATAGAAGGTTTCTTAAGCATTTCCGACATCGGGAAACTCACAAATGAAGTACTGGTTGACCCCGCCATTGAAGAATATTCAATAAATAAGCTGCTCGGTAGAGAAGGAAAAACCACAACTATTCTGTATAAACCGGGTGTCTTCGACGAAGAAGGAGAAACCTTAAAAGAAGTCGCAAAAAGCCTAAATTACAAAGTTACGGAAACAAAAACAGGCAAACGTTATATATTCAACGGAAAAATATCCGAAAAAGAACTTGAAAAAATACAAAATAGACTTTTAATGAACGATCTTATACAAATGACTGTAGATCCGCTTAAAGTCGAGTTCCCGCATCCTTCGCCATATAAATTTAAGAAAAATATAATCCCGATAAGTAACGCAACTGACAAAGAATTAATAGATATATCAAAAAAAGGTCTTCTTGCTTTAACTCTCGAAGAGATGAAAATAATTAAAAAATACTTCACAGATGAAGGCAGAGAACCAACCGATCTGGAGCTCGAAACCATAGCTCAGACCTGGAGTGAACACTGCTGTCATAAGACTTTTAAATCGCCTATAAAATCCGACAAAAAAGATACGATCAAAAAAAACAGTCTGTTCGGATACATTAAAGGTGCGACCGAAGAAATACACAAAAAAAATGTCCTGCTGTCATTTTCCGATAATGCCGGAGCTATAGAGTTCGATAACGAATACGCGGTTACATATAAAGCGGAGACACATAACCATCCTTCGGCACTCGAGCCTTACGGTGGTTCCGAAACGGGAGTCGGCGGAGTCATAAGAGACACGATGGGATGCGGTCTCGGAGCAAAACCTGTCGCCTCGACCGATATCTTTTGTTTTGGAGACCCTGAAAGTAAAAGAAATACTTTAGCCGCGGGGGTACTGCACCCCAGAAGGATAGTCCGGGGCGTAATAGCGGGGGTGAGAGACTACGGAAATAAAATGGGAATTCCTACAGTGGGCGGAGCAGTATACTTCGATGCTGATTTTAATTACAATCCCCTAATTTTCGTCGGAAGCGTTGGAATAATAAAGAAAAAACATTTAAAAAAGAAAGTTAAAGAAGGTGACTTAATAGTAGCCCTCGGAGGAAAAACCGGAAGAGACGGAATACACGGCGCAACCTTTTCATCTTTAAGCCTCGACGAACAATCTCAAGACGTATCCGGAGGAGCTGTACAAATAGGAAACCCAATCGAAGAAAAGAAGATGCTAGATGTACAGATGGTAGCAAAAAACAAAAAACTCTACCGCGCGGCAACCGACTGCGGTGCCGGAGGCTTTTCTTCTGCGATAGGAGAACTGGGTGAGAAAACTGGAGCCATCGTCGACCTCGATAAAGCGCCTTTAAAGTATGAAGGACTTTCGTACTGGGAAATCTGGGTTTCTGAATCGCAAGAGCGTATGGTTCTTGCCGTACCACCTGAGAATTTGGAAAAGCTAAAAGAAATTTTCGAAGATGAAAACGTGGAATTCACAGTTATGGGTAAGTTCGGCGGGGGAAGACTAATCTTAAGATATAACGGAGAAGTTGTTGGAGACCTCGACCCTGATTTTCTCTTCAACAGAGTTCCTATACCTGAAAAAAGATTGAAAATCAAAAAATATAATAGAGAACCTTCCTCTTTTAATATGCCTTCCAACCTTGAGGTACCTCTTCTTAGACTTCTGTCATCAAAAAATATAGGAAGCAGAAGATGGATAACCCGTCAATACGACCATGAAGTTCAGGGAGGAAGCGTATTAAAACCCTTCGCCGGTGACGGAAGTCCCTCCGATGGGGCTGTGATAAGACCTATCCTTTCCTCAAGAAAGGCAGTTGTTCTCGGATTCGGCATAAACCCGTCTTACGGTAAAATAGACCCATACAGAATGGCAGCCTCGGTTATCGAAGAATCTTTGCGTAACTTAGTATCCGCGGGCGGAAATATTGAAAACGCGGTCCTACTCGATAATTTTTGCTTCGGAGATACCGCGGATGAGAATGTTTTTGCCGATCTTTTCGAGACAACAAGAGCATGTTACGACTACGCTAAAATATTTAAAACTCCCTTTATTTCAGGAAAAGACAGCCTGAATAACTTCTTTACTTCACGGGGAGAAGAAAAGAAAAGAATCTCGATACCCCCGACACTTCTCATCTCTTCGATGTCGGTAATAGAAGATTTCAACTATTCAATGACTTCCAATTTTAAGAGAGAAAATAGCCATATCATTTTAATAGGAGAAACTAAAAACGAACTCGGAGGCAGTGAACTTTCAAAAATACTCAGAATAGAAGGCATGGTTCCTGAAGTAGACGGAGAACTTTCATACAAAACATTAAAAAAACTCACCACAGGAAACACGGACAAAATATTCCTATCTATTCACGATTTATCGGAAGGCGGTCTTGCGATAGGACTCTCCGAGATGACTTTTTCAAATAAAATCGGATGTGAAATAGATATTTCATCCATTAAAGTAAACCTTCGCGACGATATCCTACTGTTCAGCGAGTCTAATTCGAGATTCTTAGTAGAAGTAGAAGAAAAGAACTTAAAAAAAGTAGATGCACTGCTAAAAAATATACCACACTACAAAATAGGAAAAACAAAAGGTACCTCATTAGTCATAAAAAATAAAAATAAAACACTAATAAATATTAAAGTGGATAAAATCCTGGAAAAATGGGAAGGAGCAGTACAGTGGTAAAGGCTTTAATCTTAAGAGGACCCGGAACTAACTGCGATCAGGAAGCAGGTTTCGCTTTCAAAAAAGCCGGAGCAAAGGCAGAATTTATATTCATAGACACACTGCTTAAAAATCCGAGAAGGCTAACAGAAAATCAAATACTCGCAATTCCGGGAGGATTTACCTACGGAGATGACCTTGGAGCAGGTACTGCTATGGCAGCAAGACTTACCGTCCTCAAAGACAAAATCTTGAATTTCGTCGACAAAGGTAATCTTGTAATAGGTATTTGTAATGGTTTTCAAATTCTTATAAAAACAGGATTACTTCCCGGTTTTAAAAACGCAAGAGCAACCTTAACACTAATTCCCGGAGCAACTTTCAGGGACCAGTGGCTTGACCTAAAAGCAGAAAGTTCACGCTGCGTATTCACAAAAGGAATAAAAACCATGCATATTCCAATGGCTAATAGTGAAGGAAGATTATTCATTGCCGATGATTTTACAAAAAAGAAAATCGACCAGGACCATATCGCGCTTAGATACTTAGGGGATGACCCCACCAGTTCGAGTGAACATATCGCGGGATTATGCGATGAAACGGGCAGAATTTTGGGACTTATGCCTCACCCTGAGCGAAACATATTCAAACATTCTCCTCCCGACTGGCAGGA
>CAYQMH010000116.1:0-5270 GCA_964418485.1 uncultured bacterium | reverse complement strand
TTTTATTCTATTCAGGGTGAATCTTCTTTTTCGGGAATCCCTTTTGTATTTGTAAGACTGACCGGCTGTAATCTCAGATGTTCTTATTGTGATACAAAATATGCCTACGAAGATGGAAAAGAGTTCACTGTCGAACAGATTATAAAAGAAATAAAAAAATTTAAATGTCGTTATGTTGAAATTACCGGAGGCGAACCTTTACTTCAAGATGAAACACCTTTTCTTGTAGATTCTTTGATAGATAAAGGCTTTACCGTTCTTGTTGAAACAAATGGGACTAAGGATATAAGCGTTATATCTAACAAGGCTATAATAATTATGGATGTAAAATGCCCTTCAAGCGGAGAAAGCGATAAGACCGATTGGGAAAATATAAAAAGGCTCGATAAAAAAGACGAAGTTAAGTTTGTGATTGCTGAAAAGTCAGATTACGATTGGGCAAAGGAAATAATAGCCGAGAGAAACCTAACCGGTAAAATAGAAGTCCTGTTGTCTCCGGTTAGAGAGAAATTAGATCCGGCTTTACTTGCTGAATGGGTTTTAAAAGATAATTTGAAGGTTCGTTTTCAACTTCAATTGCATAAGACTTTATGGCCGGATGTTGAGAGAGGCAAATGAATTGAGCAAAAAAGCAGTAGTTTTATTAAGCGGTGGTATCGATTCAGCGACTACTCTTGCAATTGCAAAAGATTCAGGGTATAAAGTGTACGCAATAAGTTTTCGTTACGGTCAAAGGCACCATTTTGAGATTGATGCAGCGGAAAAAATTGCTCGCAGGATGGATGTTAAGAAACACTTAATTATGGATATAGATTTATCTTCTTTTGGCGGTTCAGCGTTGACTGATGATATTCCTGTCCCAAAGAGAGAAAAAATTGAGAGTATCGGGAAAGATATTCCCGTTACTTATGTTCCGGCTCGTAATATTATTTTTTTAAGTCTTGCTCTTGGTTGGGCTGAAGTTTTGGGTACAACTGATATATTTATTGGCGTTAATGCTATCGACTATTCCGGTTATCCCGATTGCAGGTGTGAGTTTATAAAAGCTTTTGAAAAAGCTATAAATCTCGGTACGAAAAGTGGGGTAGAGGATGAGAAAATCAAAATTCATACTCCGCTTATTTCACTTACTAAGGCTGAGATAATAAAGAAGGGGTTAAAGTTGGGCGTTGATTATAGTTTGACCCACAGTTGTTATGACCCCGACGAGAAAGGGCATGCCTGCGGTAAGTGTGACAGCTGCCTGTTAAGGAAGAAAGGATTTGAAGAAGCGGGAGTAGAAGATCCGACTATTTATCAATGAAGTCCAAAGTCGAGAAACGAGTTAAATTGTTGAATAGTTGAAGGGTTAAATTGGGAAAACAACAACAAAAAAATCCTTTTTGATTTGCGTTCATCAGCGTCCCATTCATTTGTGTGATTCGTTGTTAAGGAATAGTTCTTTAAAACTGATATCTGAGTTCATCAGTGGTTAGAATCCAGCTCTACCAATTGTTTTAATCCTTTGTTGTCTAATTCGCCGATCCATCTCCCCCCTGAAGTGACAACTAAATCGGCTAATTCCTTCTTCCCCTGTTGCATTTCCTCGATTTTTTCTTCAAATGTACTTTTGGTTAAAAGGCGGTAGACCATAACGTTTTTGGTTTGCCCAATGCGGTAGGTTCTATCTGTTGCCTGTCTTTCTACAGCAGGATTCCACCAGAGGTCATAGTGAATAACATTTCGAGCTGCCGTTAAATTCAAACCGGTCCCACCTGCCTTTAATGAGAGAATAAAGGTTTTTATATGCTTTTCGTTCTGAAAATCGTTTATCATTTTATCTCTTTTCTTTCTGGGAGTACCTCCGTGTAAGAATAGGGGTTCTGAATCGAATTTCCTGGAAATCAATTTTACCAATATATCTCCCATTTCTTTATATTGGGTAAAGATCAGCGTTTTTTCATTATTCGCATAGATATTTTCAAGAAGGTTAAATAATAAGGTTGTTTTTCCTGAAAGAGAAGCATCGAGTTTACCCTTCTTTAGATAATGGTATGGATGATTGCATACCTGTTTCAATGCGGTAATCAGCTTAAAAATCAGACCTTTTCTGGTGATACCGTCATTTGTTTCGATATCTCTCATAGTATTATCAACGATATTCTGATAAATCGCAGCTTGTTCTTTGGTTAAAGAGCAATACTGATTATTTTTAATTTTTTCAGGTAGATCTTTAATGATATTCTTATCAGTCTTCACTCTTCTTAATATGAAAGGAGATGTTATTTTCTTAAAAGTCTCCAATTTATTTTTGTCCCGGTAGATTTCTATAGGCTTTGCGAATTGCTTTTTGAATTTTTCTGAAGGACCCAGGTAACCTTTATTTATGAAGTCAAATATGCTCCAGTATTCAGAAAGTCGGTTTTCTACCGGTGTCCCGCTCATTGCAATTTTCACTTGCGATTTCAGTTTCTTTATGTTTTTGGTTTGCTTTGTGCCTGGATTTTTGATATTCTGGGCTTCGTCTATCACTATAGCGTTCCAGTTGATTCTCTCTATTTTTTTAATATCGTTACGTATAGTTCCGTAGGTGGTTAAGATTAAATCTGCATCATTTTCATTTAACTCTCTTTTTAGTCCATGATACACTGAAGATATTAATTTAGGGGTGAATTTCTCTATTTCCTTTTCCCAGTTAGTGAGAAGGGTTGTGGGAGCTATTATTAGAGCTTTATTCTCCTTTAAGCATCCCTCTTCTTTTAATTTTAGAAGGGTTGTAAGAACCTGAACTGTCTTACCAAGCCCCATATCATCTGCAAGTAAACTACCGAAACCGACTTTCGCGTTCTTATACATCCATTTATAACCTTTAACTTGATAGTCTCGTAGAGTACCCTTTAAATTTTCTGGGATAGAGATTTTATCCGGCTCAGTCAGGGATGAAAGCAGTTTTTTTACTTTATTATCTAATTCTATCTTTGCTCCGTTGTACTCTTCTTCAAGAGCGATCTTTAATAATTCTTTTGAAGATAATTCGGGAGGATTAGTTATATTTTTCATCAATTTGTCAATCTCACCCTGTTCGATTAGAACAAATCTGTCCTTAATTTTCACTATACCTGAGATGTTTTTTACCATCTTTATAAATTCATCTGCTGGTACTAACTTATCACCAAGGGCGATTTCCCACTCAAATTTAAGAATCCTTTTTAGATCAAGGTAGGATTTTACTGATTCTCTCCCTTTGTGTTTGAGATTCAAAGACAATTTTGGTCTGACCAGATTTTTCAAGTTTTTAGGTAGTAGAACTTTTATCCCGAATAATTTGATTGTAGGTAAGATTTTTAACAGAACTTCTGTAAATTGAATAGAGTCATAAATCAATTTTCCTTTGTTGTCACTTTTGAATAACCTATCCAGGTCAGAAAAATGTTCGGATAATAATGCTATATCTTTCAGGACATCGAACTTGATCTCCTTGTATTCCTTGGAGGAAAGAATTTCAACAAGAGGTATAGGTTCTGAAAGTGGTTTATCCGCGTTTTCAATCATTAATTCTAAAACGAATTTACTTCCGGATTCGTTAATCTTCAATAAAGGAATATAATTACGATGAGTAAGATAGAACTTATTCAGCCAGAGTTGAATAGAATTCGGTGTTTCTTTTTCTTCGAGAGCCTTAAAGGGTACAACTTCCCCTTCGAAAAAGAGCGAGAGTAATTTATCGCCATTTTCAGCAAGTTTGCTCTTAAAACTGAATTCTTTGATGAAATAATTCAAGAATAATGAACTTATCGTTATTATGGTTTGTTTTGATGAAACCCATCTGATTTTTAGTCTCTTATCTGATTTTGATCTAAAATTAACAAGGTCGGGAGGGACTATCTTTTCAATTTCATCCAGAATACTCTTTACCCTTTCATCGATTACGGCAGGAATCCAGCGAATCTTAAAGGTATCTTCTTCTATCCGCAGGAGTTGTGGAATAAAAGCTCCTTTCTCTAATATGCATAGCACGAAGTTATAGATGGAATATAATCCAATAATTTGATCGTTATAATTTCTGATATCTTTTGATTTTATTTCACTTAATGAGTCGATTAAAAACTCAAGCCAATTTTTTTGAATTAATTTAATCTTTCTTTCTTTTATATTAAAAGTGACAGCTGATATTTCATGGAATTTATTTATCTCAATATTCAATCCATCTGACTTCTCAAGTTCTTTTAATTTACTCCTGTTTATTTTCTTATCGCGTTCATAATTGGCTGCCCTTTTTGATATATTTTCATAAGCGCTATTAAGTATTGATTTAAAATCATCTGAATAAAAGACAGGATTTGGACTCAATAAGGAGAGCAAGTTTTCCTTTGCATCCTCGATTAAGGAGAAATCAATATTTCTGTAAACCTCTTCCTTGAATTCGTATTTTGATGGATCAGGTGCTTTTTTAGTTGTGAAATCGGAGAGTTTTTTTATATCCTCTTTTGATTTCAAATCCACGGGTATTTTCTTATTCTTTAAGCTTTTCATTACGTCGAAATCGTGGAGCTCCAAAGCGAGAAATGGATCTTTGTCAATTCTGTTTGCCAGGATATATATTACGGCAGCCAGATGCTTGCAGGGGACAGCCCAGTCCGGACAACTGCAATTCATTTTAAAATCATTCCATGATGTGGGAAGAATCTTAATTCCACTCTCTTCGGCTTTCTCGTATAGCGAAATCGGCAGATCCCTGTTCAATAGCTTAGTAAGGGTTAGGTTCTCCGAGGTGATGTTCTCTAATAATTTTTCCTTTTGTTTTGTTGTAAAAGAGGGGATTTTAATAGTTACTTTATAGGGGGAATATCTCCTTCCCTGAACCCGAGCTTCGATTTTATTTCTTTCTATTTTTATGGATTTTACAGCACCTTTATTCGCATAATTTTTACCACGAGGAAGCCTATTCCCGTAGTCAATATTGGAAAGTGAATTCAACCATTTTTTACCCCACCAGGTTTTACCGTAAATCTCTCTCATGTTTTTATCTGGGAATATATATAACTATCATTATTTAAGTCAAGGCATTAACAGGAAAGAATGGCTGTATCAGGGTGTTAATCGATTGTTTCTATGCTTGACAATTCAAATACGATAATTATAATAATTATAATGAGTTCAAAAATTAAGATGTAAATGAATAAATTAAATCTTAAGTGCGTTTATAAACAAGTTGCGTGAAGTTTTAAATAAGGGAAGGGTAAGCTTATGACTAAAATAAAAACATTTTCAAATGATGAAGTTATAAAGCG
>CAYQMH010000115.1:0-5280 GCA_964418485.1 uncultured bacterium | reverse complement strand
AAAGTCTATTTAGCTTATCTGGAGTTGAAAAATGAAAAAATGGGGGGTAGGCAAATTATAATTACCCCTTGACAACGGTTGAAAAATCAGTAATATTATAACCAAGATGAAAAAAATTATAAAATACACATATATAATTGTATTGGTGTTTTTGTTTTTTATAGTTTCCGATCTTTATGCTCAGAGTCGCAGCTGGAGAAGTTACATAGACCTTCCCAGTGCTAATATTCCGGAGGGTTTTTTCATAAACTTTGATGGGGGTTACGCTCTCGCAAGCAAAGCTGTAAACGTATTCGATGTCAATGGCTCAATAGAATATGGTATAGCCGGTTTTGTTGCGGGGTTAAAGATTTATACAGAAAAAAGCTTCTGTCTCGATTTAGCATATCAAATCTTTGAGCAGAGTGGTCTTGTTCCAAGTATATCCATTGGGCTTGAAAATATTACTTATAACAGTTATGTGTCTCCGCTTGGAGAAGCAGGTATAATAGATGAATTGTATTCTTCGAGACCTCCGGAGATTGCTTCTGCTTATCTGGTCGCCACCGGAGAACTTCATGCTAATATAGAGGTGACTTTAGGTATGGGACGTGGAAGGTTCGTAGGTTATGGTCCACGCAGCCAGTATTTAAACATGGATGCTTTCTTCGACGAAAAACATGAAGATTTCGCGGTAGGTCTTTTTGGGGGAATGAAAATTTCAACTCCCGTTGGAGCTTCATTTATTCTTGAGACTGATGGGAGGGATGCAAATGCGGGAATTCGATATGAAGCTGGTATATGGAAAGGTACTTTGAGCCTGGAGAAAATCGAGCATTTTTTTGCGGAATCTGATACTTTAGTTAATGCTCCCTGGATAAATTTAGCTCTATCTTTTAGTCCTGTAGGAAGTTCCAAGCGTTTATTGGCGAGGACTGGAAAGTTAAAGTTATCGCTTAAGGATGAAGAAAGCGGAGCAAATATTCCGGGTAGAGTTATTGTTTCAAAAGGTGGTGTTGAGAAGAGTTTTGATGTTTTGTCGACTCAAAAAGCTATAATACAATTAGAGCCCGGGAATTACAAAATTTCTATTTTCTCTGCCGGTTATAAAATGAAAACAGCTCAGATACCGATTAAAGCCGGGAGTGATTTGGATTTCACTATAAGTTTATCTAAGGTTATAAATCCTGCAATTAAAAAATCTATGGATTTAACAAAAGAAGGAGCCGATTATTACAAACGGGGACTTCTTATGCAAGCAAAACAAAAGCTTGAGGAAGCAATAAGTTTGTACCCCAATAATGAAAAGGCAAAAAAAGGATTGCAGTTGGTTGAGAATGCCTTTGCGGAAAATATTAGTAACCTGAAGAGCAAGGCGATAGTTCGTGAGAATACCGGTGATATAAGAGGTGCAATAGCTCTGTGGGAGCAGGCTGCTGCACTGGAAGCGGATCCTTCTGCAACTCAAAAACATATTCAATATTTAAGGGATAAATTGACTGCGAGTAGTAAAAAACCTGTTACTCGTAAAACAACCCCTGCGGTTACTAAGAAAGCTCCGGCTGAGAAAAAACCATCTTTATCCAAACAACAGATAGCTGATCTTTATACAAAAGGTTTGAGTGCATATTTTGACGGAAATTATAAGGAAGCTGTAAGGTATTTTGAGCAGGTTCTTCGTGCAGACCCGTCTCATGCACAGGCAAAACGTTATCTCGGAGAATCTAAAAAACATTAATGCAGTATAAAGATGCAGGGGTCGATATCCGAAAGGCAGAGGATACCCTTTCTGACGTTAAGTCGTTAATAAAAAAAACCTTAACTAGTAACGTTCTAAATTCTCCCGGACATTTTGGCGCAACATATAAGATCCCTACAGGATATCGGAATCCTGTACTTGTTTCCTCTATTGATGGAGTTGGCACAAAAATACTTTTGGCTATAGAGCATGGGTGTTATGAAGGTTTGGGACGTGATATTGTAAATCATTGTGTTAATGATATTCTGGTGATGGGAGCCAAACCTATGTATATTCTCGATTATTTCGCTTCAGGCAAACTTGATAAGGATGTAATGACTGAGGTAGTAAAAGGGATGGCTATTGCCTGTGTGGAAAATGAGTGTTCTCTTATTGGGGGAGAGACTGCTGAGATGCCTGGTTTATATGATAATAATATATTTGATCTTGCGGTTCAGATAACAGGCATAGTTGAACAAGATGGAATAATAGACGGTAGTAAAATCGAAGAGGGAGATAGAGCTTTTGGACTTCCTTCTTCAGGTTTTCACACAAATGGGTACTCTCTTATCAGAGCCGTTATAAAGAAAGCAGGTCTTTCTTTAGATATGTACATAGAAGAATTGGGTGGGGTTCTGGGGGATTTGTTACTCAGTCCTCATAAATCGTACTATAAAGAGGTTTTTCCTTTTTTAAGTGAAATAGTAGGAATTTCTCATATAACAGGAGGCGGGTTTTACGGCAATATTCCTCGAATATTACCGAAAGGTCTTAGTTGTTGTATAGCCCCAGGTAGTTTTAAGGTTCCGGAGCTTTTTAGATTTATTCAAAAGAAAGGAGAAATACCTGAGAGAGAAATGTTTTCTGTTTTTAATATGGGTATAGGGATGATTTTAGTCTGTAGGGAAGATATTGGTTTAGGAATAGAAATAGGAAAAATAAAGAAAGGTGATGAACCGGTAGAAATTAATGGCATTTGATTTATTTAAGAATAGAAAAAATATAATAACTCTCTTACTCTCTTTAATTATTGCGTTCGTCTTTTGGTCTTTAGCAAAGACTAATGAAGTGGTTGTAATCGAAAGAAATATGGCATTGCAGATAAAAGTGCGGAAAGATCTGATCGTGAAGAGTGTTACGCCAGATTCAATAAAGGTGAGAATTGAGGCAAAAAAAAGACAACATAATATGTTAAAGAAAATCTCTCCTATTATTAAATTCTCTTTTGAGCTTCCCGGGACCTATAAGGTCGGGCTTGAGGAGAGTAAACTTTCTTTCCCCTTTTTGCTAGGGGTTGAGGATTATGAAATTTTGTTTCCTGATTCTATTCGGGTGGAGCTTGATTCACTAATTAAAACAGAAGTTAGTATAACTTCTGTGAAGGGCATGATTTTTGAGCCTGATAGGGTTACACTTGTGGGACCTAAGAGTTTAGTTTCTAATATAGAATATCTATCACCGGATTCTATTCCTAAAGGGTCTTTTACAACTGTTACTATAGAAAACCCATTAATAGAGATTTTTCCGCATAAAATAAGAGTCAGATAGTGATAGTATTAGGGCTGGAAACTTCCTGTGATGAGACTGGCGTTGCTCTCCTCGGAGATGGCAAAGTCTTATGTAATAAAATTTATTCTCAAGAAGTTCATAGTAAATTTGGAGGTGTTGTTCCTGAAATAGCTTCACGAGAGCACACGGAAAGGCTTCTTGTAATGACCAAAGATGCCTTTAAGAATATAAAGATTATGCCAGAGGATATTGAAGGTATTGCAGTAACTTATGGGCCAGGTTTAGTATGTTCCCTTTTAATAGGTTTGAATTTTGCTAAAGGATTATCTCTTTCACTCGGGATTCCTTTGATAGGTGTTAATCATCTCGAAGCTCATATTTATTCTCCTTTTATTACTAAAGATGAATATACTTCACCATTTCTTTCTCTTTTAGTATCCGGTGGGCACACTTCGATTGTAATGGTAAATGGTTTTAGAAGTTACGAAGTGCTCGGTTCGACTCTTGACGATGCCTGTGGTGAAAGTTTCGATAAGGTTTCCAAGCTGATAGGACTTGGTTATCCGGGAGGCCCTGTGATTGAACGTTTTGCCGGAGAGGGTAATGAGGATGCTTTTGATTTTCCTGTGCCTGATCCTGAAGGTCTAAATTTCTCTTACTCTGGTTTAAAGACGAGTGTTTTATATTCTTACCGTGATATGTCCCAGGAAGAGAGAATTTACAGAATAGCTGATATAGCAGCTTCTTTCCAAAAAGCGGCTATCCGATCGTTGATTATCAAAGTGAAAAGAGCAGTTAAATTAACCAATGTTAATAGAATTTCGGTATCAGGTGGGGTTTCAGCCAATAAATTATTAAGGACAAGTCTGGATAAATTAGATGTTGATTGGGTTGCACCGGATTCGGAATTTACAGTTGATAACGGTGCAATGGTCGGTTTTCTGGGATATAAACTGTTGAAAGAAGGAATCCGTTCAGACTATAATTTAAAAGCAAACCCGAGATTATTTCTATAATTAGCCACAAAGGCACCAAGACACAAAGAAACAACAAAATTTATACTTTTTATTACCACCCAACCCAAAAACAAAGAGAAACAACAAATCACACGAATAGCACTAATATAAAAAAACAAAACTAATTTATTTGTGCAATTTGTGCTATTTGTTGTTGAAAAATGGGTGGTGTGGGGGAAAGCAATAAGATTATTTTTTGTTATCTGTGGTTAGTTTTACTGGTGTGGTTGTGTGTGGACTCTGTGTTTTCTATTCGTTTTATTCAAAATGCCTGTACCCACGGGGGGGGGTGAGTTTGCCGTCGATGTAAACTCCTTTACCGCGGGATACATAACCAATTTCGTGTACAAATTTTTCTTTTATTTCATCGGGAGATGTGAATAAGAGTTCGAATTCTTCTCCGGATGTTAAAACGTATTCTTTTAAGTCGAGAGAATGCTCTTTAGCGAATTTCTTACACTGCCGGGGCAAGGGAATTTTTTCGTAATTTATGTTTAGCTTTTTGTTACTTTCTTCTGCCAAATGATTTGCGTCTATTAAAAGACCGTCGGATATATCTATCATAGAATTTATCCGGTATTTTTCCGTAAGAGCGAGCGATTCCGCGCATCTTATTTCCGGATTTAGATGATATTTGGTCAGCCCCGTTTTTATTCCTTTTTGCAGAGCGAAAAACCCCATAGCGGCTCCGCCGATATTTCCCGTGAGGTAAATATTATCATTTTCTTGTGCTCTAGAGCGAAAAATAGGGTTTTTTGTCAAACCTCCTACTGTGATAGAAAGAAATAAAAAAGGAGATCTGGCTGTATCTCCGCCCAATAATTTAATAGAGTATTTTTTTTCAAGGTATTGCAGCCCGCGAAAAATCTCTTTGATTTCCGTTATTGTTTGATTTTTTTTGATTCCAAGGTTTAGAAAATACCATGTTGGTTTACCCCCACAGGCTGCGATATCCGATAAGGCAGAAGCTAAGGCTTTGTATCCAATATTGTAAGGAGAAAAAGTAGAGGGAGTGAAATGCACTCCCTCTATAAATGA
>CAYQMH010000114.1:0-5289 GCA_964418485.1 uncultured bacterium | reverse complement strand
CGTGGCTGAGGAAGCCGCCAACATACCGAATCTGCCCGACTATATGAAAGACCGTATTAATCGCCTCATTGACGAACTCAAGCGGATGACCGGAGGGGTTATCTATGGCCAGCAGATGCCGAGCCGGTTGATATCCGTCATTGATGCCATTCGTGACACCATCCCCAAAGAGACTTTAGCAGGAGAGAGAGCCAGGGAAAGAGCGGGCACGCAGCAGGTACTCGTCTAAGTTAATGCAATCCCTATTCCAAGGGTTAACTTTGCCCAAAATCTGAAAGAAAGGAGGTGAAGGTATGACAGGTCAACTCGACTTATTCGACGGGGTGAAACTGGCCGAGCCTGAGCCAACCACTACGGTAAAACTGGGCCGGAAGACGGCCCGAATATCGCTCCGGAAGCAGCGAAGGGAAGCCATTACAAGGCTGATGGAGATACTGGAGGAGCTGGAAGGGAAGGATATCCACATCGGCTCGTATGACGCCGGTGGCAGGCACTTCTGGCTTGATAATCTTAAGCTACCCAGGCTTCAGATGGAATGGCATCCCATCAGGTATAACGATGACCAGAGCTATATTCCAAGCGTCATAGTTCTTTGGGGAAGCAGGTCAGCCTGTGTCCGGATATTCACCGATTACTTGGTAGCCGTCCGTGAACAGGAGTATCAAGGCTACTATCACTATCTGCTGGACTTCCGTAACGGCTTTTGGCAGAGCCCGATAGACAACTTCAGGTCGCACTATGCCTGCCTGCACATAACCAGGTTTAAGGACTAAAGAAAGGAGAAAAATACAATTGAACAAGACAGCAGAGAAAGGCATCTCTGATATTATCGGATGCCTGACAGACCCTATTGTCGTCTTTCCGGGAGGGTGGGGAGATACCATCCCTGAATGGCTGAAGACTGCTATCACCCTAGAGAGAATGATGGGTGACATGAAAGAGCTGAAAGGGGAAGAACCGACCGGCACTGATGCCGAAGCGTGCGCCTATCTCATGACGGTTTCGCTGACCCAGCCGACGGACAGTGACTGGACCCAGATCTATCTTTACGTCGCCAGCCAGACCTACAAACGATGGGAGAAGGGTAAAATGCCGGCGGATATTGTTGTAGACTCAATCAGCGGCTACCAGATGGGAGAGCTGAAACGGCTTAAAGCCTGGATATACCGACAGCGGGTCAAAGCCAGGCTGGAGAAAGATAGAGTGGAGCGAAGGGAGGAAAGAGAAGAAGCCGAAGCGCAGCGGGAAGCGGAGCAGCCGGCGTTGTTTGAGTTCTGAATCCGGAAATGCTTATAGAGGGGCCCGGGGTAAATCCCCGGGCCCCTTTTTTGTCTGTAAATTCTTGACTTTGATAGCTATAATGGTTTAGCCTCAATACAAACGGAAGGAGGTGAGAGAATGCAAGCATATTGTGTAAAATGCCGCGCCAAGAAAGAAATGAAAGACGCCAAAGCTATAACCATGAAGAATGGCAAGGCGGCAACTCAGGGTATTTGTCCGACGTGTGGCACCAAGATGTTCAGAATCGGAAAGAGCTAGCCCTTTCCTAACTGATAGATTAAAATAGGGCTGGATATTCCTGTTATCGGGACGTCCAGCCCTATTTCTTTCTGCGGAAACGACGAAACGCTATTTTGTTGGGTCATATTCTATTGTCCAATATTGCCTTGTTTAAGCAGCGTATTGGACTTATAATTGGTTACATAAAAATAGAACGAGTGATTGAGGTTAGATTATGCCGATTTCTACTCAAGAATTCATCGAACTATCAAATCCTAGTACTTATGCAAGGTATATTCACACAAACCTCCACATACACACTCCCACTACAAAATGGGATTGGGATGCTTATGAAGGTCAAACGAGAACTGCTGAAGGCTTGACCATTGATGATTTTTTCAAAGCTCTCAATAGTACGTCACTAGATTTAGTATCTATAACTGACCACAATTGCATTGATTGGTGTTCCCCTCTTATCGAAATGGCAAGAAAAGGCCGAAAAGACGGTTCTAGTAAGTTACACATTCTGCCAGGAGTGGAAATAACCACATATGAAGGTCCTCACTTAATCGCTATATTTGACGAAGAGAAAAATCCTGAAGAAATTAGACGGCTACTTACCAGATTAGGGATGTCTGGTAAGGGGGAACAAGAAGATAAAGTTGGGCGAACTGGAAAGACATATACGATTCAAGAAGTTATGAATGAAATCATAAAGGAGAACGGCATTGTAGTTGGGCCACATATTGATAGCAAGGATGGAATTTGGGGGTTTAAGAATTTTCGCTCAAGAAATGAAGTATTAAATAGTGAAAAGTTGAAGATTCTAGCAGCGAAGTCCGGTGAAATCAAACGAGTGTGCGAAAAAGAAGACAAAGTCCGTTTGCTATGCCGGACAATGGATTCGAATGTATACACAAATTCATATGGATTTATTAACACTTCAGATTGTCATAGGCTTGAAGATTTCGAAATAAACACAACATGGATAAAGATGGGCAAGATAGGCCTAGAGGGGGTTAGACAAATCATATATGAACCAGAACTGCGTACGGCGCATGAAATACGAAACACCGAAAAGGAAGTAGAAAATCCAGAAATATTACATTTTGCTACACCAAATGAAGTCACTCATCCGTATATAATTGGGCTCGCAGTGTCGGGGGGAATGCTGAATGGGATGAAAGTACGATTCAGCCCTAACCTAAACAACATCATTGGGAAAAACTATGCTGGTAAATCCGCCATATTGGACTGCATCAGGTTTGGATTGGATTCTCTCCCGATAGATGACTTAGCCCATGACAAAATGGCGAATAGACTAAAGACATTTATAGGAGAGGGTGGAGAGGTCAGACTGTATTTGAGTGTGAATGGAGATATATACGGAATATCGAGAAATCTGGTGATCTCGAAAACAGGAAGGGGTGCTAATGCTAAGTCTGTTATCGAGGGGAGAGCAGAAGTTTTTCACCTTTGGAACGATGTTGATTTTCAACATGAAACGGGTGTTGAGGTCAAAGCCAAATTTCCTGTTGAAGTTTACCCCCAAGGAGAGGTAGTAAAAATTAAGGACAATGTTAGTCAGCAAATGAATATTGTAGACTCCCTCTCTCAAGTGGAAAAAGATATCCTTGAGCTCAATAATGAAATTATAAATGGTTCGGTGACTCCACTGGGATACCTGGTACAAAACAGAGGAGAGATCATAAATAAAATACAAAAGAAAGCTGAGTTGGCAGAAGCGATTGCAGATATCGAGAAACTGAAGGATGAGATAAAAGAGTTGGAAGCTTTAAGCAACTCGGACAAATACAAAGAAAAAAAGCTTTGGGCATCTCAGGAAGTTAAAATAGACACTATTGTTAAAGATATAAAAGCTATGATTAACGGATGGGGGAAATATGAGCTACTACCGTTAGGGGGAGAGGAAGAAAAAAAGAAAACGCTGGAAACCGCAAAAATAGGAGCACCAGGCGAAGACAAAGAAATTAACCTGGAAAAGGCTTGCCCTGCTGAATACGAGCAATATGCAATGGGGCTTTATTATTTAGCGGTCACAAAGGCGTCTGAATCATCTGACTCAATTAGGAATCTATTAAATCGAATCATCGCAAAATTGAATGCTCTAGAAGAATCGAGGCAAAAACACGAACATAATCTGGATGAGGAAATTCGGAAGAGTGTGAAGGCTGAAGAAACTGGAACCAAAGGAGATGCATTAATTGGCTATCTTACGAAGAGACAGAAAGAGCTCAACGAGATGGAAGGAAAACAACGTGAGCTAACACAAATTTCAGAAGAACTAAAGCGTCTATTTGTAGCTCGAAAACAATATTTAACCGCGTTTAAAGCAAAATGGAATGCGATCCAAACAGCAAGAAAAGACGTTGTAGCAATGATAAATAGAGGGTCTGCTTCTTGCATAAAAGCTGATATCCAGTTGGGATGCGTGCGTGAAGAATATAGAAAAAAGTTAGAACATCTTGTGGATAAGCATTCAAATGCCACCAATAAAATTTCCAGAAAAGAACTACAAATTGCGGAAATAGTTGAGCATACCGAACCTGAGAAATTGATTGAAATCATTAGGAGTAATGATCCAGATGAGTTAGTGAAATTGTGTCCGGAAGTGACTGATCATACTGCTAGGTTTATAACAATGTTTAGTGAAGAAGATCTTCTAGAGTTAGAAGAGTGTCTTTCAGAAGATCGATTTGTAATAAGCTATAAACGCGAAGGTGAGGAAGGTTTTACACCAATAGAGTCCGGGTTATCGGGAGGGGAACAGGCTTTAGCTTTAATCTCTGTAGCGATGGTTCCTAAACCTGTTCCTCTCATAATTGATCAACCTGAGGATGAATTAGGTCCTGCTCTAATTACACATGAATTGGTAGAGCAAATAAGAGATGTTAAAGATAAACGGCAATTAATTTTTGTGACTCACGTTCCCAATATACCGGTGTTAGCCGATAGCGAACAGATAATATACGTGAAGCAATATGTAAACGATGCCATCAAAGAGTCCAAACAAGAAAGCTGCGGCTCTCTTGATAATTTAGAAATAGTAGGACATTTGTTGGAACTAGACGGTGGGGATAAGGCCTTCGAGAAACGAAGTCTGCGATACGCCATGGTCATGAACAAATGAATGCTTTGAAATATCACTGGAATCTCTCTTGAGCGTATGTTGTGACTCTATTTTGTGGCAACTTCAGACCACAATCTGAGTATTTAGGGATGCTATAGATGAATGTTTGATTCAAGACAATTGGTATGGAGCCCAATATTCATTTTAGGAGAGTAATCCATAGGAAGTTAGGTTCCCTCTCTTTATCTTCAGAACCAAGAATCGTCAGATTTCCTAGTTTTTTTCTTGACTGGTTTAGGAGTTTCTTTGGGTATGGAACGCAGGTTCGAAGCAGTCACGACTCCCGATAGCTTATTAATATATTGTCGCTTGGTCGGAGCTACTCTTCGGGAGGAGAATAAGTCCTCTTCTACATATCCTGTCACTTTGACATGGTGCTTGGCAGCCAAGAGCTTGAGTTGCTGAAGAGTAAGATTCTCAAGCGACTGTTTTACTTTTGTCTTTGGGTCTTCTATCCCTTGTTTCTTCATGAAGACAGCCCAACTGTCAGTGCCCTGGAGCTTGTTACACCTATAACAAAGGCAAACGCTGGTTTTTAATGTAGTACTCCCACCTCTCGACCAAGCTGTCTTATGCCCAACCTGCATTTCGTCAAAATCTATCTTTTTATTACAGGCAGGGTTTTGACATCTTCCCTT
>CAYQMH010000113.1:0-5409 GCA_964418485.1 uncultured bacterium | reverse complement strand
TATTACCACCCCCTGAAGAATCAAGACTTTTTCTCATTATAAACGTTCTCTGTGTGTTTTTTTTCTCTGTGCTCTCTGTGGTGAAATCTATTTTTCTTTATTAAACATTTTATCCGCGGGGCAATTGATTTCTCTTTGCTTGCAATATTTACAAGCAAGAGAACCGCGGACGAGTCCATTACCGGTAGATACTAATAAGAATAACAAAATAATTAAAAATAATAATAACCAGTTAAAGTGCATAATTAATGTTACAATTCCTATCAAAAGTGGTATTACAGCGACGAGCATATCGGGTATAAGGTCTTTCCAGGTGAAATCTCCGGTAAAGCCTTCCTTATTACCTTTCTTGAAAAATAGTGAGCATAATTTACCTTTACCGAAGGCGCAGAGCTTTCCGTAATAGTAGCAATTAACACAGCTTTTTCGAAGCAGACGGATTTCCAGAAAGACAATGTATGCGAGATAGATAAGCAGCCAGATTATACCGAGCGGTCTAATTATAATTATGCCGATAGTGTAAATCGAAAGTGTCAGTAGATTAGAAACAATTATAATCCAGTAGGGATAATTTTCATAACATTCTATTTCTTTCATAGCAAAATTATAAGTATTATTGCTTTAATGTCAATTGGTTATTTGGTTAGTGTGTAGATGCGTAGAAGCGTTAGTGCGTTAGCCACTCCTCCCATCCAAGTATTTGGAATTTTAACACTCTAATACTCTAACGCTCTAACCCTCTAACGATTTTGTGCTTTCGTGGCTGCTTATAATATAATGAAACAAAAGTGGTCCTTAGTCGTCTGTAATTAAAGGGAGGTTAAAAATGAAATTAAGAAATAAAAGATTCAAAGCTTTCAAAGCAGAGTATAATATAGCGATACAGTTAAGGTAAGAGGATACAAAAAGAGGATAATAAAAAAGGCGGGTTTTTCCCGCCTTTTTTATTTATACTGTTCAAATATTTATTTAATCAACACAACTTTCTGGTTTTCGCTAATATTGTTTGATGAAAGATTTATAAAGTATGTGCCATTCGGTAAGTCACTTATATTGACGTTCAAATCGTAGAGCCCTGCGCTGTTTCCCACTATTCTTTCGTTTAATAGTATTCCTGCAGTGTTGAAAAGTTTTAATTTTATGGGTGTTTGTGCCGAATGTACGAATGTTAATTGGCAGATTCCTTGAGTTATAGGGGATACCTTAAGGTCGAATTTACCGTTTTTCGCCGTTATATTATCATTTTCTTCTATACCGGCAGCCAGGCGTATTTTACCCCAGATGCGTAGAGCGTTTGAGGGATTGCCGTTTATATCGTCTGCCCAGTCAGGAAAGACTATTAGTATTTGAGTATCCGAGCCGTTCGCGGCTGCAGGATGTGGTTGGTATTGATCTATGCTGAAAGGTGAAATGATGTATATATTTGATATTCCACCGGATGTGTTTACTACTGCTCCCAAGACATTTTGAACAGTTTCGCTTTGAAAATTTTCGCATCCAACAAGGTAATTCGTACCGTCGAATACAATAAAAGGGTATTCCTGTGTGCCCGTGTATGATATAATGGAAATTCCGGAAGCATCAAGAATTGTTCCGCTCTGATTAACCCTTGTGCCGTATATATCAGACGCGTTGCTGTTTCGTCTGTCAAACCATACGACCATATAATTTGTGCCGTCAAAACTAACTACCGGACGATACTGTCCGTTTGAGGCAGTTGAAATCGCAATGCTGCTTGCGTCGACTGGAGATCCTGATTGGTTTACTCTTACTCCATATATGTCTTCGTTAAAGGTTCCAGACCCGTAGTCATCCCAAACTACGAGGTAATTTGTTCCGTCGAAAGCTACAGATGGATTATCCTGCCAGTTGGCATCATCGGCTATAACGTTTCCCCCCGGGCTGACAACGTTACCGTTTGGTTGTACGAGTGTGCCATAAATATCGTCGGTGCTTACACCATTGCGTTCATCTCCCCATACAACAAGAAAGTTTGTACCGTCGAAGGCTACGGATGGAAATCGCTGTCTGCCTGTGGCTGTAGAAATGGCAATACCCGGGCCATCAAGTACATTTCCCGATGTGGTAACGCGGCAGCCGTAAATATCCTCAGTGCCGCTGCGGTTATCCTGCCATACAACCAGATATATCGAGTCATTATCGAAAGCAACGGCAGGATATTCCTGACTTCCGGCATTTGTGGAGATTGCAATCGCATCTCCGTCAAGTTCATTTCCTGTCGAATCTATACGCATTCCGTAAATATCGAAGGGTGGTCCGCCTCCTCGGTCTTCCTGCCAGACTACAAGGTAATTGGTCCCGTCGGACGCAACCGCCGGTTTACCCTGCGTTTGAGCTGAGGCCGCAATTAAGATTCCGGATGGATCTGTTACCGTGCCTGATGTACTTATACGTGAACCGTAAATATCATTATAGCTACCATTCCGGCTATCTCTCCATGCGACCAGCCATTGACCGCTGTAGGAGATTACGGCAGGTGTTACCTGTGTTACATCGATATTTGAAATACTAATTCCTGATGGTTCCTGGACTGTTCCCGATGTATTTACTCTTGCACCGAAAATGTCGTAATTAGAACCATCTCTCCTGTCATACCATGCCACGAGATAGTTTGTGCCATCGAAGCTTACGTAAGGCATTTGCTGATTATCTGCCGCAGTTGATGTAGCGATTCCTGCCGGATTGAGGACGGTTCCGCTTGTATCGAGTAGTGATCCATAAATATCGTATTCGGAACCTGATCGTTTGTCGTCCCAGACAACAAGATAATTTGTACCGTCAAAGTCGATAGAAGGACGGTTTTGCTCATCTGTGGCTCCGGAGATCTGAATACCGGTTGGATCTAAAACATTTCCGTTTTGAGCTACTCTTGAACCATAGATGTCGTATGTACCGCTTCGCTGGTCCTGCCATACTACCATATAATTGGTACCGCCAAAAGAAACGTCGGGGAAATATTGGTAATCGGTAGCCGTCGATATGGCAATTCCGGTGGGATTGAGTACGGTACCATTTTGGGCTACTCTGGTACCGTAGATATCATACGAGGAACCGCTCCTGCTGTCATACCATACCACAAGGTAATTCGTTCCATCGAAGGCTGCGCGGGGATTCATCTGCGATCCGGTCGCTTCGCTTATTGCAAACGGCTCAGAGTCGAGAACGATTCCCTGTTTGGAAACTCTTGCCCCATAAATATTATAGGGATCGCCTGATTCATTATAATGCCAAACTACAAGGTAGTTTGTGCCGTCGAACGCAACATCCGGATTAGGATCATAGGTGCCTGCATTTGCTATGAATATGCCGGCAGGATCGAGAAGATTGCCGTCTTCGTCTACTCGAGCACCGTAAATGTCCCAGGAAGTACCGTTACGCCTGTCGTACCAGACGACGAATGCGCTTGTATCGTCACTTGCAATACAGGGAGCAGCCTGTTCGCCTGAAGCCGGAACATATACAACATTTGTATCGATTAAGAATTCCCCGCCCCTATTTTTTCCTGATTGTGCGTATATGGTTGCCGTTATAAAAAAAGCTGATAGAATAATAACAACAAATAATTTTTTGACCATTGAAGCCTCCTTTTTGCTTTTTAACTCATTTTTATAAAGATAATATTATTGTACAGATATTTAATCGTTAGTCAAGGTCTCTTAGATTTTAGTTTTTAGTAAAGATAAGGAAAAGACTCTGTGCTCTCTGTGTGTTTATATTTTTCTCTATGTACTCTGTGGTAAAAATGAGGATAGGGTGGGGGTTGACATGCAAATATGATATTATAAAATCACAGTACTATATTAATTGGTGATGAATTTCGGTATAAACTTTAATGAAAGGAAAAAAGGGGGAAAAATGAAGATATTGAAAAAAGTTTTAATCGTAGTGGTGTCCCTTGTTGTTTTATTAGTAGTCGTATTGGGAATCTATTTGATAATGCATTGGCAGGGTGTTGCAGAACCCTTTGAAGTAGGTACGGCAGATATGAGTAAAAGGGTCTTGATAGCTACTCAGGAAAGCAAATACAAAAATCTAATGGTAGATACTCTTATTGCCAAATTGAAAGGAGATAATGTATATATCAGAGTAATTGATATATCGGAATTAAAAGAAATAAGTGAGGAAGAGTGGGATGCCGAGATTATTCTTCATACAATCGAAAATTGGAAATTGCCGGTACCTGTCAAAGAATATCTTGGAAGAATTGAAAATCCCGATGAGGTTATTCTTCTTATGACTTCAGGACATGGAAAATGGAAACCGGAAGACTGTAAGGTTGATATTCTTACTTCCGCTTCAAGAATTGTCGATATACCTGAATTGGCTAAGAGCATTGAAGACAAGGTAAATTCACTTTTTGAAGAATAAAACTAAATAAGTTTTTATTAGCTTTTTAAAGATCCGCCTACCAATCCGCCGATTAGTCCTAATATCCCGCAGTAGAGCGTGGCTATGATAATGGTTCCGCCCGATACTGCTCCAAAAATCGCGCCAAACAACGCACCCGGAGGACCTCCTAATATTCCTCCTCCTATTCCACCCGCGGCTGTAAAGAAAAAAGTGGCGATTACTCCCAGTATTGTACCGCTCAGGAATCCGGCTAAGGCTCCTCTGCCGCTGCCTTTAGCGATAACGCCTGCAAGGAATCCAGCGAGAAGATGTCCTATAACCGGAATATTTCCTAAAACCGCCATAGAAATCGATCCTACGAAGATAGCCAACAAAAACATTGATAACCTCCTTAATACTTTGAGAGTAATTTTATCTTTTTCCCTTTAACTGTCAAGCCCCATCCACCCTACCATTTTTTACCACAGAGGGGACGGAGGAAAAGAACTCACTGAGCGCACAGAGCCACACCCCAATAATGAATGGAACGCAGATTTTTTGGATTTTATTTTTGTTTTACCCTCCCAACTTCCTACCTAACAATTACCACCCAGAACTACGAACTCTATTTTTCACATTTCAATGCCTAACCCTGTTACTCTTGCCACCCAGAACTACGAACTCTATTTTTCACATTTTAATGCCTGACCCTGTTACTCTGTAAATTAACTCAGAAAAAGTGGGGAATAAATCTGAACCTGGGATGGGGAACAAAGTCGAACCTTGACAAGGAGCTCTAAGCTTTTTACCAGAGAAAAAATATGTTTTTTCTTGACAAAGCTGTGAAAATCTTTATATTTATCTTGAGGTCAGAAAGAATCCCACAATTTAGGTAATATATATGCATACTATTTATACTGAAGAGATAAAATATAATAAGGAGAAAAGGATTAGATTTATATTTGACTATGATGAGAATCTAATTCGACTGATTAAGACGATACCTGTCAAAGACACGTACATCGTACACAAAATCCTAGTGATTCAAGGGACATGTAC
>CAYQMH010000112.1:0-5447 GCA_964418485.1 uncultured bacterium | reverse complement strand
AACTGCTGCTTGCTCTCGACCTCGCTCCTTTTGACTTCGTCAAAAGTCCATGCCCGCTCGGTCTCCGAGTCATTTTTCTTGAGTGGTACTCCTCACTTTTAGGTTTAAACAGAAAGGTGTGTAAAGATGATTGAATCTGTGTGAGTAATTTAGTCATGAGTCACTTGAGGCTGTGACAAAAGTCCAAAATTAACGAATTTGCAAAAAATAAGTTTTTGAAAAGCAATAACTTAATTTTCTGCGATTTGCAAAAAAGGGGGTTTTGGCACAGCCTCACTAGTCACTGGTCAAGAAAAGTAAAAACTATTTGTGTAATTTGTGCGATTTGTTGTTTCTCTTTGTTTTTGGATTGGGGGGTAAACAAAATAAATATAATTTGTTGTTTTTCTCAGTGTTCTCTGTGTCTCCGTGTGAGAATATTTTTTTGGGAGGGATGGGGGGGTTTTCACTTGACTAAAATTAAAAAACAACTAAATATAAAAACTATATATGATTATAATACTAACTCTTTTTTACATACCTTACTCGGAGGTAGATAGCTCCTTGGCGTATTTAAATCTCGAGAGAGAAGCGATTGATTTTGCGAGATTGGAATGGTCGGAGACTTCTCTTGTTTTGCCTGTTGTTAGTGATTTAATGCGTAACCCTTTAAGTGGTGAACAATACGCCCGGAAAATAAAAAACGCTTTGAATGAATCAGATACGGCTTTAATAAAAACGCTTTCTCATGATCTGGAGATTTACCTCGAAGTTCCGGAAGTGAATATCGCATCGGTAGATAGTTTAATCGCTGTTATAAATAAGGCAGGCAGATTGAGCCGGGAGGCTTTTTCCGATTTGACCGATAGGGAAGAGCTTATATTGCTGGCGAGTCTTCCCGGTAGATGGGAAATGGAAGATTACCCCGGAGATGATTGGTTAAATACGGTTTTACTCGATAAATACAAAATTCCTTTCGACACTACCGGTATTAATGAAGATACTGTTATGAGAGTGGTTCAGAAGGTAAATTACGAAAAGTTAATAAAGTCGGGTTTATTGTTAACGCTGTTAGCCGGAAAGGTTCCGGAATTAATAGATACAATAGAAGATTCTAAGCTTCCGATGAGTTTTGAGACTGAGTTTGGTAAATTGGTTATCGGTACTGTGGATGATGATAAATACGAAAATGTGTCATTTGTAATTGACCCGGGCGGAGATGATAAATACATAAATTGCGGAGGTTCAATAGGCTTGATCGACGCGTTAGGCGGAATAAGTTTCATTGTAGATTTTTCGGGTGATGATTCGTATAGCGGAGAAGAGATAGCTTCTATTGCTTCCGGTTTATTTGGTGCGGCTTTAATATTCGATTTTGAAGGTAATGATATTTATAAAGCAAGCTATTATTCAATAGGTTCTGGGTATCTCGGATTCGGATATCTGAAGGATTTCGAAGGTGATGATATTTATAGAGGTGGTATTTTTTCTCTCGGCGCGGGAAATTTTGGAATGGGAATACTTTCGGATTTAAAGGGCAATGATTTCTATTATACGAATTGTTATGGTGAAGGGTTTGGAAGTACTAAAGGATTTGGTATTTTGTCTGATCTGGATGGGACTGACATCTATTACGCCGGCGGAAAGTATTCTGATGCTCCTTTAAATCCCGATTCTTACAATTCGATGTCGCAAGGGTTCGCGACGGGCAGGAGGCCTGATTACGGCGGAGGGATAGGATTTCTTTATGATAGAAGCGGTAACGATTTCTATAATGCGGATGTTTACGCTCAGGGTACAAGCTACTGGTGTTCGGCTGGTTTCCTTATCGATGAGAGCGGTCAGGATAGATATCTGGCTACAGAGTACGCGCAAGGCGCGGGAATTCATCTTTCATACGGATACTTGGCCGATTTAAAAGGTGATGACCATTATTTCTCTAAAATGGGTCCTTCTCTGGGAGAGGGGCATGATCTTGGGTGCGGGATTTTAATCGATTCCTCGGGTGATGATTGGTATTCTGTTTCGGGTGGACTTGGTGTAGGACTTACCAACTCTTTTGGATTGTTCGCGGATCTTTCAGGAAGTGATGTTTATAATATTACAGAAGAACTCGGTATAGGTGATGCCAATTATTCACGAGGGTTTTCAGGTCTGGGGATTTTCCTGGATCTTAAAGGTAAAGATTTTTATCCTTTTGGAAGGGGAAAGGATGAGAGTTATTGGATTAATGGTGATTACGGTATTGGTATCGATAAGAATAGTGATGTCGCTGACGAAATACTTCAGAGGAAAATTCCGGATTTCTCTGGTATGCTGATAGACGAAGTCTTTGAAATCGCGTCGGAATGGGGGGTAGGGGATAATAAGGATAGGGTCGAGGAAGCGATAGCAGAGCTTTCTAAAAGAGGAAAAGAAGCCCTCGATTATATCTTCGATAAAAAAATCGATACAAAGAGGGGATTAGAACTGCGTGCCATAGAAAAAACTCTTAAGGGAATAGAGGATTCTCTATTAATTGAACAGTATTTAAGCGCGAATATTAATCATGTAGAAGAAAGGGCAAGAAAGAATATTTTTGTACTTATAGGTGAATTAGAGATGAAATCTCTTGCTGATTCACTTATTTCGGTTCTCGGTAGAGAAGGAACAGAGCCCTTTAGGCGAGCGATAGTGTACGCGATGGGTAAGCTTAAGGAGAAAAGAAGTATAAATAAAATAATTTCGTTTTTAAAAGAAGGCGAACCTTTAAAACTTGTTTCCATAAAAACTTTAGGAGAAATTAACGATGTGAATGCAATAGGCGATTTATTCCCTTTAATTGGTGATTCGTCTGTTACCGTAAGGTCGGCAGCCATTCGTTCGCTTTCTAAATTTGATACACTTATAGTTCCTTACATAGAAAAAAAGGTCGAGAGAGATTTTCCATCCGAGATATTATTAGTCGGAGCAAAGGCAGTTAAAAAAGACAGTTCCGATTATAGGGAGAGGATAAAGAAAATTTTGTTTAAATATGTGGAGGATTCGGACTGGAAGAAAAGGGAATATGCGGCAAGGGGTCTCATCCTACTTGGTGGGGAAGATGTCGAAAAAAAGTTTGAAAAGATTATCGATTCGGAAGAAAGTACTATCGTGAAGAGTATTATTCGAAGATATTTGGATGGGCTGCCACTAAGACACTGAGAACGAAAAACTGTCACAAGTCACCAGTCATGTGTCACTAGTCCACAAGCACACCCCCAAAAACAACTGAACTAAAAGTTTTTTTGACTAATGACCAGTGACTGAAGACTAGAGACTATGTTTACATTTTAAGGTCTGGAGTTGTTGATATTATCGTTTTTTGGCAGTATGCCCTCGAGATCTGAGTCCAAATATACTATTTGTCAAGTATCGAGATCTAACCCCAAATAAACGAAATCTGACCCCAAATACATCATGACCCCAAGTACATAAGTTCTTTGCTATCTGGTACTCTTCTCTGTAATGTCCGAATCTTTTATTTGTTAATTTCATTTTTAACCTCCGATTTTTTCCGGTTATTTATAAAGTCAGACGCGAATGTATGGATTCGTTTTCGATTTGTTTTTTTTATGCTCTCGACTGTCAGTTGCTCCTAGTGTTATTGAAAGCATTGTTATTATTTATGGTTGATGTAGGCTGATTTCTGCAATTTTGAATAAAAAATAAAAGTATAAAAATTAATGAGAAAAAATAATAAAACTTTCTCAATAGATGTTATAATATGCAAAAAACCCTAATTGTCAATAGTGGTATGCAAGAAATACTAAAAAAATCTCTCCCAAAAACAAAAAGAAACAACGAATCACACAAATATCACAAATTATTTTATCTTAAATTGTCAAATGTTGAGATTTGACCCCAAAAACATTTGACCCCAAAAACACAAAAACACTACGGGGCAGGCAAATAGCACGAATGTTTTTTAGCGGTCGGCTATTTTTGTTACATTTCAAGGTCTGGGGTTGTTGATATTATTTGCTAGAAGAAGTTTTTCCCGTAATAAATACTCCAAGGCACCACCAAATAACACTTAGCACCAAAGCTATTACCAATGAATAAAAAAGGTATCTCCAAAACCCTAGAGCACCTAGTTGCGAAACCAAAATAATTAAGGATATAATTACAAATAGCATTATCATACAGCGGAGATCATCTTTGACTTTCATGAATAAGTAGGATGGAGTCATGCCGAATTCGAGTTTTTCTCTGTCCGTCTTTCCATTAATCTCATCGCTTTGTTCAATCTTATGTGCTTCATGTATACTCGATCTTTTTTTATACATCCTAGAACCCCAGAAAATCATTGGTTTTAAGCTTTTCTAATAACAACCCCTTGACAAAACAGATAATTTGAATAAACTTTCTATTATCATATAGTATCAAGAGGTGCGTCGTCGCAAGCGACGCATCATTATTTATTTCATCATCCATATTTATTATTATTTCTCCTCATTTTCATATTAACAAATTGCCACAATATTTCATTAAAGTCAAGAGGTACAAACGCGCATTTCCCTATAAGCAAAAGGCTTATTTACCCTAAGGTAAAAGCTGACGTTCTAACATCCTCTGCCGCAACGAATTAAGCTGCTGCGCAACCACCCAACCGTACAGATTGAAAAGAATTAAGGGAGATTTTTTTATTTGATGCCACAATGTCAAGCACCGTCCCCGCCATTTTGCTTTCCATTTGCCACCACTTTATCTGCTGTCGCCTTGCTAACACTTTGTCTTCCAACGTGTTACATGCCGCAACCGCTACCACCAGTTTCCGCCACCCCACTAGCTGCCACCGCTGGTTGTGGTCGTGCTATTCTCTTTCTTAATTGCTTCCTGTAACTCGTTGGCTTATAACCTCATAGGGGTACCGAAGTCGTAACTGCCGCCGCTACCTCCACCGCCACCACCAGCTACCACCACCCCACCATTTACCACAACCTTACTAAAGCTCTGCCTGCCAACGCTTTACTTGCCGAAACTTTGCCCCCCCAGCTATCACCACTGGTTGTGGTACCACCACTACCCTCCAACTGCCGCCACCGGCTGTAATTCTACTATTCCCTTTCTTGGTTTCTTCTTGCAACTCGTTGGTCTGCAAGCCGATAGAAGTGGCGGAACCGCAACTGCCACCGCCGGTTGTGGCCGTTATGCCACCACTCCACCATTTGCCACCACCTTGCCAACGCTTTGTAGTTACAACTAGTTGTGGTCGTATAACCGCCGCTGCCGCCACCGCCACCACTACTGCTTTTCTTTTTTTTCTATCAAATTGATTAAGAGTGTTTTTGTTTGTTTTTTTTCTGCTGACTGCTCTCTACTCCCTACTCACTATTCTATTTAAGAATTCAAAAAACAAGACCTAACCCCTCTACAGTAATGATGAGAAAGAAATTTTTAGTGTTGACATAAGCAATAAAAGATATTACCATAATTGTAACGATAAA
>CAYQMH010000111.1:0-5486 GCA_964418485.1 uncultured bacterium | reverse complement strand
ACAAATGGGAAGAATGGCAGAAAACTTTACGCAATAGAGCTTAGCAAAACAGAGGGAACTAAAGAACCGGTAGAAGCCGAATATTCCCGAATAATAACGGATAATTTCAAAGAGATTAAAGAAGAGGTAGAAGAAATAAGCATAAAATATCCCTTTCAAAGAGCATATCTCAATCTGGCGGCGCGTACCATGCTGAAAAGAGTTGTCAAAGTCATGAATGAGAACCAGGATTTTCATCTGCTGGTTGTCGGACACAGCTGTTACGAAGGAAGCTACGAATATAGCCGGAAACTATCGGAAAGAAGAGCGGAAAACTTAAAGGAATACCTGGTGGAACGAGGCGTTTCCTACGGGAGAATCAGCACAGAAGGTCGCGGAGAAAGAGATCCTGTTGTCGATAGCAGCACGGAAGAAGGTAGGACAAAAAACAGAAGAACCAATTTTATACTGTATAGAGTGAAAAAATAGAAATTAGAGAGTAGGGAGAAAGGTTCTTCGAATCCAAGTTGAATGGTTTAATTGTTGAATAGAGAAATTGTTAAATAATTCGTTTAAGAGGTGTATTCGGTTTAAAGTTCCTTGTTCCCATTTTCCTATTTTTCCATTTTTCAATTTTACTAATTTGTCCTTCGCGTGAGACGGATTTTTGATATAGGGGTGTTTAGTGGTTAAAAATCTAAAAAAGATGCTAATTAGGGTTGACAAACGCCTTTTTCTCTATAAAATTCTTTATATAACCTTTATATAAGGGGGTGATTTATTTTGAAACGTTTATTTTTTGTAATTTTATTTATAATATCTGTTACAACTTGTGCTTCTCAAATGAAAAGAGAAGCTTATATCGATATACCTACAGCCAATTTCACTCAGGGACTTTATATCAATGTAAATTCGAGTTATCCGATTAAAGATGTGGATGATGTGAAATTCGATCCTAATATAGGTATAGATTTATCGTATAAAAAATTCGGAGTAGCTTTGAAGTGGTATGACGGTGCGGACTTTGCCCTGGATCTGGCATATCAAATTTTATCGGAGAGCAAAAGTGCTCCCGGTCTTGCGATAGGAATCGGTGAGCTATCCAACAGTAAATATGTCTCACCCGCGGGTTCTGAGGATGTTTTTAACGATGAGAATTATGTTGACAGACCCCCGGAGATAGCTTCCGTTTATTTAGTGGGGACAAAGAAATTAAAAAGCAATTTTGAAATGACGGCAGGGATAGCCAGAGGAAGATTTGTCGGTTACGGACCGGTAAGCGAGTATTTTAATATAGACGCGTTCTCTGAAGAAAAGCACGAAAACTGGGCATTAGGTCTTTTCGGGGGGATGAAAGTTGGTTTTTCTAATGGTCTGGCTTTCCTCGCGGAAGCCGATGGCCGTGATGCTAACATAGGTTTGTCGTATCAAAACGAATTAGTCAAAGGAACACTGGCTTTGAACAAACTCGAAGTATTTAATAGTGCGGAAGATAATTTATCGCCTCGTGTAAGCCTCGACCTCTCTTACAAAATAATGGATATAGAGAAAGAAGTCCAAAAGGAAGAAGAGAGATTTCCGGTTGTAGTCGAACTGATAGATGAAGAAAGCAGAGAACCTGTTACGGGGTACACGGTGATAACTAACCTGAAAGGCGATACTGTTGAATCCTTCGAGATTAAAAATACTCATTCCTTTATACTGGAATCGGGAGTTTATCCGACATTTATATCTGCGGCAGGATATAAAGAAAGAGAAATCATGATGGCAGTAAAAGGAGGAAAGAGCAAAAACCTTTACACAATAGAACTGAGCAAAATAGAAGAATCTAAAGAACCGTTGGAAGCCAAAGATTCTGTGAAAGTAGTAGATAATTTCAAAGATATTAAAGACCAGGTAGAAGGGATAAACGTAATGTTTTCCTTTAGAGAGTTCGATTTATCGATGAGAGCATACGGCATCCTGGATAGGATAGTCGAACTTGTAAGAGATGACGAGAGTATAAAGCTGATGGTTATTGGGCATACCTGTTCTATTGGGACCTATGAAGAAAATCAAGAACTGTCCGAGAAAAGAGCAGAAAACGTAAAAGAATATCTTATTGGACGCGGAATATCCCCGGATAGAATAATTACGGAAGCTTACGGAGAAAGAAAACCAATTGCCGATAACGATACAGAAGAAAACAGGAAAAAGAATAGAAGAGTCCAGTTTATCCTATATAGGGAAAAGTAAGAACCCGTATGCAAGTGGACTACACTTGTTATAGATATGAAAAAAAATAATACAATTGTCTTATTTAATTTCAGTTACTTACGGCGTGCTTTTTTATAAGTGTTTGGTTTGCAGGAGGCTACATTTAAGATAAAGGGAACAATAATTGTAAGGTATTTGTAAAAATTTTAAGGCTTGATTAGTTTTTATGTGAATGAAGATAAGAATGGTTGAAGTTTTGGGTAGTTTCGTTTATAATTAAAGACTTGAAGAGAGGGGATAATAGATACAAAAAAAATAATAAGAGTGCCTAAGGATACATTAAAAAGAATCTTCGATATTCTTCTTTCGGGACTTGGGCTTGTGATTTCGTTGCCCCTCTGGGCGTTTTTTTCTGTTGTTATTGTCATGGAAAGCGGTGGTCCTATATTTATAAGGCAAAAAAGGGTTGGTAAAGATGGGAAAACTTTCTATGTTTTGAAGTTCCGTTCGATGGGGAAAAATACCCACAACGGTACAGCCATGAAAAACAGGAAGGAATATAATTCCCATGTTACAAAAATCGGTAAAATTCTGCGGGCTACGGCAATGGATGAATTGCCCCAGTTGCTTTCGATTTTTATGGGTCACATGAGTTTTGTGGGACCGCGACCTTTTCACCCGGATGTTGAAATTATAGGGAGTAAATATAGAAATCTCGAAGAAGTTCCGGATTTTTCCAAAAGAACTTTGGTTAAACCCGGCCTTACGGGTATAGCTCAAATTTTCGCAGATAAAGAGGCAAAGACCGAACATAAGGTCAAGTACGATCTCCTTTATATAAAAAAGCAATGTTTTCTGCTTGACGTGAAGCTCGTTTTACTTTCTTTTTATGTAACTTTATTAGGTAGATGGGAATAATAAAAAATTATTCCTGATATCCGTGGGAATAATTTGGTCATTAGTCACTGGTAGCTTGTCACTTGTCATTAGTCGCCGGTCACTAGTCAAAAAAACAAAAACAATAAAATTATTTGTGCTATTCGTGCTATTTGTTGTTTCTCTTATTGGGGTTGTGGAGGGATTCTGTATCCTAGCTTCTGGATTCTTTAGTATTATTCTTAATATCAGCGTTTTACTTTTTTCTTGGCTTTGATGTGTTCACCATATGTTTTGCTGAATATGTGGTCTCCTTTACCTGTTGCTACGTAATACAGGTAATCAGTTCTCGCGGGGTGAAGGGCCGCCATTATGGATTGAAACCCTGGACTCGCTATTGGACCGGGTGGTAAACCTCTGTTTCGGTAAGTATTGTAGGAGGATTTTATTCTAAGGTCCTTATACATTACTCGCCCTTTATGTCTGCCTAACGCGTAAAGAACTGTGGCATCGATTTGAAGAAGCATGTTCTTCTCCAATCTATTATAAATAACGGAAGCTATAATAGGCTTTTCCCTGTCTACCATTGCTTCCCTTTCGATCATGGAAGCTATGGTTAGAATTTCATGGGTGTTGAATTCCATCGATTTCATTTTAAATGTTTGCGATGGTTTTATTATAGTGAAAAGATTGGAAGTCATTTTTTTTATAACATTTTCAGCTTTTTCTCCTTTGTAGAAGATATATGTGTCCGGAAACAGATAACCTTCCAGAGTAGGTTGTTTTATTCCCAGTTCTTTGATAAAAGTTGTATCTTTGATAATTGATTTCAAATTTGAAATATTGATATCCGTATCTTCGTGTCTGCGGAACGCGTATATTGTTTCGTTTATATTTAAACCTTCAGGTATCGCGACTTTTACCGTCAATCTTCTTCCTTTGATTAAACTTTCTAGAATCTCGCGTGGTTCATCGTATATCTTGAATTTGTACCATCCGTATGAAAGACGAGTTGACTTTGCAAAGACAACTACCATTAGTTTAAATCCAAGTCTATCCTGAATAATTCTAGCTTCTTTTAATTTTCTTGAAATAATATTGAGGTTATCACCTTCATCGATTTTTATTATAGCATCCTGGAATTTAGGTGGTATCGCTACAGGATACAATATAAAGCCGATTGTTATAATTGTAAGTATAGCTCTAATTCTCATCGAGGTAACCTTTGAGTATTAAGGACGCGGAAATTTTATCTATGAGTCTTTTATCTTTCTTTTTTCCTAAGTCTGAAGCGATTTTGGTTGCATCTTTGGTGGTAAAACGTTCATCATACAGCTTTATTGGTATATTAAATTCTTTTTCAATTTCTTCTTTTATTTTTTGAACAAATTTTGCCCTTTGTCCTATTTTTCCTTTTGTGGTTAACGGGAAACCCAATACCAAACCCTTAAAATTATATTCTTTATTTAAGTCTTTAATCTCTTTTATCAGATGTTCGGTTTTAACTGTTTTTTCCGGCTTGACTATGCCCAGATTATTGCTTATCGCAATGCCTGTCCATTTGATTCCTATGTCGAGTCCGATCCAGTAATTCATAAACCAATATAATAATTTTAACTTTATTTTCAACCACGAAATAAACGAAAACGTCTACCACAGAGGACACAGAGAAAAAAGAACACACAGAGACCACAGAGGAAACAACTAAAATTTTTTTGTTTAAAATCCACCCCACAACCCAAATTAATTCTCACCGAAAGAGCACAAAGAAAAACAGGGCCTTTCCCGTCTCCTCTGTGATAAAAATTATGGGGTGGAGTTGTGTGGGCTCTGCGCACTCTGTGTTTTATATTGGGTGGTGGGCGTGGGTCAAACAAATAAAATCTCTGTGTTCTCTGTGGTTAAGAATCTGAATTGCCCTTGACAAAAGGGGTGAATTTTATTAATCTTAAAAAAATTTAAGTTTGTTTAATGAAAGTTGTTTGTAAAATTTAAAAATTCTCTAAAAGTAAAGAAGATTAAGGAGGTAGAGTGTCTGTTAAGATAAGATTGAGGGTCGTGGGTAAACGAAAACAACACAGCTACAGGATTGTTGCGATTGAATCGAGAAATCCCAGAGATGGTAAATATTTAGAACAGTTAGGATGGTATAATCCACGTTCAAAGGAACTCCAGATAGATGAGGAAGGGATTAAAAGATGGGAGGGGAAAGGTGCGATTTTGACTGATGCAGTCAAAGCCTTATTGAAAAGAACTGATGAAGACGTGAGTGCAAGTAAAAGTGCTAAGGCGAGTGAGGAAGCAAGTAAAAAGAAGAGCAAAAAGAAGAGCAAAAAGAAGAGTGTGAAGGAAACCACAGAGGAAAGTGCTAAGGCAAGTACGGAAGAAAGTACTGACGAAAATATCGACGAAAATACCGAAGAGAATACCGAAGA
>CAYQMH010000110.1:0-5601 GCA_964418485.1 uncultured bacterium | reverse complement strand
GTCCCTTGAATCACTAGGATTTTGTGTACGATGTACGTGTCTTTGACAATTAGTCACTAGTCGTTTGTCACTAGTCACTGGTCAAAAAAACAATTTGTGCTATTTGTGTAATTTGTTGTTTCTAATTTTGGGGAAGTGGGGTTTAAACAACATTATCTTATTTTCTCTGTGGTCTCTGTGTTTTTTTTCTTTTCTCTGTGTTCTCTGTGGTTAATTACAGTTTCGGGTTACGTGTTTAGAGTTTCGAGTTAAAAAAATGAAAAATCGTGTAATATGTATCCGGTTATTTTCTTGGCATTAAAGGATTTTTTTGATTCTTATTCCGTTTTCATTTACTACAATAAAGTTACCGCTTATTTTATTTTTTATTTCTTTGAGCAACTGTTTTACTAGTTCTAATTTCTTTTGTGAGCTTTTATCCTTAGATCTAATCAATATTATTCCTGAAGTGATTTGACCATAATGAAAAACCAGTTCGCCGAAATCTTTATCGTTGGTTATTAGTATTCTGTTTTCTTTCAAGGCAAGTTGGATTATTTTTTCGTCTTTTATTGACGGAGTTTTCTCTGTTATATAAAGTACATCATATCCTTTTTCTCTGAGCCAATCCACAATCGGCTTTTCCAGGTTTTCATCAGCCAAGAATTTCATTACTTTTTGCTAACTAAGTGGATTTCCTCTCCATGTATTGATTTCGCGGCGTACTCTAAAGCATCTTGAATATTTTGACGATTTAACCGGGGAAAATCGTTAAGAATATCATCCGCAGAGATATTCTGCGCTAATTTTTCCAGAATCATCTCTACAGGTATTCGAGTACCTTCTATCACAGGTTTACCCAACATAATTGACGGGTCAACTTCTATTCCTTTAGAAATTTTTCTTCGCATAAATTCCTCCTAATTAAATATATTAATACTTAAGGCTTCAGTGTCAATAGTTGTATTTCTTTAGCACTCAAACCGATTTCCCTTATTCGGGTAAAGATGGTATGTTTGATTGCAGTCGTATCTCAACACTTGACAGTAACAGAGTCATGAGTCGGGCGTCAAGAATTAAGAATTTTGAATTATTAATTTTGAATTAAAACAAAAAACTCTGCGTTCATCTGCGTCCTATAATATCTTTGTGTCTTAATGCCTTCGTGGCAATCTAAGTGTTGACAAAGCAATAAAAAGTGATATTTTTGAACATAAGGAGTATTGAATGAAGCTAAAAAAGAAAAAATCAAATATAACAAAAGAAGGAGAAGCATCTCTTAGAAGGATAGCCTTGCAAAGAAGGCTTCAAAAAAGGGAACTTCTGAATATAAAAGCTTTATAGATAAACATCGCAAATCTTTAAAGAAACTCGCAAGTCGTTGAAAATACCCTAGACTTTAAAACAAGTTATAAATCTGCACGATAAAATAATTGAGGAGACAGGCGGACTTAAAGAAGTTCTTAACATCGGTTTGTTGGAAGAAGCCTTGTATAAGCCTTTTATGGGTTTAGCAGATGGTGTTGAATTGTATCCAGGTGTTGTACGGAAGGCTGCAGTACTCTTTGAGGCACTTGTTTCGTATCATCCCTTTGCGGATGGGAATGAAAGAACGGCTGAGATTGTAACAACTATTTTTCTCTGGCATGAAGGTTATATATGGAACTTTAATGAAGATGAAATCGTTGAGTTCGCGACTGATGTTGCCAAAAATAAATTTTCTATCGATGAAATTGAAAGGTGGATTAAAATAAGTTTAAAATCCAGGTAAATTTTAGAAATATTCTTCGAATATGATTACTAATAAAAAGGAGGTATGCATGAAGATTTATGTTTCTGTATTTATGTTTATTATAGTTTTTCTGTTTAGTCCTTTGTATATAATAGCCAAAACTACATCTGATAGTATAATGTCCCCTGAGGAACAAATAGTAGATAATCAGGTAAACGAATTTATTGTAAAGTTCTTTGATGATATTAAGAATAAAAGAACGGAAAAAATAACATGGATGATAGTCGAAGAGATTGGTTATACCTTAGATCAATTTGAAAAAGAGAAGGCAAAGAATGAGTATAGGGCTGATTTAGATAAAATTTTTATTGAACCTCCAAAAGGTAAATATGGAGAGTATTATGGACATGATCTTATTAATACGAGTTATCTTCCGGGCAGCAATCGGTATCTTAGACTATATTGTATAAGTTATCATTCGGGAGCACCTCTGGTATGGGAATTTAGATTCTACATTAAACCAAAAGGGGAATTATCTTTACATCATATTTCCTGGAGTGAAAAAAATCCATTCGAGTGTCTTTCCTCTCTAGACCTGATTTGGGAAGAAATGAAAACGAATAATGAATTGTTGAATCTTATTCTCAAGAATTCTCGATAGGTAGATTGTTCCTTCCTTGACTTTTAACTGTAATTGGTTAAAATTATATATACAGCAAAATTTTTTCAATTAACGGAATTTATAAATGAACTCGGAGGTATTAAATGTCACAGTATAAAGAAAAACTTTTAGGAGAGGTTAAAGAGGTAGCGGAGGAAATGGCTTCCAGGATTTATAAAATTGTCCATTTGCTGAAACTTGAATTTTACTCAAATTCCCGGAGAAAGAAAAGAGGTTCTTTAAAAGGCATATGGAAGGGTAGTAAAATTGATGAAGATATTTTCGACAGTGCCAAGAAGTCTCTTTTTCCATATGGATATAAAAAATAATGGATTATACAACTGATACTAATTCTCTTATCTGGTATCTTCAAGAGAGTAAAAAGTTAAGTAAAGAAGCTTTAAAAGCTTTTGAGCAGAGTGAAAAGACAGGTATTATTATAATTCCTTCCGTTGTATTGGCAGCGTTGATGTTTATTGCTGATAAGGGTAAGGTTATACTTACATTTGAGGAAACACTTTCTAAAATAGGAGAATATATAAACTTTAAGGTAGCTCCTCTGGACATTGACATAGTAAAAATTGCCAATAAAATCAAATCGAGTTTAGAAATGCATGATAAGCTTATTGTTGCTACCGCATTATTTTACGGTACTTCTTTAATAACGAAAAATTCAGGAATTGTAAAATCTAAAGAAGTAAATGTAATTGGGTGAAGAATTCCTTTTGCTGGATTTGCGTATTTGAATATATTTCGATTTTTTCTGAAAGATGAGTATATTTGTGCCAATATAAAAAGCAAATAAAGTTTAACTTTAACCCCCCTCTTAACACTTTTCAAAGAAGGTTTCAACCTGTTAACGCGCTTGTTAATTAGTTAACTCTTTTAGTCTTTTTATTTTTTACAATAATATATTTCTCCGCTTTCTGCAGTTATTCCCATTTGTGTCATTTCATCCCTGTTAAGAAATTCGAAAGGAGCGAATACCTTTATTTTGAAACCTCCTTTTTTAAGTCTGTCTACAAAATCTCTGCCATAGATTCTTACGTGGTCTTCCTGGCCGAAAACTTTCAGGCGTTCTTTTGGATCTTTAATTGAAAAATTTTCGAAAGTTTTCTTTCCGATTGTTGGTACTAATATAATAGCCCATCCGCTTTTTTTTAATACTCGATAAAATTCACGTATAGCACTCATATCATCTATCACATGTTCCAATACATGAGAACAGTAAATAACATCGAAGTATTCATCAGGGTAATCAATATTGGTAATATCCATTTTGATCATTGCTTTAGGATCATTAAGGTCAGCCGTAATATATCCATTGCTTAATCTGTTTTTTAACCTCTTAGCAAAACAAGGCTCGGGGGCAATATGTAATACCTTCTTCGGCTTTTCGTCAAAGAGATCGGTCATTCTCATAAAGTAAAGCCATACTAACCGGTGCCTTTCAAGTGAACCGCATTTTGGACACTTTGCATTATCTCTTGGCTCTAAACCGCCTATTACGAATTTCCTTAATTGTTTCCCGCATACGGGACAATATCGTTCTTTCCCCGAATAAATAATGCAAAATACTAAATCTCGTAAACCTCTTAATATATTTTTAATCTGTATCGGTGTAGATTTCTTGACTTTAGCAATAATAAAATTTTTTGTTTTTCTGGGTTTTATATATTTCATATAATCATTTTTATATATTTTTTTAAAAAGTCAAGTTTTGCTTGAAAACAAGTAACGAATTGTTGAGTCTTATTCTCTGGGATGCTCGGTAGGTAGATTATTCCTTAAAACCCACTTGTAAATTGAACACGCCGCGTTATATTCTAATGAGAAGCTGGTAAGCTCCAGATATGGAACTAATAATGAAAGAATAAAGGAAAAAGGTAAGGTATTGAATAACTCATTTATTAATTTTAGATTTAGAACTGTTAGCTAAGATTTATTAAGGTGAATAAATGAAATATTCGGAAGCTAAATACGGTAGAGTTTTTGTGATTCGGCTCGAAGACGGTGATATTTTGCATGAGTGTATTGAAAAATTTGCGCGGGAGAATAATGTTGAAGCCGGTTTTTTGATCGCGGTCGGAGGAGCGGATAAGGGCTCTAAACTTGTAGTCGGTCCCGAGGAAGGAAGAGCAAAGTCTATTAATCCGATGGAATATATTTTAAATGAGGTACATGAGATAACCGGTACCGGTACTGTTTTTTTAGATGAGAAGGGGGAGCCTAAACTTCATATGCATGTTGCGGGCGGGAGAAAGGATAAGACTAAAACCGGTTGTGTTCGAAAAGGCTTGAAGGTCTGGCATGTTTTGGAAATTGTATTGGTTGAACTTACCGGTACACAGGCTAAACGAAGGTTGGATGAGGAAACCGGATTTGAATTACTCGAACCTTAGATTAAAACATTTTAAGTAGAAGGTAATCGATGAGAAAACAAATAAAAATTATAATTTTAGTATTTGTAATTTTAATTGTAATCGCAGCATCAATTGCACCGAAGGCGAGATATTACTTAAGAGAAGGTGATGTTATTACGATAGGAATTAATATGGAGAAAGTTGATCATGCGTTAGAAAGCTTCTGTAGCGAATCTTCAGGAAGGTATCCACAGTCCTTTGAAGAAAAAACCGAAGAAACAAATAAAACATTTTCGGCTTTTCTTTTGACAGAAAAGTGGTATGAGCCTCCGGTTTTCCCTATGGGGAGAGATTGGTTTAAACCAAGTAAGGAAAGATCCGTAAATGTGAGGGATAAGTGGTGTAAACCAATTAGAAGAAAAATGTTTGATAAAGTAATAAAGTTTAATCTTTTGACGGATAGCCTTCCCGAAAAAATTTTCCCATGCAGAATATATGTATATACTGATGGTGTAAGGTATAAGATTATTGGTGGCGATAAAGAGGGATTTTTAATACAGGAGGATATTACGTATGAGAGGGGTACTTCAAAGCCCAAAATTATTTACTCGGATAATTATATAGAGAGTAGCGAGTAGTTAAACTAGTCTTGAGCCGTGTGTCAAGAATTAAGAATTTTGAACGTCGAGGATTTTGAATTATGAATTATGAATTTTTAATTAATAACAAAGAAAACTCTGTGTTCTCTGTAATTGATTAAGGTTTCAAGGATTCAAGATTTCCAGGGTTCAAGTAAAAAAAAGAATGATGAAAAGTTTAGTGTATTTAGTGTATTTTGTGGTTAAACAAATTGTTTTTCTCTGTGA
>CAYQMH010000109.1:0-5691 GCA_964418485.1 uncultured bacterium | reverse complement strand
CCTACTTTCAGGATACTACCGGTTCTCGAGAATAAAAAACTCGGACCTTATTATAAAATCACATTCGAGGATAAACAAATTTGCAAATATGCAGAGTGTGGAAATTTTGTGATGATGGGTTTGCAAGCTCTAGACCCCTATCTTCCTCGCCCTTTTTCCTTTATGGAGGTAAACGAGGGAAGTTTCTCTATACTTGTTAAAGTAAAAGGGAAGGGGACAGAGATTTTATCAAAAGTTAGAAAAGGCGATCAAATTAAGGTTCTCGGTCCCCTGGGGAAAACATTTTGTCCCCCGGAGGAGGGAGTTCTTATAGCGGGAGGGATAGGTATAGCACCGGTTTATTATCAGGCGGGCTGGATGAAGGGAGGGATATTATTTTACGGCGCTAAGAGAGAAAAGGATTTAATACTTATTCGGGAATTTGGAAAAAAAGGGTTTAAAGTAAGAACTATTACTGAAGAAAATGGAGGGCTTGTAACTGATATTGTGAAAAAATATGCGCATGAACTAAATGGTAAACAAATATTTATTTGCGGTGCAATTGAAATGACGAGAAGAATCAAAAGCATATTAAGCGAAGAACAAATTGATAAAGCCTATGCGTATATTGAAAAGAGAATGGGATGTGGTCTCTCGGGATGTAAATCTTGCGCGGTAAACACATTAGAAGGCTACAAACTTGTGTGTAAGGAAGGGCCTGTTTTCCCCTTAAAAGAGGTAGAACTTGGTTGATCTCAGAGTAAAAATTGGTTCTATTGAATTACAAAATCCTGTGCTTCTTGCTTCAGGAGTATGGGACTTTCCATATACAAAAATGATTGACTTCAAAAGGTTGGGTGGAGTTGTGTGTAAAGGTTTTTCTCTTTTTCCAAAAGAGGGGAATCCACCTCCAAGAATTACAGAGACCCCTTGCGGAGTTATTAATTCCATAGGTCTCGAAAACAAGGGACTCGAAAATTTCGAAACCGAAATTCTACCAGAAGCGAAAAAATTGGGAACCCCTATAATCGTTAATATTTTTGGAGAATCTATAGAAGAGTTCAAAGAAATCGCGTCTAAGATTAATGGAGTAGCGGGAATAGAAGTAAATATCAGTTGTCCTAATGTAAACAGGGGAGGAGAAAGCTTCGGAGGTGATCCGAAAACCGTTTTTTCAATAACTAAAGCGGTTTGTGAAGAGACAGAATTGCCTGTTATAGTTAAACTTACCCCAAATGCGGCTAATATTGAAGAAACTGCCGAGGCAGCTAGGGAAGGCGGAGCCACGGCAGTTACAGCTTCCAATACTTTCTCCGGACTCGTGATAGACATCGACAGAAAAGAACCTTTATTTAAAAGGGTCACAGGAGGATTAAGCGGACCTGCTATAAAACCGCTAGCTTTGTACAATGTGTATAAAATTAAAAATGCAGTCGACATACCAATTATAGGATCAGGAGGGATTGCCGATTATAGAGATGTACTAGAGTACCTTATAGCTGGTGCCGCGGCTGTTCAATTGGGCAGTATTATTTTTAATAACCCCCTTGCGCCGATTGAAATCTTGGATAATTTAAAGTATTGGTTAAAAGAAAACGGTTGTAAGAACTTAAAAGATATAAGTAAAAAATGAAAAAAGAAGCCAAAGATTTTTTAATAACGTCTTTAGATGTGCCTTCGGTCAAAGAAAGTTTGGTTATAGTTGAGGAGTTGAGTGGATTAGTGGATTTTTTCAAGGTTGGGTTAGAGCTGTTTTCTCGAGAAGGGCCTGAAGTTGTAGAGATTTTAAAGAATAGAGGAAAAAAAGTCTTCCTTGATTTGAAATTACACGATATTCCGAATACGGTTTCAGGTGCTGTTAATGCCGCAATCGATATGAAAGTAGACTTCTTAACTTTACATACTCTCGGGGGTTTTGAAATGATGGAAGCAGCTCAAAAAGCTGTATGGAATAAAAAGTTAGAAAAACCTGTCTTACTTGGAGTCACAATCCTAACAAGTCTCGATGAAGCATTTTTAGAAGATGTACTTAGTATCGAGAAGACACTAAATGAGGAGATTTTAGATTTAGCCTCTATTGCAAAAAGCGCCGGATTGGGCGGAGTTGTAGCTTCGCCTGAGGAAGTTGTTTTGATCAAAGAATGTTGTGGTAAAGATTTTATTGTGGTAACTCCGGGAATAAGGCCCCGGGATGCTAAAAAAGATGATCAAAAAAGATTTGCCTCTCCCTTTGATGCAATTGTAAACGGTTCGGATTATTTGGTTGTGGGAAGGCCCATTATAAAGTCCGAAAATATGCGCAAGGCAGCGGAGGTTATAATTAGGGAAATCGAAGATGGACTACAAAAAATTGCTTGAGGATGCAGGTGCCTTACTTGAGGGTCACTTTTTGTTGACGTCAGGATTGCATTCAGATAAATATATTGAGAAGATGCGTATACTGGAGAACCCTACGTTAATGGAACCGTTTGTTGACAAAATGAAAGATTTAAGTCCGGAGACCGATTGGTTTATTGGCCCTACGTTGGGAGGAGCTATAATCGCTTACGAATTGGCAAGAATGAAAAGGAAAAAAAGTGCCTTTGCCGAAAAAACAGGAACAGGAAGAGAGTTGAAAAGAGAATTTACTATAGAAAATGCAGATAAGATAGTGATAGTGGATGATATTTTAACTACGGGTAGTTCAATAAAAGAAACAATAAAAGCGATTGACAAAGGAAAGATTATAGCTATAGTTGTAATGATAGATCGGTCTACTACGAATATCGAAATCGATATACCGATAGAGGCTGTTTTAAAATATCCGATAGAAAACTATGAATCGGGGATGTGTCATCTTTGTAAGGAAAGAATACCCTTAATCAAAAGAGGTGGGAAAAAATGAATAAAGAATATGAAATTGATATTAAAGATTATTTAAGGATAATTAGGAGAAGGCGAGGGATCGTTATAGCGATTGTTGCAGTTTGTCTGATTCTCTCTGTTCTCTATTTTTTTTATGCTCCTCCCAGTTTTACGTCTACTTCCAAAATTCTCGTTAAAAGAGTCGAGTCTATATTTACAAGTAATTACTATAAGACTCCTACCGAAGAAGAGCTTACCAACCATATCTTTCTTATAAAAAGTTATCCTGTAATTAAAAAAACAGCAAGTAGCTTTACAAGGGATGAGTTTGCGCAAATGGGAGTCAGTGGTGAAGGTCAAGCTTTTTCTCGCATGAAAGCTGACATAGAAAGCGGAAAAATTGAAGTGAGCTCAAAAGGGGAATCGCGTATTATAGAAATTAGAGCTACTGAGGAAAATCCGTATGTCAGTCAATTGTTTGCCAATAGACTTGCGGAGACTTACAGAGAGTTTGATATGGAAATTAAGAAGAAAGACGCCCATTCGACGTATGACTTTATTGCCGCTCAAACGGAAAAAGTTCAGGGAGATTTAGAAGAGTCGGAGGAAAAACTAAAAGAATTTAAAGAAAAATATGAAATTCTTGGGGTTTCTTCCGAGACAGACGCATTCATCAAGCAGATGTCCGATATAGAAACGGAACTAAAAACAGCTTCTATCAATGTAGAGGTTATGGAAAAGAAACTTAATGCAATAAAAGCCAAACTGAATGAGCAACAGCAATCCTTACTTGCTGAAGCTTCTCAGACTTCTTATAATGTTCTGGTGGATTTAAAGAGGCAGCTTACCACCCTGGAAAACGAAAAAGCGAATCTTTTAATCCAGGGGTATACTCCCGATGACCAGAAAATACTGAAAATAAACCATTCGATTCAGTCCTTAAAAGCAAAAATGGGTACGGTGGCTAAGGAACTTTTGCAAAAAGAAGGGACCCTCGACCCTTTCGTGCAGATGGAAGATTTTATGCAGCAATCGGTAAATTTGACAATCGACTATGCAGTTGCCAGAAGCAGGCTCGAAGCTTTAAACGAAGTTTTAATATATTACAAGAATAAACTTAACAGAATACCAGAACGTGAATTGGAGCTGGCTAGATTGGAAAGGGAAAAAGAAGCGAATAAGAAGATATATCTTATGCTTCTTGAGAAAAGAGAGCAGGCTCAAATCACAGAGGTTAACGAAGGTGCAGGTATTTCAATACTCGAACTTGCCCGACTGCCAGATGCTCCGAATACAATGTCCAAAGTTAAAAAAAGCGTGTTGTTTCTTATTCTTGGTGTTCTAATAGGTGTCGGAGCGGGCTTTGTCGTGGATTACGTGGATTCTGCTGTGAGAGATGAGTTTGAAATCACCAAAATTTCAGGATTACCGATTCTTGGGAGAATCCCTATTGTTGAAGTTGACAAAAAAGACAAAAGTAATTCCAGGGGAAGATTTTTTGTATTAACGGAAGAAGAATCCAAAAGTCATATAGCGGAAGCTTTCAGGAGTCTGCGTGCCAACATTAAATTGTCGAGAACTGAAGGATTTCCTTCTTCCATCTTAATTACCGGACCGGATGCCGGTTCGGGAAAATCGATGATTGCTATAAATCTCGCACTTTCCTTCGTATCTTCCGGCAAAAGAGTCCTTCTCGTAGATACGGACCTCCGGCGACCGGCAATAGAAAAATATCTGAAAATAAAGAAAACGAAGGGCCTCACCGAGTTACTTATAGATAAAGAAAAAGAAATTCAACCGCTTGTTGTAGACGGTTTGAGAGTTATTCCCTCAGGGGAGATTCCTCCCAATCCGTCGGAGTTGCTGGATTCCGACAGAATGAGAGAACTTCTTGGCAGGTGGAAAAAAGAATATGATATAGTTCTTCTTGATTCTCCCCCCTTAATGACCGTAAGTGATAGCAGAATATTGGCATCTGAAGTTGAAGAAACATTGCTTGTCGCGGCTTACGGGGAAACCAATCGCCATATTATTGCTCAAACTTCCGAGCTTCTTGAACAACTCTCAATTAAAGCTCTTGGATATATACTTAATAAAGTAGACATCCATAAAGAATATGGTTATTATGGGTATTATTACGGGTATTACTATTACAATCAGCCGGAAAAGAAAGGTTCTAGACGACTTTAGCTCTCCCTATGCAGTAATATTCAAATCCCGCGTTTTTTACCTTAACGGGGTCATAAATATTTCTGCCATCGAAGATTATCCTTTTAACCATTAAATCCTTAATCTTTTGTAAATCGAGATTTCTAAACTCATTCCATTCTGTAAAAACGACGAGGGCTTCTGCTCCTTTTAGGCACTCATAAGGTGTATACCCATATTCTATTCTATCTTCAAAAATATTTTTTGCGTTTTCTATTGCCTGTGGATCATAAGCTTTTATATTCGCGCCTTCAGAAAGAAGAAGATTTATGGTTACAATAGAAGCAGCCTCTCTCATGTCATCGGTTTGAGGTTTAAAAGAAAGACCCCAAACAGCTATTTTTCTCTCTTTTAGTTCGTTGAACCTTTCCTTTATTTTTTTAAATAATAACTTTTTTTGAGCTTCGTTCACTAAATCTACACTCTCGCAGATTCTCATTGGAAGACCGTATTCTTTTCCTTTGTGTATTGTTCCTTTAACGTCCTTTGGGAAACATGAGCCTCCATAACCGATCCCCGGGAAAAGAAATTTTGAGCCGATTCTCGGGTCTTTTCCCATACCTATTCTGACTTCTTCAACATCAGCCCCTACCTTATCGCATAGATTTGCTATTTCGTTCATAAAAGATATTCTACACGCAAGCATAGTATTGCTTGCGT
>CAYQMH010000108.1:0-5693 GCA_964418485.1 uncultured bacterium | reverse complement strand
AGTTCTTGGCGAAAAATAAATAAGGGGGGTTGACTTTCTCTCATAGTCACAGAGAGAAAATATTCAGTTGTTTAAAACCTCACCCACAACACACAATTATTCTATTTTGTAAATAAAATCTAAAAAACCCTGAATAGAATCGAATCTAAACGTATGGTAGCCGAAATCTTTTGCCCTATCCAGGACTTTTTGTTTGTCATCAACTATAAGGATATTTTTAGCCGGGAGTTTGATTTCCTTGTATGGTATTCTATAAAATTCATCATCATATTTTGTATAACCTAAATCATAAGAAATAAATTTATAATCAAAATATGTTAGAAAATCATATTTCTCATCAACTTCGTAAATCCAGTTTGTCTGGTCCGAAAAAATGCCCCATTTAAACTTATTTTTAAATTTTCTTACAGTATCTATTATCTCTTTTCTGGGTACAAAATTATCAAGCATCAGACTGCGGCAGCCCATTATATCCTCGTTTATATTGAGCTCTTTTGCTACCACTTTCCAGAACTCCTTTTCGGAACTCTTGCCTCCCAGGTATCCACTTCTTCTTAATGCTTTTACCGCTACTATTTCATGCATCTCATCATAGTCCTTGCCGTAAATTTTAGAAAGGTGTAGTACACTAAGTTGAAATCCTTCGGGAGAAATTACTCCTCCAAAGTCAAGTAAGATTACTTTTATTTGATTTGAATCTTTCATACTTTACCTTATTGCTTTTTTACTCTCAAAAATCTTGCATTTATTGCCACGATGACAGTGCTCATAGACATAAGTACTGCACCTACGGCAGGAGAGATAATAATTCCGACATTATATAAAACACCCGCGGCAAGAGGTATGGCAATTACATTGTAGCCTGTTGCCCAGAAGAGATTTTGGACCATCTTTCGATATGTTGCTTTACCGAAAAGTATAAGAGTCATAACATCTTTAGGGTTGCTGTTTACAAGAATTATGTCCGCGGTTTCCGCCGCGACGTCTGTTCCCGAACCTATGGCAATTCCCACATCAGCCTGAGCGAGAGCAGGGGCATCGTTTATCCCGTCTCCGGTCATAGCAACCACTTCTCCCTTATACTGAAGTTCTTTGATTTTATTTTGTTTTTCATGCGGCAGGACCTCGGCAAAGAACCCGTCCAGTTCAAGCTCATCTGCCACTTCTTTTGCTACCTCTTTGTTGTCTCCGGTAAGCATCCAGCATTTTATTCCTTCGTTCTTTAATCTCTTTATAGCTGTGTACGAATCTTCTCTGATCTTATCCGATAGTTCTATTAATCCTTTTGGTTTGCCATCTATTACAACAAATACCAGTGTACCACTTATTTTTTCTTTTACTTCTTCAGGAATTTCTATATTGTTTTTATTTAGATAATTTTTACTGACCAGTTGTACTTCTTTACCATCGATTTTACCCTTAACTCCTTCTCCTTTTATAACCTCGAAAGCTTCGCTTTTTAATGTATCTAACCTTAGCTTTTTTGCTTTATCCAGAATTCCTTTTGCTATAGAATGTTCGGAATTCACTTCGAGAGAAGAGGCTATTTTTATTATAGCTTTTTCATCATATTCCGAATCAAAGGTTATAATAGAGCTTACTCCGAATTTGCCTTCGGTTAAAGTTCCGGTTTTATCGAAAACAAGTGTAGTTATCTTTCTTGCGTTTTCAAATGCGGTTCTATTTCTTATTAGAATTCCGTTCTTCGCCGAAAGAGATGTGGATACGGCTCCTACAAGGGGTATGGCAAGACCGAGTGCGTGAGGACACGTTATTACCATAACGGTCGCCATCCTCTCTATCGCGAATGCAATTTCGGGTGCTTCAAATAGCCAAAAAATTAAGGTTATCGTACCGGCCGTTAAAGCAATAATGGTAAGCCATACCGCAGCTCGGTCTGCCAACCGTTGAGTTTTGGATTTTGACCCCTGCGCTTGTTTAACAAGATCAATTACTTTATTCAAATAAGAATCTTCCCCCGTTCCTACAACTTTTGCTTTTATTACAGAATCTCCGTTGACTGAACCGCCTACAACTTTATCACCCTTTTCCTTTTTAACCGGTTTTGATTCTCCGGTGAGCATGGATTCGTCGATATAACTGTTCCCTTCGGTAATTACCGCGTCAGCGGGAACTTTCTCTCCTGCTTTAATTAAAATAACATCTTCTTTCTTAAGCTTTGATATTTTTACATCTGATACATTATCCCCCTCTACTAAATGCGCTGTGTCAGGTAATAACTGCGCAAGTTTTTCAAGTGCTTTTGAAGCCCCCAGGACCGATTTCATCTCTATCCAGTGACCAAGCAGCATAATATCTATAAGAGTCGCAAGTTCCCAGAAGAAGTATTTTCCTTTAAGTCCAAATACGACCGCACCGCTGTAAACGTAAGCGACAAAAATAGCCAGAGCGATAAGCGTCATCATACCCGGTTGTTTTTGGTTTAACTCATCATAAAGACCTTTAAGAAATGGCAAACCGCCATAGAAGAAAACAAAGCTTGATAGCACAAACATTAAATATTTATCGCCCAAAAATGTTAATGTGTAATTTAGAAAATCTTGAATAAGAGGAGAAAGAAGTAATATCGGGATAGTTATTATTATCGAAACAAAGAATCTCTTTTTAAAATCCCGAACCATGTGTTTATGATGTTCAGTGTGATCATGATGGGCATGATGGTGCTCGTGTTTCATCTCTTTAGGTTCACAATGCTCACACGATTTCTCTTCCGGAACTTCCTGAAGCGGGACATTACACATTGAGCACTTACCCGGTCCATCGAATTTCATGCCGCAATGTGGACACTTATATTTTTTCATATTGTAACTCCTTTCCCAACAAACGGACTTGAATTGAACTTACTCAATATATACTCATACATTATCAATAACTCTTTTTAATTTCTCCTCAACCTGTTCTGCTATTATTCTCAGATTCTCATTTTTTATCATACTCATTGCCACTGTGGGAAGAATTGCAGAAACAAACACTTTATTTTCTTTTTCGTATACTATAACATTACAGGGCAGCATCAATCCAATATCCGATTCCGCCTGTAGTGATTTATGAGCAAAGGGCGGATTGCAAGCTCCCAGTATTACGTATTTATTGAAATTCACGTCGAGCTTTTTTTAAAGTTTCTTTCACATCAATTTCAGTAAGCACCCCGAATCCTTCCTTTTTCAATTCTTCTTTCGTTCTTTTTATAGCCTCTTCGTAAGAAAGATTCATACTTTTTTTGTAACCGTACATTAGACACCTCCTTTTCCCAGTTTTTTTAAATACAAATTTGATAGATGGTATATAAAAACTTTTACTAATTATAGTACTTTCAGGCATTTTAAAGTCAAGGTTTTCATATTTGCAAATGTTATTGGGCTCCCGGAAGAAAGAGCCCAATAACGTTGTCATAAGTAAAATTTTAGCATCATCAAACATACATCTTGGAAGACGGTTCCAAATTAAAATAGTTTCGTTTTGGTATTTCTTATTGAATTTGTATAGATTTAGTAAAATCTAAAAAAGAATGTGATTCTGCTTAATCAATTTGGAAAAAAGAAAAATATGCGCTGATTCACCTAGCTAAAAGCAAAGATTTTTTCATTACAAAACAATTGGCGATTTGTATAGATTCTATTTTTAAATGTTAAGGAGATATACTAAAAGATTTGACAAATTATCTGAATTCCTCATCCAGGCGTTTCATATCCTCTTCGTCGAGCTTCCAACCAAGAGCACCCATATTTTCCTTAAGGTGATCTACATTTGTTGATTTTGGTATTGTAATGATGTTCTTTTTGGAAATTAGCCAGTTTATCGCGATTTGGCTAATCGTTTTTTTGTACTTCTCCGAAATCTCTTCTAATAATTTGTTTTTCTCTCCAAATAATTTCCCTTTGACAAGAGGTTTCCAGGCAGTGATCATAATATCATTTTCCTGGCAAAAAGGAACTATTTCAGACTCGATATTTACGTTGTACATTCCACTGTGCCTTGTAAGAAGGTTATACTCTATCTGATTATTTACGATTTTATTTTCGGTGCAATCTTGTGCTTCTTTTAGTTGTTTTACCGAGAAATTGCTAACTCCAATAAACCTTATCTTCTGTTGACTGAGTAATAAATCCATTGCCTGCATTGTTTCTTTTATTGGAATCTTAGGATTGGGTACATGAATTAAATATAAATCTATATAGTCGGTGTGTAGCCTTTTAAGACTTCCTTCGGCAGCTTTTATAACATCTTTATATCGCAGGTGTTCGGGTAAAACTTTTGTGGTAATAAAGAGTGAATCCCTATCAAAATCATTTATTGCAAGCCCGACTAATTCCTCAGAATGCCCCGCACCGTACATTTCTGCTGTATCTATATGTGTATATCCAAGCTCTATTGCGCCTCGAATTGCAGTAATGCCTTCGGCATCTTCACTTGTATCTCTACCCATCCTTCCGCCGATTTCCCATGTGCCTAGCCCCAACACGGGAATATCCGTATTGCCTGATAATTTTTTATACTCTATAATATCCTCCCGATATAAACTTTATTACCTTTTACACCTTCTCCTTTTACCTCCGCTGAACATACCTCCGATTGATATGTTAAGCCCTATTATAAATCCTAAATTGTAAGGCCAACCGGTGTTATTTACCTCATATAAGCCTACATCATTCGTGAATAGACTCACAATGAAAGTTATGATAATTATTGCTCCATGCCATATCCCTGCCCAAAAACCTGCCTTGTTTCCGGGATTGATTTCCTGGTTCCACTCTTCATTACCCGGAGCACAATTAAAAAAAGCAAGGGCTAAAATTACGATTAATAACAACAACAAGTAACTTTTCTTTTTCATTATAATCCCTCCTTTAGATAATAATTTATTTAACTAAAAATTTTTCAAAACTTCGAGGTAGTGAGCAAAGAGCCCAGAACTTATTAGACTTGAAAGCATTAAAAACACCAGGAGAAAACCTCCGAAGATAAGTATAATGAGTATCCCCTGGATAATGAAATAAATTTTAAGGGGCTTAAGCATTCCTTTACCCAGAGATTCGAAATTCCCGGCGGTAACTTCCCTTGAACCATTGGCGGCACGATTCAACAATAGTCCTTCCCATATCGTTACGGCTCCGTATATTGCTCCAAAGATTGTCATAACAAGAAATGCGCCTTGAATTATTTTGGCTATCCCCAGCAATTTTAGCCACCCGCCCATATAACGGGTTTCACTTGTAATCTCTTCCGTGTTAAGCCTTCTCCCAGCCATCTTACCTCCTTATGATATTAATACAGAGTAAACAAAAAAAAAGAAATAGTCAAGAGGAAAACCCAACCCACAAACCAAGAATGGGACGCAGATGAACGCAGATTGACAGGATTTATTTTTGTTTTTAAGAAACCTAAGACCTGGTTTTGCACCTACTCTCTACTATCTATTCCCTACGCCCTATTGTTCTACTTTTTGCTTGTGGCGAATATCTTTTCCGTTCGTTTGTCAAAAAGTACCCATATAGAGTAAATTCCAACCGCAGTACCAATGGGGAAATTCAATAAGCCGAGAAACGATATAATTAAAACAATGATTCTTGCCCATCCCTGAAGTTTTAAAAGTCCTATCCCTCCAACAATTCCAGGTAGAGAAAAAACTATGAAAAACCAGGGTAAAATTACTCCTATGAGCTGGAGAATAC
>CAYQMH010000107.1:0-5712 GCA_964418485.1 uncultured bacterium | reverse complement strand
TCATTACCGTGAAATATCATATAAATTTCACGAATCAATATATTTTGTGTAAGTACTGATAGGATTCCTGAAAGGAAAAGGAAAAATAATAGCAATTTAGCGGATTACTTTCGATACAATTGCTTTAACTTCGCTGTTTTCAATAGGTTTATCTTCTCTGGATATGAGGGCAATTAAGATATCCGTTTCCGACATTTCTATTCTTGAGAGAGTTATTTTAAACTTAGTGCATAAATTAAGTAGTTTTCCTGAGAGAACTTTTTCTTTGGGCGAAATAAATATGATTGTCGTACCATTTTCCATCTTTAAGTCTTCATATAAAATTTCACTCTTTTGATGTTTACTCAGTAGTTTGTGTATTATTTTTAAAATTCTTGTAATGTCAGAGCCGGAGGTGCTGATTCTCCAGAAATCTTCCAATGAATAGTATAGTTTCTTTATTTGCTTTTCAGGAACATTTGGGAAGTTTTTTAAGACTGTTTCTATTTTTTCGGAGTCCATTTCTCTCATTCCTTCGTCAAAGTCGCGAATTTTACCCAGTGCGTCGGTGAGGACTTTTTTTGTCTCCTGGTATAGTTCCGAAAGAGCCTCGAACTCATCAAGTTCCGCTTTTATATCAAATATTAGTAGACTCGCATTTTTTTGATCTCTTCGTTGGTGTGTGGAGAGAAGTGTTAATCCCTTTATTTTATTGAAACCAGTTACTATTTTTCGACTTTTTCGTTCCGAATCTTCTGTTTGGGCTACTATCAGAATTTTAAACTCAAGGAAAAACTCTGTTGAGTTTGTAAGAGAGAGGTAAACTTGAGGTACTCCGCTTTTTTCAAATTCCTTAATCAGGCGAGGAATTATAGCCCGGAGGTAATGTTCTAAACCTATAGGGGCTTTGGTCGATTTTCCCGTATCTTCTCTTCCTTTTAGGTGTATTCTTTTTAAAACTTTTTCTATTCGGCTGCGAGATGGAGATGGATAAGATTTTCCCTTTGTATCGCTAATCTCTATTCTTGCGATAAGTACTCCTTCGGGAGTTGTAAACTCTTTATTATATATGATTCTGGAGCCGGGAAGGACAAAAGATATTGTATCAAGTATCACTTTTAGAGGCATATCTCTTTCGTAGACGCCTACGGTTATACAGGTAAGATTTTCTTTTATTGTTTTTATGCTTTTTGTATAAATCTGAATTTCTCCGTTTGTGCTTATTACGTCCTGCCGAGCTTTGTAATTAGTTATAATTTGTTCCGCCAGGGTTTCAGGCGTCCTTTCCGTTATATAGGCTTTTGTGCGGGAAGCGAAGAATTTAAAAGTTTCTCCTTCCGGACCTAGAAGGTTAGGTACGAAATCCTCTTTACATTCCCTTTTTATTATATTTATGACTTTTGAATAGACTTCGAGTCTTTTTGACCCGATTGACAGAAGTAGCCTTTTTGCAAGGCTTCCCTCTGACACATTTTCAATGTTATTGATTATTTCTTTTCTGTCTTCCTTGAATTTTGTAAGGGCGGGTTTGTTCTTGATTTCGATTACTAATATAATGATACCTAATGTATTTCCGTTTTTTTCTATTTTTATTCCGGACTCATAAGATATATCCCAGCCTTTTCCGTGGATCGTTCCTAGGATCGCAGTAGAAAATCCCGGCCAGTCTTTACCAATTATTCCCATAGAGTAAAATAACGGGAAAGAAGGATTTTTTGGTATTTTGCTTTTATAAATCTGCAAGGCGGAAGAATTTGATTCCCATTTATGAATTAATTTACCAATAAGTTCTTTTTCTTTATTTAGTGGAAAAAAATCACGGGTTTTTTCGTAGTTATATTCTTTCATTAGTGAGTCATTGCATAAATATATATGTTTATGCCCATTTTTAAAGCTTTTTCCCTGAGTGGTTCAGGGTCTTTGTAAACGCCTCGGGCCGCCCATCCGTCCGAGATATTGCTGTTATAGGTATAAAAGAGCGCAAGCCTTCCTTTTAGAAAAAGCCCATAGCCTTTTGGAGCGCCCTTATAATGTTCATGTATTTTAGGTAAACCTTCGGGCAATTCATAGAATACTTTGTATATTTGATGGTCGGTTGGTATTTGTACTAATTCATGTTTTGGAAAAGCTTTATTTAATTCTTCTCTAAAATATTTATCCATGCCATAATCGTCGTCGACGTAAATGAAACCTCCGTTCCAGAGATAATTTTTTAAATTTTGCAATTCAGATTTTGAAAATTCTATTTTTCCGTGTCCGGTAATAAAGAGAAATGGGTAAGTGTATATTTCGGAATCGCTTAACGATAAGACTATTTCCTTTTCGGGTATTTTGATATCGGTCTGTTTATTTATTGCTTTTGCAAGGTTCGGAATAATGTCAGGATCGTTATACCAGTCTCCACCGGAGTATCTAACCCTTACTATAGATGGATTTATTAGGGAAAAGATAAAGAAAAGAATCATTTTACCCTCGGGGATGATAAGTTGTAAGTATACTCTTTAGATAATTTCTGTCAATGTGTGTATATATTTGCGTGGTGGAAATATCGGAATGTCCTAAAAGTAGTTGGACAGTCCGGAGTGTTGCTCCTCTTTCAAGTAAATGAGTGGCGAAAGAATGCCTTAGGGTATGCGGGGTGCAGCTTTTTGTTATTCCGCTTTTGAGGAGATACGCTCGGAAGCGTTTCCAAAGTCCCATTCTGGAAAGTTTATTACCTCTTCTTGAGAGGAAGAGAAAAGCGGATTTTTTTTTGTCGAGAATAACTCTCTCTGTACTTATATATTCAATTAGAGCTTTTTTTGCTTTGCTTCCCAGAGGAATTATTCTTTCTTTGCTTCCTTTTCCTTTAACACGGATAAAGTCTTCCTTTAGGAAGATATCTTCTTTTCGAAGGTTTAGGAGTTCGGAAACTCTTAAACCGCAACCATAGAGTAATTCTAAGATTGCTTTGTCCCTTATGGAATATTTGAAATCACCGTTTACACTTTCGATTAATTTTGTGACTTCATGCATAGATAAAACTTTCGGTAGTCTTTTTTCGGTTTTCGGAGCTTGTATGTTATTCATTGGTGTTTGGTCTATTAATCCTTCTCCCAAGTGGAAAAGGAAGAACATCCGGAGAGACGAGGTTTTCCTGGCTACAGTTGCAGTAGAAAAGTTTGAACTATTCAGACTGTGAAGGTATTCTTTAATATCTTTTTCGTTTATCTCTTTGATATTTTTTTTTGTTTTTTCTAAAAATGAAACAACATCATTTTTGTAGCTTTCTACAGTATTGCCGGAGAGACCTCTTTCTGCCTGTAGATAATAAATGAAATCCTGTACAAAATTTTGGTCACTATTCATTTAAATTGAAAGATACGAGTTCCCAAACCAATGAATCAGCCGGTATTTCTTTTTTTATAAGCCCTATATTAGGTGCGAACCATTCATATTCAATTGTAGAATCGTTATCTTCGATAATTGTTCTTTTTAGACTATAAACATTTTCATAATTTTTCGAATTTAAAACTATTGAAGTGTACATTACGGAATCAACAGATATTAAAAGATTTTTTTCGAGTGTTTCTCCTTTATAAACTGAAGAGAAATAAAATTCTTTTTCCCAATTTTCACCCTCTATTGGGGGGAGTAAGAGATATGGTTCATATACTGTTCCGAAATCTACTCTTTCTCCTTCATAAGTCGTAAATAATTCTCTACCTTTTTTTACCATACCTGATTTTCTTTGAAAGTAATAAATTTCGCCGTCTACATCAACTGGGAATAAGCTATCTCCATGTATTATCTCAATTTCTTTTACTTCCATTGTGATCTGGTAATTATTTTCCTCTTTTACATCAAATACCCATTTATTATCCTTGTTTAGAGGAAAATAATTTGCTGTCATTCTCGTGGCGAAGGAATTTTTACATCCTAAAACCAATACCAAAATCAAGGAAGTCAACGCCAATTTCTTCATTAAAAGCCTCTCTTAAGGAAATTCCAATTTGGAAAGTTGAACTTTCTTTTGAAAACAAATATGCTAACCTTACCATAAAAAGTGGAGAGTAGCCGCTTTCGGAAGCGCTTTCTCTTATCCTTTTAACATTTACTATCCCTATCTCCGGTAGAATCGAAAACTTTTGCGCAAGTAAGAGTTCTTTGCCTAAGGATATTCCATGGAGTCTTACTTCATAATTGCCTTTGCTGTAGTATGTAGCGATAAGATCATAACTGACTTTGTATTTACCTCCAATCATAATAGCGAATCCGGAAGGAGTATCGGCCGCAGCAGTCCCCTGCGGAACCGAAGAACTTACAAATAAATTAAAACTAACGAGCAGAATTATACTCATGTCTGAATATTAAAGAACTATTTAAATTTGTCAACAGTCAGAAGACATTTAACAAAGAGAAATACGACACTTCTCAGTGTCTAATTGTAAATTGCAAGTTGGAAATTGTAAATTGAAAATTTAAAAACAGAAATGGGACGCAGATGAACGCAGATCTAAAAGGATCTTTTTTGTTGTTTTGTTTTTTTGACTAATTACCAGTGACAAGTGACTTATTAACTAATCCGCAGGATTATGGGTATTGACTTTTGCCTTTTCTAGGTTTAGTATAGAAAAAAGGAGGAAATCAATGTTTGGACCTATTGGATGGCCCGAAATAATAATTATATTGATTATCGCTCTCTTATTATTCGGAGCAAAAAGATTGCCTGAAATAGGCAGGTCGATGGGGAAAGCAATTAAGGAATTTAAAAAATCTTTTAAAGATGTAACAGATGAATTGGATAGTGATTTAGATTCCCCGGAGAAAGAAGAAAAAAAGTAACTTTATTCTAATTAAAAAATAATAGTTATTCCAGTATTATGAATTTCAAAATATGTGATTCGCACTGCCATCTTCAGGACAGAAGGTTTAAGAGAGATGTGGAAAGAGTTATCCGTAATGCGGAGGAATCTGGTATTGAAAAAATTTTGGTTCCCGGCTGGGATCTGCGTTCGAGCAAAGAAGCAGTGGTTATCGCAGAAAAGTTTAGTAATGTTTTTGCGGCTTGCGGCGTTCATCCTCATGATGCGAAGTTTTACAACGACTACGTCGAAAAAGAAATAATAAATCTGTCTAAAAATAAAAATGTAGTTGGCATAGGTGAAATAGGGCTCGATTACTATCGAGACCTCTCTCCGAGAAACATACAAAAGGATGTATTAAAAAAGCAGCTCAAGATAGCCGAGGAAAATAACCTGCCCGTGATTATACATACAAGGGATTCAATAGAAGATACAATAGATATAGTTTCGGATTTTAAGTGTAAGGGCGTTTTTCACGCTTTTGATTATAATGAGAGTTTTGCGATGAGAGTTGTCGAAATGGGGTTTTTTATAGGGGTTGGGGGAGTTGTTACTTATCCTAAAAGTAAAATATTTTCTTCTATAAAAGAAATTCCTCTCGATTCTCTTTTAGTGGAAACCGATGCTCCTTATTTAACTCCTCATCCGCATAGAGGGAAAAGAAATGAACCCGCATATACAAAATATGTAGTTAAAAAAATAGCGGAAATAAAAGCTAAAACCTTTGCCGAAGTAGCAGAGGTAACGTATAAAAATACGAGAGAGTTATTTGGGATATAAGTTAGAATTACTATGTCAACCCCCTGATTTAATTATGCCGATTTCCGGGCTAATCTATTTCTGATCTTGTGTCTCTGAACCGCAGCCATATGTTTATCTTCATTATACT
>CAYQMH010000106.1:0-5996 GCA_964418485.1 uncultured bacterium | reverse complement strand
ACTTTCTGTTCAATCTTTCTATAATTCTGTCCGTTATATCATACATATCATCAGCATATATAACTACACCTGTAGACGCGTCCAGAATAAAAGTATATTCCTCTTCCTCGGCAATTTCAGACACAATTGTATCTATCTCCTGAAGAAGCGGCTGCATCAATTCTTTATTTAAAGTTTCCGCTTTACCATCTTTCTTATAAACCTCGTTGATGAAATTTTCAAGCTCCGCTTTCTTTTGTTGTATTTCCTGTATCTTACGCATTTTTGCTTCCTCAGTTAACATAAATGACTGAGTTTCTAAGCTTTTTTGAAGTTTTTCAAGCTCTTGTTGGCGACTGTTAACTTCTTTTTTCCATTCATTAACTTTACTCTGAAACTCATTTCTAATCTCCTGTGCTTTCCCATACTTTGCCAATATCTCTTGAGAATCGATATAACCAATCTTTTGTTCGGCAAAAAGCGACAAAGCAAGAAAGACAAACAGAAACCTAAAACTTATCCTCATTCTTCCTCCCTTTTCCTGATATAGAAATTCCTATATTTACTATAAACTCATTATCGGCAAAATTACCTGAATATCTTCTATTCTCGAACATTAGAGATAAAGGTAAATCACTAATATCGAATGATACACCTCCTAAAAATCTATCGGCATTCACCTCAAAACCGCTACCCATAGAATACATTCTACCGTATCCTAACCTAAAAAATGCATAATTCAACCCAATTAATGCTTCCCTTCTATCAATAGAAAACATTACACTTTTGCTCTCATCAAAGTAGTAATTAAGCCCAAACCGTAGAGGAGAATCAAGCTCAAATTCTTCTCCCTCTTCATCCTCTAATTGCTTTTCCACCTCCTGATATGGGCAGAAATAACCTCCCAAACTAAAATTTGCTATATTGAGACTAAATCCCATCCCAACCGAATAACCCCTAAAATAGGTGCTCGCCGTATTATAAACATCATAATAATTTTCAAAATGAATCAACCAAATATCATCGCTTTTTCCGTTCAAAAGATTAACATCCATTCCTAAAGAAAGAGCTCCCAAAGATTTTGCCACGTAGCCGCCAAGACGATACAGTCCACCTTTTCTACTAAAATAATTATCATAAGTGTAACTACTATCAGAAAAGAAAGAATAGGCTTCCATGTTACAATCATACAGGATACTAAAAATTCCTCCCATCGTAAAGCCTAAAAAAACAGGAATATTAAAAGAAGCAGAAGAAAATTCTCCTGCTGTTTTTGTGTAATCGTCGGAAAAAAGTCGGAAATTAACCGAAAGACAGTTCCCCGTATCCGCAAGCGCCGGATTCACATGAACATTCCCTACCAAAGCGGGGAACTCGGAAAAACCGTTGCCCCCAACCCATTCTCCGGGTAAACCACTGGAAAGATTGGGATTTAAAGATATAAGAAGAAAAATATTAAACAGTACCATCATCTCGGAAACTCCACCCAGACAAATTTAATAACACCATCTCCAAGCTTTTCAACACCGATACCCCCAGTTTCATTTATTGCCCTAACTTGAATATGTAACATACTATCAACAGCAACCCCTTGAAAAAATAAACCCAATTCAAACTTAATCGTATCTTTTACCTCAGAATAATACGGGTAAAAAATAAAGGATGAATTATTTGGTACAGTCTGACAATCGAAAGAAAAAGCATCTTCCACATCAAGAGATAATTCTGCGCCTGCTACCGTATTTAGATACAAAGGTAACGAATCCCGAGGAATAAGAATATGAGTTCTAATAGAAAGTCCTCTGCCCACTAAAAGAGAATCGCTGAATATCGAATCCCGAAATGGGTTTTTAACCAGATAAGCGTCTTCAGTACAGCGAATCATAGAGGGAGCCAAAGTATCACTCGATTCTATTTTTAACCTTGTTGCTTCGGCACTAAAGGAATAAAAGCGGTTAGAATGAACGGCTAAACCGAAATTTCCAATGGCATCAATTGTCGATTCATCCAGGGAAATATAATCTCCTAAGAAAATCAGAGAATTGGTATCTACAGCCGGAGAATCAACAGGTAGAGGATATATTGTAGCAACTTTTATAGGATTTAACGTATCGAAAAGAGAACCAATATCATCCCATTCATATACAGAATCCTCACTCCACTCCCGCTCTAAAGCAAATAAAGTTAGCTCACAGGTAATAGTATCAGATACAAAACGCAAGAATAGACTATCAAAATTTTCCGGAATTGTATCGAATTTCATTATCGAATAAGAATCAAAAATATCTTTTTTACCGCAAAATAAAAGACTCGAATTTCCGGTAGGAATAACTCGAACCGTGGTATAACTCGAATCGATCTGTACAACTTCACTAAAAACCGGAACGGGTTCAACACTATATTCTTTCCTGGGCTCACACCCAATTGTGGCAGCTATAAAAACAAGTGTTATAAGAAATCCAATTAATGAATACTTTCTCAAAACGTTGTACCTATCTGGAAATGAGGTTTCCATCGTCTTTCACCTTCAATTAAATTTAAGTTATATCCAAAATCTATCCCAAGAATACCAAGCATGGGTATCTCCGCCCTAAAACCGACTCCTACGCCATAAAACAGATCAAGCATGTTAGCTTCCCTTAGATCCTCAAAACAATTACCGGCATCTAAAAATACCATCCCGTATCCTTTATCTCCAAAATTCAACCTGAGTTCAAGATTATTAAGTATAGCAAACTTACCCCCAACGTATTCTCGTGCTAAACTCGGTATAATCGTCTCATCATCGTAGCCACGCAGTCCCCAACTTCCCACACCACCAAGTAAATACCTCTCAAGCAAGGGAACTTCTTTTCCTGCCGGAGCATATGCGTAACCTACTCTTGTTCTATTCATAATAACAAAATCTTCCGCGAGAATAGATTGAACTTTTCTTACCTCAAAGTCCAGTTTATAATATCTTCTATCGCCACCCAAAATACCTCCGGCGTACTTTCCTCCCAAAGAGTAATAACTACCTACCCTGGGAGCTACCCTGGAATCTCTGGAATCGTAAAGCAGATTTTCATATAAAGAACTCTCCCAATTGAGCCCGGAATCAAAGTCCGCGTAATCTCCGGTTGCGTCAACATCTTCCCTTTCCAAACGATAGGTAAAAGACGAACTAAGATTCCTTTCCTTATTTAATATTCTACCAACAGAAACAGCACCACCTACTTGTTTTACCCCATAATAACTCCTCTCGTAGTACGTATTATAAAGACTAAAACCGAGAGAAGTCGGCGTGTCAAAAAGCCACGGCTGACTCCAGGACAGGGAAATATTCTGAAGAGAACGACCTTCATAGGATGTAAGAGTCTTTTCGAAAGAAAAACTAATGGTCTGGCCAGTCCCAAATACATTAGGCATGGATACATTAAAGCCGCCAGTGAACCCGTAAGTTCCGGAATAAGCTATAGATCCTCCGATTTGTCCGGTATATTTTTCTTCTACTTCCAGAAAAAGATCTATTGAATCAGGATAGGGAAAGTCCATATCTATTTTCATGTTAGCGAAATAACCAAGTCTAAAAATATTCCGGTAACTGTGCATTATCCTGTCTCTTCGGAAAAGCTCTCCGGGATAAATAACTGTATTTCTCCTGATTACTTTATCATAAGTTTTATTATTACCTTTTATTTCAACAAACCTTACATAAACAGGGTCTCCTTTATCTACGTAAAGCTCAATTTCCACTATAGAATCTTTTACCATATTGTAACTGGGAAGAATCGTCGCGTGCAGGTAACCATAGTTTGAATAAAAAACAGAAAGGTCTTCTATTGTTTTTTGAATCTTTTCTTCGTTAAATAATTCTCCTTTTTTCCATTTTAATTTGCCCGAAACAAACCCGAGGTCTTCAGTTCCCTCAAGATGAGTATCACCAAAGTAATAAAGTCTTCCTTCGTCCACAACATAATTTATTATAGCTTTATTCTCCTTGTACTCTACATAAAAAGTATCTACCTCAGCGCCCAGATAACCATGTTTTCTATACAAAGCTTCTACCTTTGGCACATCAGCTTCCAGAGAATCCAACTTCAAATTATTATTCCTCCAGAAAGTCCACCAGCTTTTCGTTTTGTTGGAAAGAACTTTAGAAAGAGTCTTATCGGAAACTCCTTTATTACCGATAAAATTAGTCTTTTTAACTTTATATTGTTCTCCCTCCTTAATGAGAAAAGTCACTTTTACTCCGTCTTCCTCTTCTTCCTCTGAAATGGAAATTTCCGTAGAAGAAAATCCTTTCTCCTTATATAAATCATATATCTTTTCTTTTATTCGATGCAACTTATATTCCGAAAGTATAGCAGGAGGCGACAAATCGACAAGAGATGAGATATCACCATCACTCAATTTCTTATTACCTTCGAACTCCAACGACTTGAGGCGAGGATTTTCAGTTACTTCAATCACCACCCTGATTCCTCCGCTTTTTCTTCTTGCATTAAGTTCCACATCACTAAAGAAACCGGTTTTATAAAGACTTTTTATTGCCTCTATTCCCATTTCCCGGCTTAAAATATCCCCTATTCTAAAACCGGAAGAACGGACAACCAGAGAGGTATCAACTTCCTTGAGCCCTTCTACATCTATATCCACTATTACTTCCCCATAAGGAAAAGCAAACAAAAAAATTAATCCAACCATCGCGAGTCAACAATAATATATTTCATCATAAAGTCAAGGGTATCAGCATTTGCACCTTCTGTAGTTTATTTCTAAGTTGAATAATTAAGTTGTTCCGAAAACCAATAAAAAAGTGAACCATGCAAATCTAACTCTTTATTCCTACGAGTCTTACGAGAATTTTTCACAATCATAAAAACCCTAATATGCTCCTTTACCGAAAACGATAGCGTGTGGGGTCTGACTCAAAAGATGCAAATCTAAACATAGATTTCTGTTTTCAGCGTAATATATGTCAAGAAAACAGGATTGAGCAAACGTCAATCTTGCTCTCCCAAAAACCTGCCAAACACCTGTAATACCCTGCTCCACCGAAAGCCGATGCTTATGCCAATCCGAGTATTGTTTAACCTCATATTCCATAGGAGGTCTTGGACCTACCAATGAAAGTTCACCTTTTAAAACATTAAAAAATTGCGGTACTTCATCAATACTTGTTTTCCTCAATATTTTTCCCCAGGAAGTCACTCTTGAATCATTGGTCAATTTAAATTTATATCCCTTTTTTCCGTTTATACATTCTTTAACAAATTCTTTATGGGGTGCATCATCTGAAGAGATAAGCATAGAACGAAATTTAAACATCTTGAAAATCTTACCCTTCTTTCCTACCCTATCGGATATAAAAAACACTGGTCCTTTAGAAGTTAGCTTAATTCCTATTACCGCTATTAACATAAAAGGAGAAAAAATAAGTATAGAAAAAATTGCGCCCAAAAAATCTATTGTTTTTTTCGAAAAAATATAAATCTTTGAACGATCACTCCATCTAAAATAAACAACAGGTACATTCTCTAAATAAGCCCAGTAATCTACATCATCAATACCGGTCAAAAGCGGAGCAAACAAAACCACAGGAACTTTATCCTTAAAATAAAAAAGATAATCCATTAAATCCTGCCAATCATCCGTAAATGTAGAAAGTACAACAGTAAGACCTTTTTTCACATACTCTTCTATCTCTTCTTTATTTTCTGAAATCTTCTTTATATTAAGACCTGAAACCGTGTGGTCTTTTATCCAATTCTCAATATATTTATAATTACCCTCAGGCGCAAAAATAACAACATTCTTCTTCGGCAACAGCAAAGAAAAAATAGGAATAAGTACAATTCTTGAAAAATATATTAAGAAAGAAAAAATACCAAAAAGTACGAATAACGAAAATTCATTCTGGGTATTAAAAGAAGAAGAAGCCAAAAACCAGAACAGATAAAAAACAAATATATACGCTATTCCTTTTGTGGTCCTGTAAATATACCTGAAACGATTCAAAAAAACAAGATAAT
>CAYQMH010000105.1:0-6045 GCA_964418485.1 uncultured bacterium | reverse complement strand
CAGAAGGATATCACCACCACCTGAATAAACAAGATTTTTTCTCATTATAAACGTGTATAATCTAGTCATCAGTCACTGGTCGTTGGTCACTAGTCAAAAACAACAATAAATATTTTAGTGTGTTTTGTGTATTTCGTGGTTAAATAAATTGTCTTTCTTTGTGCTCTTCGTGGGCTTTATTGTTCAAAATTTTGGGGTAGTGGGGGTTTAATCCTCTTGACTATTTCACCCCTCCTTATAAATTAAAACCGATATGCGCTTAAAGGAAATTAGATTATCGGGTTTCAAATCTTTCCCAAAGAAAACCTTATTCAACTTAAAAGAAGGCATTACCGCATTTGTCGGTCCCAACGGCTGTGGAAAGAGTAATATAATCGACGCCATAAAGTGGACCCTCGGAGAAATGAGCATAAAATCTCTAAGAGCAGAAATAATGGAAGACCTTATATTTACCGGCACCGAAACCCGTCCCCCTGTAGGGATGGCAGAGGTTGTTCTGACATTCGAAAACAACGGCGGAATACCTACGGACTTCGATGAAGTAGAAATAAAAAGACGATTTTTTCGCTCGGGAGAAGGCGAATTTCTTATCAACGATACTCCCTGCCGTCTTCGCGACATACAGGACTTATTCGCGAATACCGGTTTAAAATCGGCTATCTTAAACCAGGGGCTGGTCGAAGATTTTCTCATCTCCGATTCGGAACTCAGAAGAGAAATTTTCGAATCAATATCAGGCATAAAAAGATACAGAGGCGATAGAAAAGAAGCACAAAACAAACTGAGCTCCGTCTCCAACTCTCTCGAAAAGATTGAAATATTACTAAACGAAAAGAGAAGTACTGCCCGTTCTCTTAAGAACGAAGCAAACAGAGCAAAAAGATACCATAAATTAAAGGAAGAATTAAAGGAAAAATCGATTATAATAGCTAAACACCGTTTATTTGAAATCGAAAATACATTAAAAGAAAGAGAAAAAAATATAGGCGAACTTAATAAAAAAATCGATGAAACGCAAAGCATAATCAGCAAATGGGAAAGTGAGATAAAAATAGGCGAAGATGAACTAAAAGAGAAAAGAGAGGAATACCGGCAAAGAGGAAACGAAATACAGGATTTACAGGAAAATACCTCATCTCTGAGGGAAAAGAAGGCGGGTAATGCCGGCGAACTGAAACACATAGATAACTTCACAAAAGACCTGCCGAAAGACCTTTCTGCCGTTATAGACGAACTGCAGAAAGAAATGGATAATATAGAAAAAACAGAAGAAAAGCTTAACTCAGAAATACTAACCTCTAAAGAAAAAATAGAAAAAATCGAAAAGGAATATTCTGAAATTATCTCTGAGATTGAAACACTAAAAGAAAAAGAACTCTCTTTAACCGTGAAAAAAGAAGAACAGAGCCTGCGCCTTACTTCACTTAAAGAAGCCCAGGAAGAATATAAAAAAGAAATCGATAAAGAAAATTCAAAAATAAAGGATTTGAATTCAACAACAAAAGAAATAGAGAAAAAATTAAAAGAAAATACAAAAAAAATAAACGACCTTAATAAAACCATAGAAAAATACGAAAACGAGAAATCTGCCGTTCTTAGAAAACTCAACACATTAACATCCGAAAACGAAAAAACAAAGAAAGAAATAGAGTTTTACAAAAATAGAGATATCGAAATATCGAAAGAGATGAAAAAAATCAACGCGAAATTCGGATTGCCTTCACTTTCGGAAGATTTAGAAGTCAAAAAAGGTTATGAAGCGGCGATAGAAGCCATATTCGGAGAAAGAGTAAAGAGTATCGTTGTACAAGCAGGTGAAGTCAAAGAGGTATTGAATTTTATTAAAAAAGAATCGTTAAAAGGCGGAATATTCGCGATAAAAGAAAAAGAAGAGACAATTAAAGATAGTGGTCTCGCAGGAGTGGTATCGGGAAAATTTGCCCATCTTCTAAAAAAAGAACTCTCCCAGTATAACTTTGCCGAAACCTTAGAAGATGCTCTAAATAAGGCAAAGGAAAAAGGCGGATGCTGGGTTACAAAAAACGGAGATGTAATAGTAAATAATTTTATTTTACTTTCCAAAAATAAAGAGGGAATTTTAATAAGAAGAGCAAAAGAGAAAGAACTTACCTTAAAAGAAAATGAATATGAAAAGCAAATTAAGAAACTCGAAGAAAAGCGAAATGAGATTATAAATGCTCTGGGGCAATTAGAAAACGAACTAAAGAAAGGAAACAATGAAAGAGAGAAAATAACAGCAGAAAAAGCAAAATTTGAATTTGAAGTAAGCCGCGCAGAACTGAAAATAGAATCGATCGAAAATAATATAAATGAAGCGAAAAAAGAAACAATCAATATAAAGAAAACGATAGAGGAAGAGGACAAAGAGAAAGAAAATGCGAAAAAGAGCCTTTCCTTAAATTACAAAAAACAGTCGGAAATAAAAAACAAAAAAGAAGAAGCGGAAAAAGAACTCGCAAAGATAGAAAAAAAGAAAGAAAAAGTAACCGACAGGGAAAGTGAAACAAGAGAAGAAATAGGTAGACTAAAAGAAGCCTTGAGATTAATACAGAGAAAAGCCATTCTCGAAAAAGAAATTAAGGAATTAGATGTCACCATCAAGGAAGAAACGGAAAAACTAGAAGAACTAAAGAAAAAGAATTTATCCCTGAATGAAAAAATAAAAAAAGCTGAGGAAACCCTCGACGAGAAAAAAACGAAGTCCACATCCATTCATGAACAAAAAGATAAGCTGGAAAAGGAAATATCCGAGCTGAAGATGAACGCTGCGGGAGAAAAATATAAGAAAGACAGTATTCAAAGCGAAATTTTCAGAGAATTTGGAGTGGAAATAAACGGAGAAGAAGTAAAAATAGAAGAAAACGCAAGGGAGGATATAGAAAAATTAAAAAGAAGGATAGAAGGTTTATATCCTATAAACCCGCTCGCATTAAGCCAATACGAAGAAAAGCAGGCGGAATTGGATAAAATCGAAGCGGAACGCTCCGATTTAATCTCATCAAAGCAGGACATAGAAGAAACCATCGAAGAAATCGATACAAAAGCGACAAGAGAATTTAAGGAAACAATTTTAAGTATAAAAGAAGATTTTAAATCTATTTATACTAAACTCTCACCCGGAGGAGCAGCCGATATAAGATTACCCAGTACAAACATTCTCGAATCCGACATAGAAATTCTCGTCAGACCAAAAGGAAAAAGACTTAAAAGCATGGAATTATTTTCCACCGGAGAAAAAACTCTTGCCGCCATTGCACTCCTTCTCGCGATAATGCGAAAAAGGCAATCACCCATTTACATTATGGACGAAATTGACGCTCCACTTGATGAAAACAACATAGAAAGATTTAACGATATCCTGCGCGAATTCTCAGAAAGTTCTCAGATACTGATAGTTACCCATAACAGAGCGACTATGGAGCATTCAGACTTTATCTACGGAATAACCATGGAAGAGAGCGGTGTCTCAACAGCCCTATCGATAGATGTTAACAAAATATAAACTTAACCCTAAAAGGAAGGAATAGCTATGAAACGATTACTCAACCGGAATATAATTTTGATAATTCTTTTTATATTTTTATTTGTTACAGCATGTAATAGCCCGGAAGAAAGCGAAAAAAATATCCGGACTATAGAAGTAGGAAGTCAAAACGTACAGGTAGAAATCGCAGATTCGCCTCAGGAATGGGAACTCGGATTATCCTACAGAGATACTCTCCAGGAAAATCACGGAATGTTATTTATCTTTCCGGATGCACACAGAAGAATTTTCTGGATGAAAGGCTGCAACTTCGATATCGATCTCGCATACATAGAACCAGACGGAATAATTTCCGAAATAATAACTATGAAAAAAGAACCTCCCAATACTCCCCAGGATTCTCTGATACTCTATGTTTCCCAATCAATAACCATAAAATACACTCTCGAGATGATAGGGGGATGGTTCGATGAACATAAAATAACAGCAGGAAGCAGAATCAACCTACCCCAATCCGGCAATTAATCATTTACACTAAAAACCGGAAAATGAAAAAATTCGTTTTAATTTCTTTCTTTCTAATACTAACCTTGGAAGCAACTGCAATTAACGGCTCTCTTCAATACAATGGAGACCAGGAAATCCTAAATGTTTGGGGAACTAACTATGAAATGGGATTTGCGCAGGGATATTTATTAAATAAAAGAATAGTGAATGTCTTTTCTATATCTCTCTTTGAAACCCTTGATTTATCTTCCCTTGAATACGAGTATATACATTCAAGCTATAAGAATTATTTCACGGTTCCCCAAAAATATAAAAGGGAAGCCGAAGGAATGATAGACGGCATAGTAGCCGCAGGTGAAGATGTTTATATTTTCTACCTTCACCGTGACCTGGATGTAACTGACATTCTTATTTCAAACTCAACATTTGATTTATACTATATTTTTTCAAGCGGACTGACCCTCGGCTGCAGTTCTTTATCTGCCTGGGGTAAGGTAACTCTAAATGATACTTTAATAAAAGGAAATATTGTTCTGGGAAGGAATCTTGATCTACCCCTCCAATCAGTGCTGTAGAACGAGGACTTATAATGACTTTCCAGCCCGACGGCGGTAAAGCATGGGTCGGTTTCGGTTACCCTGGAATAATTTCTACTATCTCAGGAGTAAACGAAGATATGCTCACTCTAACAATTAATGCCGGCTATCATTACAACACTCCAAATACAACTCCAAGAATGGTACCTATTCAATTCATACAAAGAGAAATCCTCGAGGTTTCCGACTTTAACAGAGACAATAAGGTAAATTTCCGAGACCCTTATGATAAAATTCTCGAAGTAAATAATGCCGGAGCATGGCTTTTGCATACAGTTATACCATACGTAGACTCTTCAACAATCTCGGCAGCAGTTTTAGAGTGCGTTAACGAATCGGGAGACACCTTCAGGACTTCTGAAAATGACGAAAATCTTTATCCCTGGTATCTTTTAGCTCTCAATCATGAGGAAGTTAATTATGAGCCAATATATGACCCCAGATACTATATAGTACTGGATTCAATACAGGCCGATTCTAATATAACTCTAAATAGAGTACAAAATATAATGAAAGCCCTAGCATATGAGAATACTTTACAAACAATGTTTTTCCTGCCAAATGATTCACTCTTCGCGGTTTCATTCGCGGATTCGATACACAACGCCTCTTATTTTCCCCCTGTGTAGTACAAATGGAGCGACCTCTTCCCAAATCATCAATCCGTAGAAGAATTATTGGAAAACAGAGAAGATCTGCTATTACTGCCCGATCTCGAGCGATTAATATACACAGAGGAAATCAGTATTTTCTCTATAACAGGAAGAAAAATTGACATGGAAGAAATAGATAATATATCGTCGGGTTATTACTTTGTTAAAAGACATACAAACGAAAAAATCTATAAACTACTAATTATTAAATAACAGAATTTACAAAAAAAATGCAATAATTGAAGCAATTATATTTTAAAACCCGATGCAGTAAAAGCATTCTGCTTCATTTTAATCCTTCCTCCCTGATCCAGCCAAATAACCTTACCACATTTCTTACATTTATACTCATTAACTTCTTTAATACTAAAATCTTCTTTAATTCTATCTTTATAACAGTAAAGAACTTTTCCTTTACCGATTTTTTTGTACTTAAAAATTTTCGTTTTACATCCCGCGCATTTAATCGTCAGCATAAAATTTTCCTTGCTCTAATATTGCTTAATTGAAACAAAAGTCAAGAAACCTTGGCATGCTGCCCAAAGCTCTCGGCTTACTGCTTACAGCTCACGGCTAATTAATGGGGACGTTACTTGGCATTCATTCATGCGTAAACGCGAAAATTACGCATAAAATCCCGCCAATTAAATAATAGTAGTTTTTTATCATTTGATAATTGTTTTTATATAAGCCTATTTTTAAGAATTCTTCTTCGTTAGTATGACGCACAACGTTGAGTGTATGCGTAGTGGCGGATTTCGGAGCTCCTCGCTATCAAACCGAG
>CAYQMH010000104.1:0-6056 GCA_964418485.1 uncultured bacterium | reverse complement strand
CAAGATTCGGATTTTTACATTTATCTGTGTTTCGGACAGTCGAATATGGAGGGGGCGGGCACAATTGAAGAAATAGACGAGACAGTGGATAGTCGCTTCCAGGTTATGGAGGCTGTTAATTGTCCAGGTCTTGGAAGAACAAAGTATTCCTGGTACACCGCTGTTCCACCTTTGTGTCGCTGTGATACACGTCTTTGCCCTGCCGATTATTTTGGCAGAACAATGGTTTTAAATCTTCCGGATAGCATCAGAGTGGGTGTTATCAATGTTTCAGTAGCCGGCTGCGCGATTGAACTGTTCGACAAAGATAATTATCAGGATTATGCTGATACGGTTCCTGTATGGATGAAAAACATAATCGACATCTATGATGGGAACCCCTATGGATATCTTATCGATCTCGCCGACTCAGGCCAGCAGGATGGTGTCATCAAGGGCATTCTGTTACATCAGGGAGAAACAAACACAGGTGATGACCAATGGCCTTCAAAAGTCAAGGGAGTTTACAACAACCTGATAAATGACCTGGGGCTCAACCCGGATTCAATACCTCTGCTTGCAGGTGAAGTAGTACATGCTGATCAGGGAGGCATTTGCGCAAGTATGAATTCAATAATCGCAACGCTGCCTGATACTCTTCCCAATTCATACGTAATTTCTTCAAGCGGTTGTACCGCTCAAGGGGACCATCTACATTTTAACTCGGCAGGTTACAGAGAACTTGGGATACGATATGCGAAGACAATGCTTTCAATAATGGGTTATGATACAACCAATCTTCAATATCCTGAAACCAGTGGAATAGATTCAAAGGAAATACCTGATGGTTATATGTTAGGACAGAATTATCCGAATCCACTTAGTCCTACAACATCAATAAAATATTATTTACCTCAAAAAGCCAGAGTTACTCTGGAAGTCTTGGATGTTACGGGGCGAACAGTTGAAACGTTAATTGACGATGTTAAGAGTATAGGTGAACACACTATATTACTTATGATGGTTCGGGTTTACCCAACAGTATTTACCTTTATCGATTAAGTACTTCGACAGGCTTTACGCAAAGCAAAAAAATGCTTTTGGTAAAATAATAATAAGAGAAGTTAGGAGCCAGGAGTTAGAATCCCAACCCAACCCACAAAAAATTATTGAACACAAAGGGCACAAAGAACACAAAGCCCACACCTCATCCCGTTTTTTATTTTTAACACCTCCACCCAACCAAAAAGTTATAAGGTTTTTTATGCTTTTTTTATTGGGGCAACATATTCATCTAAAACTGAATATGGACTAACCATTCAGAAGGGCGTCTCGAAAGCCGAACAGCCACGGTCTATTGAAATCATTGATTTCAATAGGAGTGAGGCTGAGAGCCGAGTGGCAATTTTCTCGGTGGGAAAATTGATCACATCCCTGATGAATGGTTAGTCCATGTTTATACTAAAATTTTCTCTCTTGACATCTCAATCTTTTTATATAACTTTTTATCCATCTTAGCCGGGGTGGCGGAACTGGTAGACGCGCATGGTTGAGGGCCATGTGGGGGTTTCCCTGTGGGGGTTCAAATCCCCCCTCCGGCATTTAAAATCCCAATAAAAAAGTTTCAAATAAGCTCATCTAAAACCTCTCATACGCTCATAAATGCCTTACAATACGTTTTTTTCTTATTGACTCACAGAATTTTACTTGACTTTTACTAAAAATTCTCCTATAATTAGATAAAGGAGACTAAAAATGGCAATAAACGAAGATTTTAGCACAATTGAAGAAGCTTTCTCACGCCTTGAGGGTGATGGTATTTCATATAAGGAAGATTTTATTTCTGAAGAAACCTTCAAAAATAAAGACCCCAAAAAACTCGGAGAGTTAATTGAAGAAACATCACTCATAATTGAAGAAAGAGTGAAACGTATTGAATTTGAAGAGTGGGAAGAAACCGGAGAAGATATGCCTTACAATACCCTTTATATTGCAATTCAAAAAATCAGAGAATTAGGCGGAATTATAAAAAAATTAGAAAGAGTCGAGAGTTGTGATTTTGATTGGAAATTAATAGAGCAACTCATTCGCGTAATAGCTTCTCTACTAAATCATATTAATAAAACAAGATAACATAGTTGAATCGTTGAATAGTCTAATTGTTGAAGGATGAGAATTAAGAATTTTGAATTATGAATTTTGAATTGAAAAAACAAAAATAAAAAATTTAGTGTGTTTAGTGTGTTTCGTGGTTAAAAAAATTTTGTGGTTGGGATGGGATTCTGCATTCTGGCTTCTGGCTTCCGAATTCTCCCTTTTTTACTTTATAACAATACTACACTCACCGCCTTCTTGTTCGGCAGAAAGTAAAGCTTCTTCCGCTTTGCTTAAAAGTTCTCCGAGATCTGTATAAGTTTCTGCAATTTCAACTCCACCCATACACAACGTAACATTCAAGTCTCCTGATTCCGTAGAGATAGACGAATCAGATATAGCTGAACAAAGTCTCTCGGCGATTTTCTGTATGGCAGATTTATCAGCTTCCGGCAGTAAAAGAATAAGTTTACTCTCGTCGTAACGCCCAAAATAATCAAGGTCTCTGATTTTTAATTGACAACGCTTTACTACTTCAACTAATATCTCATTAACAACTTTCTCATTGTATTTTGACTTAAGTGCGTCAAAATCCTTAACGGTAATCAAAATTACAGATAAAGGTCTTTGAAAACGCCGAGAGCGTATAAACTCACATTCTGCAAGATCCAGAAAATATTCCTTGTTATGTAAACCCGTTATCTCATCAGTGGTTTTTTCCAAACCTGAAAGTCTCTCTCTCAATTCCTTCAACTCATTTACAAGTTGGCCTTTTGTCTGATCTTTAAACTCCATATATGCCTCCTAAATATTTTTTAAAATCTTAAAAAAGATTTTATTTATTCTAAATTTAAAATAGATACATTATACTATCGTAATCTATCTCCTTAATTATAAATTTTTTTTTCAATGAGTCAAGTGTTTAATTTAATTTATCTAATTTCTTGAATTTTTATCCGCAAGTCGGAGTGGTTCGGGGTACTTACTATTTATGGCAAGTTTTAGAATAATTTCTCTAATATTTTTAAAACCTATTTTATTACCCGGGGAGAGAAAAATCGGTTTAGCACCCTTTTTAGTACAAACAGCTTCCCCTACTTTTTGACCTTTATAAGAAACATCAGTCCAATTACCTCTTTCAAGAAGTATACTATTAAAACTTCCGACTAAAAGATTTTTGGCACACCCAATAGTTGGCAGGTCGAGAATAACTCCCACGAAACAGGCAAGACCCGCTTTATCAGGATGAGCAATACCATGACCGTCCACAATTATACAATCATAGGGAGCAGAAATCGCCGAAACAGCTTCTACGATAAAAGGCAATTCTCTTCTGGCAAATTTGGTCGGAATATATTCAAAGTAAACTTCTCTCTCAAATGCTATCTCCTCAACAACTATTTTCTCTTCAATATTGAAAACCACACAGGAAACTTTAGCTTTTTCCTTATAACCCACATCACAAGCTACTACATTTTCCGGGAAGAAGTTAGTAATTTCATTAACAACGACTTTTTGTGGAATCGTTTTGTATAATTTCTCTATGTTTCCGCTATTAAAAATCATTTAAAAAAATTAAATCCGCTTATATTTCAAGAAAAACTCTTTTTATTATTAATTTATGGATTTAAGTTAAAGAAAATGTTGTTAGATTTAAGTACCGCTTATCTGGACGCAGTTCCGCCCCCGATCTTTTGCCAAAAACAACGCTTCATCTGCCTTCTCAAGTAAAGAGGAAATATCGGCTATCTCGGTAGTCCTGTCCGCGATTCCGATGCTAACGGTTACTTTAACGGGCCCTTTGTCGGTTGAAACGGGACTGGAAGCAATAACCTTGCGAATCCGCTCGCCCGCTTTCTTCGCATTTAATTTATCGGTTTCTACAAATAAAAGAGTAAACTTACCACCCTCGTAACAACCGATATAATCAAGCTCCCTGATATTAGCTTTACATCTCTTGGTAACTTCAATTAGGATTTGATCGCCACACTTTCTAGTGTAATCTCTGTTTATTCCTTTAAGATTGTCTATATCGAGTAATATTAACGACATTGGACGCTTATATCGCAGCGCCCGTTCAAATTCCCTTTCAGATATAGTTAAAAAATGTATCCAATTATATAACCCTGTCAATTCATCTCTGGGATTTTCGAGTTCTTTAACTCGCTCGCGAAGTTCTTCTATTTCCTTTATAAGTTCTGCTTTTGTTTTTTCACTATCTTCTTTTTTTGCCATTTATATAATTGTAAGATTTTTGCATCGATAGTCAAGAGTAAAAATATTTTTGAACCAAAAAGAGCACAAAGGTAATAGGACGCAGATAAACGCAGATTCTCAGGATTTGTTTTTGTTATTTAAAACCCACTTCTCTCACCCAAGAAACAATTAAACCACGGTGAACACAGAGAAAATATGTTTTTCTTTATATAGTTTAAAATAGTTTTGAATTTTTATTTGTAATTTTGCTTTTTAATTTTTGATATTTAATTTGTCTAATGATTAAAAAGATTTTTATTTTTCAATTTTTCAAACTCAACTAATCTATGCTATTTCTAGTGAGTGACGATAAAACTTCTTCAGCTTTATATGAACTTCTCACAAGCGAACCCGAAATAACATAATCGAATCCAATATCATAAGCCAGATTTTCTATTTCTTTAAATTCATCCGGATGAACATATCGAAAAACCGGTAGTTGCTTTAAAGTCGGTCTGAGATACTGACCTACAGTCAATATATTACATCCTGCTGCCCTTAAATCTTCCAACAATTCTATTACTTCTTCTTTTTTTTCACCTAAACCAACCATAAAACCACTTTTTACAGGAAGACTCTGGCTACAAGTATAAGCTTCTCCTAAAACCTTAAGACTTCTATCGTAATCGGCTTCGGGGCGAACAGTGGGATAGAGCCTCTGTACAGTTTCAACATTGTGATTGAAAACATCAATATCGGAGTTAAGAACTCTTTTTAAAGAGTTTATATCTCCCATAAAATCAGGAACCAAGACCTCTATTGTTGTAATCGAATTTATCTTCTTTATCTCTCTTGTAGTACGAACAAAAAAACCGGCTCCACCGTCCTCAAGATCATCACGGCTTGGAGAAGTTAAAACAACATGTTTTAACTTCATTTCTTTCACCTGTTCGGCAATCCTAACTGGCTCAAACTCATCAAGAGATACTGGAATTCCTTTACGAATAGAACAAAAACCACAATTCCTTGTACAGACCTGCCCCATTATTAGAAAAGTGGCTGTTCCTTTTGAAAAACATTCACCAATATTCGGACATTTTGCTTCTTCGCAAACTGTATGTAAATTTCTCGATTTGAGAATATTTTTTAAAGTTTCAGCTTGTTTTTTTCTGGAAAGTCTACTTTTTATCCAGTCCGGAAAATGAGCATCGCCCACTATTCTATAATTTGATTTTTATCATCAACTTTAATTGTCTTCGACGGAAAATTCCTATTATCAACGTACACAAAAGACATTATTATAAGCCTATCCCCCACACTGGCGAGATTGGCTGCGGCACCATTCACACAAATTTCCCCTTCTTTACCATAAATAACATAAGTTTCAAAACGGTTTCCGTTCTCAATATCACTTACGAGAACTTTCTCATTTGGAGAAATATCTGCTTTTCGGGCGAGTTTTTTATCGATAGTTATAGAACCATCATACTCGACATTCGCTTCAGTCACTTTAGCCATATGTATTTTAGACTTAAGTACTTCAAATAACATTATTTACTCCTATCACAAGCCTATATTACTTTTATCCCTTGTTTTGTCAATAGCACCATAGTAAAAATTAAGCGACTAAGCCATTGATTGGTGAAGTAGTAAAAAAAAAACAGTATTGTTAAAAAACCAATAAGGATTACCCCCCCATAATCCTCCCCTTACTAGGGGCGAAGAGAGTAAGGGGGCAATTCGACGTTCACTATTTTAACAAAATAAGTTTTTTGGTCTGGACAAAA
>CAYQMH010000103.1:0-6146 GCA_964418485.1 uncultured bacterium | reverse complement strand
AAATCTTACTCGGAAAATAATCTGTACCACCATGTGCCTGATTACCCCGGTTTTTAATCTCTTGACTTTTTAATTTTTTCCTCTATACTAATTATACTTAAAAGAGGAGGTAGTATGAATAAATTAGTTTCAGTCGCTTTAATTGTCGTTATTTTGATTATTGGTTGTGCTTCATCTGGTGTAACAAAAGTAGGCGAGATAGAAATTCCCGATTGGTATTTAAATCCACCGACTGATCAGAATTATATATACGGTAAAGCTACTGCTACGTCAATGGATTTACAATTAGCGATAGATAAAGCAAAACAGGGAGCGAGACTCGACATAGCCGAAAACCTCGAATCTCATATTATGGGATTAATAAAGAAATTCGACGAGGAAGTGGGAGGTTTAGAAGAGGGAGAGCTTTTGACACAGTTCACACAAGTTTCTAAAAATGTAGTGGATCAAACCCTCGTGGGTTCAAGAGAAAATAAAACTAAGGTAAAACCGGAAGGAAAGGGATTTCGCTCTTTCGTACTTATGGAACTTCCGATTGGGAAAGCCAGAGAAGAGCTTTTAAAACAATTAACTTCCAGCGAGAACGAAAACCTATATACTCGTTTTCGTGCATCGCAATCTTTTCAGGAACTAAAAGAGGAAATTGAAAGTTTGAGAGAATATAAAAACGAAGACGCAAAAGGTTTTAGCGAGTTTAAATAGAACAAGTTTTTATATATCAACGGTAAATACTTTTACCTCCTTATTATTTTTAATTTTTGAAGTTTTGAGATAAACTCTGCAGTGTCTTAGCACACTGCAGAGTTTTTTAAGAATACAAGAAATAGCCGTTTAGACCTTGCGAAATGCAAAGATTTGAGTAAATTATAATAGGATGATTTTTAATATAAAAAAGAGTAAAAATTATCGTCCTTTATTATCAGTAATAATCTTTATGTTCCTTTTAATACCAATACCTTTTTTTTCTCCGACTTCAGAGGTCAGATGGCATAAAGAATACGGAGAACTACGTCATCAAGCTTTGCTTTATGCTCGTTCAAGTGGAGTAAAAGGTGATAGCGAAACAATTAAAAGAGCTTACGATTATTCTATTCGTTTCTGGATGAGATGGCCTGTTGTTGTGCGTTGGATTCAGGCCGAAAGTAGTTTTATTCCAAGTGCTACAAGTAAAGTTAATGCCAAAGGACTTACTCAAGTAATGGCTGAAACAGCAAGTTATATTGGAGAAGTTCTTTTATATTCAGGCTCAGTCGGTTTAACTGAGGAGGAAGAAGAGAAATTAAGTAATGTGAGTTATAATTTATATGAAATCGAGGATAATCTGCTTCTTGGTTTTTCTTATCTTAAATTCTTGTCAATTTTTTCAGATAATCCTGAAGAAGCTTTGGCGAGATATCTTGCGGGTAAAAAGTGGTTTGATTTTATTGACTCCAGGTACGTTAGAAGTATTTCTGACGGCAAACCTATAATATTAGATTCGGCATTGTAAAGGAAGAAGTTAGTAGTTAGAAGAGAGAAGTCAGTCCCCACACCTACAATTTTAACAACAAAAGGATGACACAAATAGCGAAAATAAAAATTTTGTTCTTTATAGAATTTTAACCATAATTTCCATTGCTGCTCCCGCTATCAAAGGGAGCGTGAAATTATCGTCGATGCCAAAAGGGAAAAATTCAACAAGAGATGCAACAATCGAACCGACAAAAAGAACAAGCAACCCGGGGTGAGGTAAAAGAGAGGAGATGCAAAGGCATATAACTATGCAAGCCAGACTCCCTTCTATAGTTTTATCCGATTTTTCTGACCCAACGCGAGTTTTACCAAATTTTACACCGATTATATGGGCAGCCGTGTCTCCAAAGGAAAGGAAGAGTAATGCAGCAATAGCTATCCATTTATCGAAAAAATATACCGAAAGAAAAGAAGCGACTGCATAATGAGTAGCAGCTGTTAAAGTATCTTCCTCTTTCTCCCAGAGTATTTTCCCAAAAAAACGGTTAAAAGAATCGCCTACCGGTTTGACTTTTAAACGAAGGAAATCGACAACGAGAAAAGCAAACGCCAGAGAGAAAAGACTTATGACCATTGGAAATCTTGATATGAAAATATAAATAATAGGAACTAAGGCGGTAGAAATATGCAGTAGTTTTCTTATAATAACATATCTGCCTAAAGTTTTCATATTTCTTAAAGTTAACACGGCAAAGACTAAAGTCAAGATTTTTGATCAAGATGGGAATAAGTTTTGAGAAATAGAAGAAAAATTTTATTTTTTTGGAAAAATTCTTGCGAAGCCCCTTGACTTATGAGAATGATTTTTTAATATAAAAATATACATAAAAAATGCAGAAAAAAGGTGTTCTTATATTAATAATTTACACTATAGGGTTTTTTCGGTATTCGGGAAAAGTGAAGACTTGGTATCTCTTGTAAAATAAATGGGTTATGGTATGGTTTTAAAGGAGGGTATTTAATGGAATGGCTTATTAGAAAAAGGTCTGGAAAAGTTGTTCCGTATAACAAGAAGAAGATAAGCGTCGCTATTTCTAAAGCACTTAAAGCGATAGGTGCTAAAGAAGATGCTAACGCTATCACCAATCAAGTGGAGACTTCGCTTTATATGAATTTCTTCAGAGTTGGGAATGTTCCGACTGTTGAGGAAATTCAAAACTATGTAGAAGAAACCCTTATGCTAAGGAAATTACCGGATGTGGCAAGAGCTTACATTCTTTATAGAGAGAAGAGAAATGAGGCTCGTAAAGTAGAAGATGTATTTAGAGATGTTGAAGGGATAATGGGAAAGTACTTGAAAAAAGAAGACTGGCGAGTTCAAGAGAATTCAAACATGAATTTCTCTCTACAGGGTTTAAACTTTTATGTCTCTTCCTCAGTGACTGCCCGATACTGGCTTGGTAAAATTTACAGCCCCAGAATCAGAGAAGCGCACAGCAGTGGAGATTTTCACATTCATGATTTAGGAATACTCGGGCCTTATTGTGTAGGCTGGGATCTGATGGACCTTTTAAAGGAAGGCTTTAGAGGCATGAGTGGTAAAGTTGAATCTTCGCCTGCAAAGCATTTAAGAAGTGCGCTCGGGCAGGTTGTTAATTTTATATATACACTTCAGGGGGAAGCAGCAGGAGCACAGGCCTTTTCGAATTTTGATACATTGCTGGCTCCGTTTATTCGGTTTGATGATTTGGATTATAAGAGTACTAAACAAGCTTTACAGGAGTTTTTATTTAATATAAATGTTCCTACAAGAGTTGGGTTCCAAACCCCTTTTTCAAATATTACGCTGGATCTTAAAGTTCCAAGTAGCTTCAGAGACAGAAAGGTTATAATAGGAGGGAGAGAAAAAGACGCAACATATGGAGAGTTCCAGGAAGAGATGAATATAATAAATAAGGCTTTTGCGGGATTGATGATGGAGGGAGACGCAAAGGGCAGGATTTTTACTTTTCCTATTCCCACATATAATATAACCAAAGATTTTGATTGGGAGAACGAGGAACTTATTCCTGTATGGGAAATGACAGGCAAATACGGAATTCCCTACTTTAGCAATTTTGTTTCTTCCGATATGGAGCCTGAAGACGCAAGGAGTATGTGTTGTCGGCTCAGATTAGATAAAAGAGAGCTAAGAAAAAGAGGCGGTGGGCTTTTTGGATCTAATCCTCTTACCGGCAGTATAGGTGTGATAACCATAAATATCCCACGTATTGCATATCTTTCAAATGACGAAGAAGAATTTTTTGATAGGCTTTCAAATATTATGGAAACGGCAAAGGAAGCTTTAGAACTGAAAAGAAAAATTATTGAAGGGTTCACAGAAGAAGGGCTATATCCTTATACCAGATATTACTTAAGAGAGATAAAAAAAGCTGTAAATTCTTACTGGGCTAACCATTTTTCCACTATAGGGCTTATAGGTATGAATGAAGCGTGCGTAAATATGTTCGGAAAAGGTTTGCTGTCAGAAAAAGGAAGAGATTGGGCTGTAAAAGTACTTGAATTTATGAATGAAAAGATTTCCGGATTTCAGGAAGAGACAGGGAATCTTTACAATCTTGAAGCTTCACCAGCAGAGAGCGCTTCATACCGTCTGGCAAGAGCTGATAAAGAAAGATTCCCCAATATTTATACAAAAGGCAAGGTTTATCCCTATTATACGAATTCTGTACATCCGCCTGTGGATGAAGTGGATGATGCTTTTGTAGTTCTCGAACATCAGGAGCCACTCCAGATTCTGTTTACGGGAGGGACGGTTGTTCATATTTTCCTTGGGGAAGCCATCACAGATTGGAAAACGGTAAGGAATTTGGCGAAGAAAATAGTCAACAGATTTTCCCTGCCGTATTTCAGCTTTACTCCTACTTTCTCCATCTGCCCGGTTCATGGATATATATCAGGGGAACATTTCTACTGTCCGTATCCGCATACCGAGGAGGAATTGGAAGAATTCGGACAGGTCGTAAAACTTAACCGTATACAATTGGAAAAGATGGAAGAAGGATCCTATAAAGCATTAGGAGAAGAAAAGCCTGAAAAGAAGGAGTTGAAAGTTTTTTTAAATAAAGTAAAATAAAAACAAGGAGATATTTTGTCGGAAAAATTAAGAGAGGGAAAAGAAGAAGAAAAAGTTGTTCAGGCAGTAAAAGCGGAAGTTTATTCTAGAGTAGTTGGCTATTATCGGCCAATTCAAGACTGGAACGAAGGCAAAAGAGAAGAGTTTAGAGAGAGAAGATATTTAAGAATAGAAGAAGATAATAAGTGATCAAGTCTTTTTTAGGCACCAGTGTAATAGAATACCCTGGTAAAATCGCGTGCGTAATTTTTATTGGCGGATGTAATTTAAGATGTCCTTTTTGCCACAATCTGGACCTTGTTTTGCCGGAGCTTTTAGAGAAGATTCCGGATATCCCAGTCGAACAAATAATTGAAGAATTAAAAAAAAGAAAAGGTTTTATAGATGGAGTGTCTTTTACCGGAGGGGAACCTCTCCTTTTTGTAGGGTTACCGGATCTCTTTAAAAAGATTAAAAAAGAAACGGGGCTTGACATAAAACTAGATACAAACGGGACGCTGCCGGATGACTTAAGAAAAATTCTTCCTCTTGTTGACTATATTTCTATGGATATAAAATCTTCGCCGGAAAAGTATTCTGCTGCTACCGGGAACAAAACAACATTCGAAAAAATAGAAGAAAGTATAGAAATAATAAAAGGGACTAAAAGCTATGAATTTAGAACTACAATGGTCCCTGATGTTGTAGATAAAGACGACCTTAAAGAGATATGTACAAAAATAGACAAAGTACAGAAATATGTTCTTCAGAATTTCAGAAACGCAAAAACTCTTTCCCCTGATTTTTCCGAAAAGACTCCTTATCCAAAGGAATATTTGATAGAAGCTTCTCGTCTTTTAGAAAATTGTGCAGAGTTAGTCGAAATTCGAGAATAAAAAGATGGCTATGTTAACGGAGTTTTTCTTTTTTTATACTTATAATTTCCGGCAAGAGACGGCTTTCTTTTAATATCTTTCTATCGATAAATAAAATTGAAGAAAAATATAGAACCATTAGAGACATCCCTAAAATGAAACCTGCAAGATCTGTTTGCCAGATTCTTTTTCCTGTCGTTGCTCCACAAGCGAGCAGAAAAAGAGGCAAAACGAAATTTAAAAAAGTGGCTTTAAAAATATTTTTGCCGCTTGTGTCAAGACAAACTATATCTCCTACCTGTGCGCCTTTGTTGTTTCTACAAATTATTTCTCTTCCTGTTTTATCGATACGACAAAACTTAGCAAATTCGCAGGAGTCACAACTCTGTCCGTTTTCGATAAAGACAGTTGCTAAGGTACCATCTGTTTTGATAACTTTACCTGTTATTTCCATGTTTATATAGCCACAAAGTCACTAAGACACAAAGCCCAACCCACCCCAGAGTTTAATTTGTTTATTTAAAACCCATCCCGTGCCCCCAAAATTTTTACATGTAGGGCATGTAGATGTTGTAGTTTTTTTACTATTTAACCATTTTTCCATTTTTCTATTTAACTGATCCGAAGAATCTTTAATAAAACAGGTCCGTGCTGAGGTAACGTTCGCCTGTATCGGGTAAGATTACAACTATCTTTTTTTCTTC
>CAYQMH010000102.1:0-6170 GCA_964418485.1 uncultured bacterium | reverse complement strand
TTCTCATGGGTTATCATTATAATTGTTTTTCCGGTTTTATATAGCTCTTCAAAAATCGATATTATGGATTCTCCCGTTTTTGTGTCCAGGTTCCCCGTCGGCTCATCGGCAAGAATGAGATTTGGTTCACCGACTAAGGCTCTCGCGATAGCAACTCTCTGACGCTCCCCTCCTGAAAGTTCAGTAGGAAGATGATTTTTTCTTTTGTCCATATCAACCTTCCCTAGAGCTTTCATAGCCATGTCGTTCTTCTCCTCTTCGGGCGTATCACGATAGATTAAAGGCAACTTGACATTCTCAAGAACGTTCTCGCGGGGCAACAAATAAAAAAACTGAAACACGAAACCTATTTCTCTGTTTCTGAATGCGGAAAGCTGATTGTCGGAATAAGTCGATACTTCTTTTCCTTTATATAGATATTCTCCGCTGGTGGGCAAATCCAGACATCCGAATATATGCAGGAGTGTTGATTTGCCAGAACCGGAAGGGCCTATAACCGCAATGAATTCCCCTTCCTTTACCTTAAGGGAAATATTCTTAATGGCTTCTACTTTCTCTTCTCCCATTTCGTATTCTTTTCTTATATTTTTTGCTTCGATTAGTAACTTACTCATAGCGCAAACACTCCACCGGTTTTAAATTTGCTGCTTTTTTTGCGGGGAAATAACCGGAAAAGATTGAAATAACCAGAAGAACGATAACGGTTATTATAGGTATCTCATAGGACATCATAGGTTTACCTATAAATTCGAATAATCCCGTTTCGGGTATAAACGAACAGAGCCATACAAGCGACAGACTGAAGAATAAACCCAAAGCTCCGCCAATCGCTGATAGAAAAAGCGATTCTAAGAGGAATTGTCGCAGGATGTCACTTTTTGTCGCACCAACGGAACGTTTTATGCCGATTTCTCTGGTTCTCTCGTCAACTATGAAATACATAATATTTGCGATTGCGGCTCCGGCGATCAATAAAGTCATTGCCCCGACCATAGCCAAAAATATCTCCATTCCTTTGGCAATCTTATCTACCATTTTCTCTCCTTCCGCCACATCCCATATTCCAAGAGCTTCCTTGTCTTCAGGATCAAATTTATACTTTTCTCCAAAAATCTTGCTGATCTCTTCCTGTGTCTCTTTTGATAGGTCGGCAGATATGGGTCTGTAAACTATATTGTTTATGTATAGCCAGCCGTACATAGTTTTAAAAGTTGAGTAGGGGATAAAAACTGCATTTTGGTCATTCCCTGAGTAATTATTATGCTGTATCTTTTTCTTCATTACTCCAATAACGGTAAAGGGTATACCGTTAAGAAGTACCCTTTTGCCAACAGCATCTTCATCTCCGAACACTTTTTCTTTTTCTTCGTTTCCGAGAAAGATAACCCTCCTTCTTTGTTCTATGTCCAGTTTATCTAGGAATCTCCCTTTCTCAGCCTCAATGGATCTCATCATGCCGTATGAAGAGTTGACCCCACAGACTTTTGCCTTCCTGAGCAACTCTCCATATCTTATTGTTTGTCCCCAGTGTATATATTCCGGGGATACCGCTTCTATGATATCGATTTTTTCTTTTAAGAGTTCCGCATCTTCAGGTACGAATCTAATATTTCTGCCGATACCCAGACCTTTATATGGAATACTCGTCTGTCCGGGCCAGAGTATTCCGATATTCTCACCTAGACCTCTCATGCCTTTCTTTGACTGTTCCATAACCCCAACCCCAAAACTCATTAGCAAAACAATGGTGATTGTTCCCCAGCCTACGCCGAATACAACCAAAAGGAATCTGATTTTATAGGCCTTAAAATCCTGAAAAAAATGAGAAAAAGGTTTTTTCATTTTCTTATCTCCTCACCTTCCTCAAGACCCGAGACAACCTCTATATTTAACGCATCAGAAAGTCCGGTCTGAATCTCCCTCTTTTCTCCGCTTACAAGATAAACATATGTTTTTTCCTCTTCAAATTTTACCGCACCCTCAGGGATTGCGAGTACGTTTTTTCGTTCGTCGATAATAATATCGGCAGTCGCCGAATAGCCTACCCGGAGAGGCTTTTCTCCTTTTTTAGTTACTATTATCTCAATATCAAAAACTGTGGCTCCTTCCTTATTACGTGCTTTCGGAGCGATAATATCTATTATCCCGTAAACTTCTTCATCAGGGATAGCACCCACTGTTATCTTTGCTTTCATTCCTTCTTCCAATCTGCCGACATCGATTTCATCAACTACTCCCTTGAATAGAAGATTTTGCAGTCCCGCAATCTGCATAAGTTCTGTACCCGGCTGATAAGAAGTAAGAGGTACCACAGGATCTCCTATGTTGGCTGTTCTGGAGAGCACAGTTCCGGAAACGGGAGACCGGATTATAGCATCAAGAGGAGTTCCTCCGACTTTTGCCTTGCCTTTTTCCATTAGATCTAATCTCTGTTTTGCTAGATCATAAATGGATTGTGCTTCCTGGAGATCTTGCTGAACATTTTCGTATTCTCTATCGGATATCAAACCCTTTTCGAAAAGGGTCTTTTTTCTTTCAATGTCTTTTATTGCGTTTTCCAACCGAATTTCTGCCACTTTAACTTCTTTTCTAATAGAAGCGAGTTCGAAGGGAGTCGGGGTCGGGTCTATTTCAAAGATAGGATCGCCCTTTTTAACCACATCTCCGATTTCAACAAACACTTTTTTTATTACTCCCGAAAACGTGGATTTCACACCCGTCTCATACTTGACCTCAATAGTACCAAGCGCTACGGCTACATCTCTAATATCGCCTTTCCCCACAACTATGCTAGAGCTCTCCTTGCCACCATTTCTTCTCTGACCAACAACAGATAAAATAACTATAAATAAAAAAATAGATAGAGCCATAAATACAAGTTTCTTTTTTCGAGACATAATTTAACCTCCTTTAAAACAAAATAGAACATAGCTTCTTGCCTCTTTTTACTGTTTGACGAACACAACTTTCAAAAAGTTTCAAGCAAGCGTCTTTTTGTATATACGAACCTACCTCTAAAATATTCAACAAAAACCAGCCTTCCTTAACCTCTAACAGCTTAACCGCTTTGTATTATTGAATTAATACAAAGATATTATAATAGATTTCTAGTGCTTTGTCAAGGGTTTTTTCTTTAAACAATATGGAATGCGTTTGAGTTGTTTTTTTGGAGTGGGGGGTGTCTTACAGATTAGACGAAAGGATTCGGGCGAGTTCGTCCATCTCCTCTTTTGTTCTTTTTTCCGTCACGGAAACGAGAAGGTGGTTTTGCCATTCTTTTTTGAATTTTCCGAGGTCGATACCGACGAGGTATCCTTTTTTAACGCCTTTTTTAATTGCTGTTTTTGCTCCCACGGGTATTTCGACAACAAACTCTCTAAAAAAATTTTGTTTATAAGGGAGTTTGAAGCCTTCCCTGTGAAGCTTTTCGGCGAGATAATGTGCTTTTTGAGTCGTTTTATTGGCTATTTCTCCTATTCCTTCCCATCCATGCAGCGCCAGGTAAATCGCGGAAGCGAGAGCACAGAGCTGCTGGTTGGTACAGATATTCGACGTGGCTTTTTCTCTTCTTATGTGCTGTTCTCGTGTCTGCAGAACCATTACATAACCTTCTTTTCCTTTTTTGTCGATAGTCTTTCCTACAATTCTTCCCGGCAAATTTCTTATATGCTTTTTCATAGTTGTGAATAAGCCGAGATGCGGTCCTCCGAGACTCATGGGAATGCCCAATGATTGTCCTTCTCCTGTCGCGATATCCACTTTGTATTCCCCCGGCGTTTTTAGCAGACCAAGAGAAATCGGGTCGAAACTAAGAATTACAATAACGCCTTTATCCCGGGCGTATCTTGCAAATTCACTTACTTCTTCAAGATTCCCCAGAAAATTGGGATGTTGAATCGCAATACACGCGGTTCCCTCGTCAATTTTAGCGACTTGTTCTGTATCTGTAATGCCGCCTTTAAGGGAAAGCGTTTTGAATAAATAGTTTTCCCCGAGATATGTTTTTATGACTTCAAGGTAATAAGGATTAATTCCTTCCGAAACAACTACTTTGCTTCTATCTTTGTTTATTGCCAACGCCATAAAAACGGCCTCCGCGAGTGCTGTCGCCCCATCGTATATAGAAGCGTTTGATACCTCCATACCGGTTAATTCGCAAATCAAAGATTGATATTCGAAAATTGCCTGAAGAGTACCCTGAGAGACCTCCGGTTGATAAGGAGTATAAGAAGTATAAAACTCGGCCCTCCCGGTTATATGTTTGATGGCTGACGGGACATAATGATCATAAACTCCTCCTCCGGCAAAAATGACTAGCTCTTTGCCCCGTTTAGCTTCTTCTGTTATCTCCTTTTTTATTTCCATCTCAGAGAGAGGAGGAGAAATTTTTAATGTTCTTTTCAATTGTAAATCTTTAGGCACGGCTAAAAGCAATTCTTCAATACCTTTGCCTATTGTTTTAAGCATTTCTTCCTGATGATTTTTACTTACGGGAATAAAGTTCACTCTTCTTGAATCACTTTTTTATATTCTAAAGGAGTAAGCAGCGTGTCTAACTCGGCGGGATCCGATATCTTTATCTTTACTATCCACCCGGTATCATAGGGGTCTTTATTTATTAGTTCCGGCTTTGATTCCAGTTCCTTGTTCACCTTTACAATCTTACCGGAAACAGCTGCGTAAAGATCGGTTACAGTCTTCACTGCTTCGATAGTAGCAATAGAATCCCCCTGGGCTACTTCCTGACCTACTTCCGGTAACTCTATAAAGACAATATCCTGAAGCTCAGATTGCGCGAAATCCGTTATACCTTCGATAATTTCGCCATTTTCTTTTCTAGCCCATTCGTGATCTTCTGTGTACAAAAGGTCTTTCGGTATTCTTACTTCCATTTCCCCTCCATTTTTGTATTTATTTTTAATTTCGTCTTCTCTACTTTCATTCCGAAATGCTTTTTGACCGTTCCTTTTTCCCAAAATGGCAGTTTTGTAATCCTTCCTTCAACAACCGTATTTCTTATTTCGATTTCTAATTTTGTCCCTTCTTTTTCATGAGGTCTATCTATATAACCCATTGCTATAGAAGAACCCAGATTCGGCGAATAATTACCGCTCGTTATTGTGCCAACTTTTTTCTTATTTATCAATATTTTATACCCCGATCTCGGGATTCTTTTACCTGGGACTAAAATTCCAACAAGTTTTCTCTTTATTCCTTCTTTTTTTTGTTTTAATAAAGCTTCTTTACCAATAAAATCTTCCTTATCTAAAGAAACAACCCAGGATAGGTTCGCTTCCAGGGGAGTCGTTTCTGTTGTTATATCGTTTCCGTAGAGACAGTATCCCATTTCAAGTCTGAGCAAATCTCTCGCACCTAAACCACATGGGATGAGCTTATATTTCTTTCCCTCTTCCATAATCTTATCCCAGATTTTTTCAGCTTCCTTGCTATTCCCGTAAACCTCGAATCCATCCTCGCCTGTATAACCTGTTCTTGAAAGCAAAACTTGTGCGCCTGCCATATTTTCTTCTTTAGCATAATAAAATTTCAAATTTGAAAAATCTCTTTTTACAATTCTTTTGATAATTTTCTCTGATAATGGCCCCTGTAAGGCGATTTGAAAATATTTTTTGCTGACATTTTGTATCCTTACGTTATTCCATTTGTACTGCTTAATCCAGTTAAAATCTTTCCCCTGATTCGATGCATTGACTACTATTAAATATTTACCCTTAAGATTATACACCAGAAGGTCGTCTATTATTCCTCCTTTTTCATTAAGCATTACGGTATATTTTGCCTGAAAATCCTTGAGATTAGAGATATCGAACGCTACCAGGTAGTTAATAAATTCTGTTGCGTCTTGCCCTGAGATTTCGATCTCGCCCATATGAGACACATCAAACAGCCCTGCAGAATTTCGTACAGCTTTTGTTTCTTCAAATATAGAGAAATATTGCATGGGCATTCTGTAATTGGCAAAATCTACCATAGAGGCATTCAATTCCTGGTGTTTCTTGAATAAAGGTGTTTTGTTTTTCCCTTCCATTTTCTGTTAATTGAAATTAGTATTACAAAACAGATTAAATTTGTCAAGGGTTTATTTAGAAAATTTTGTTAAATCCAAAGCACATGGTTTACACATTGGTGAGGGGATGGGAGTTAAGAGA
>CAYQMH010000101.1:0-6172 GCA_964418485.1 uncultured bacterium | reverse complement strand
CGCCATTCCTGTTAGTCCTAAAGTCTCTCCGCTTGGTTAGATTTAAAGGAGAGAAAAGTATACTTGACTTTATATAATATATAATTATAATTTACCTATATATAAATTATGAATATAGAAAAAGGTGTATTATCAGATATAACAATAGAAAGATACATAACCGAGCATAATTTAATATATCCCCATGATAAAAACAATATTAAAGGAGCAAGTTATGACTTGACCATGGGTAAGGAATATTATATTTGGGAGAAAAGACACAAAGGGAACGTTAAGATAGAGAAATTAAGAAAGAAAGAGACTTTTATTATTCCTCCAAATGGTGTATGTTATATTATATGCAATGAGACAATAAATTTACCCAAAAATATTTGTGGTTCTTTATCCCTGAAGCTGGGATTAATTGCAAAAGGGGTAATGCTGGCAAGTCAACCACCCATAGACCCAGGTTATGAAGGTAAGATTATTGCAATGTTATACAATTTATCTTCGAGAGTTATTCCCTTATGCGAAGGCGACCATATATTGACGTTAGAACTTTCTTTCTTAGACCAAGAGGCCAATCAAAAATACTCTGGGGATAGAAAAATAGAGAAGCTAGAACAAGTTATTAAACAACCTATACGAGGTTCCTTACGTGATCTTGAGTTAAAGATAGACAATTGGAGAAATTCAATCCAACGGTACATCCCTTTGATATTATTTGTTATAACTGCTATTATAGGATGTATTACAATTTTATTTACAGTATTAACCGTGAAAAACATTTTGATTCAACCGACCATAAATTATCCTATCGAACAAACAGAACAAAAACCTTCTAAAGAGACAAATAAAGGAAGTAGTGATATAAATAGTATAAAAACAGAAAAAACAAATTAAAACATATATATGGAAGATTTTTTTGATATACTTATTGTCGGAGCAGGCCCAAGTGGTATGTTTTCGGCATATAAACTATTAAGAAATTCTCCGCGTCTGAAAGTTGGCATCATCGATAAAGGAAATGATATAATACAGCGAATAAACAGCAAAGAAGTAGGTGAAAATATTGTTTCCGGCGCTGGCGGAGCAGGCTTGTTTTCCGATGGCAAATTAACTTTAACGCTTAATGCCGGAGGCAATTTAGATATATCTGATACTTATGCTACGAAATACATAAATTTTATAAAGAACACTCTTATTGGTTTAGATGGAAGTTCTGTATTAAAGAACCCTTGTTTTTATGAAAATTTTATTGACTATGATCTTAATTATAAACCTCTACCCATCAGGCATTTTGGCACATATAATTTAAAAAAAGTATTAATAAAATTTTGGGAAGAACTTAGTGAATTGGGCGTTAACTCTTACTTTAATAACAAGGTTATAGATTTTCACAAAGAGAAAGAATCTTTTAAAGTAATTACTCAAACGAACAGAAAGCATAAAAAGATTCTAAGAACCAAAAGGCTAATCTTCGCTGTAGGCAAAGAAGGCTCTTTATGGTTGGGTAATATATTGGATAAGAAATTCGATATTAAATCTAAGAAAAATAGAATATATTTGGGTGTTAGGCTTGAAACTCCTTTTGCCGAAAAATTAAGTAAAATATCTTTTGATCCCAAATTCTACATGTATTTTAGCGACAATTCAAAAATCAAAATTCATTGTTTTAATAGAAGGGGGAAAGTACTATCGTTAAAGTATTTTGGGTTACCACTTGCAGGAGGACACTCACCGTTTACGGAAAAGAATAGTTGTAATTACTTGAACCTAAACACTTCTTTTGCTGTCTTATTAAGCGATACCAATGGAAAGAAATTTGATTTAGAAATAGTTTTGAAATATATGTCTAACATAAACAAATTGACTAATGGTAACTTATTAGTTCAGAGACTTGAAGATTTTATAAATAATGAACCAACAACATATAAGAAATTAGAAAGGAATTCTATTCAACCCTCTCAGAAAGATGCCATTCCTGGTAACATAGCTTCACTTAATTTACAATATAATTTTAATGATAAATTTATTGATTTTATCATTAAATTATCTAAAGTTGATCCTAGTTTTTATACAGGCGATATACTCATTTATGCCCCCGTTGTCGAATGGTGGATGCCCAAAATTGAAACTGCCAAAAATTTAGAAACGTCTGTGAAAGACCTCTACGTTATTGGGGACGGAGCTGGAGTTTCACAAGGAATATCATACGCTGGGACTACCGGTTTAATAGCAGCCGAATCAATCCTCGATAATCTCGATTGAGGAATCAAAACGCTTTACCAAGAAGATTTTATATTAAAGATACAATTGAAATTGCCCGAGAGCTTTTAGGTAAGGAATTAATACATAATACAATTGAAGGAATTACATCTGGCATTATAGTTGAAACCGAAGCATATATTGGTCCACATGACCGTGCTTCTCATGCATATAAGGGAAAAAGAACGGAAAGGACTTCCATACAATATGAAGAAGGAGGAAAAGCATATATATATAAAATTTACGGACTTCATTACTGTTTTAACGTAGTAACGCAAATTAAAGAAAAACCTGAAGTAGTTTTAATAAGGGCTTTAAAACCATTAAAAGGAATTGAAATAATGAAAAAAAGGAGAAAGTTGAAAAATGGTAAAATTATTGAATTGACTAATGGCCCAGGAAAATTATGCCAGGCACTAGCAATAGATAAAAATTGTTATGGTTTGGATTTATGTGAGGGGAAACTGTTTATAAGCAATCCTAAAAAGGAAGGTAATACTTATAATATAAGTTCTTCGAAGCGAATAAATATTGATTATGCTGGTGATGCAAAATATTATCCTTGGAGATTTTTCTTAAGAAACAATCCATATGTATCTGTTAAAGAAAAGGATATTAATATTTGATATTTTCAGAGAAGTTCTAAACTCATCATCGCTGGCGTAAAAATTTTTATATCGACAGAGATTGAATCTTTCAATATAATTTTAGTATACTGATTGCAGGTGATTCACATGTACTTACCATTAGATTATAGTATACATTATTTCCTGTATAATAAAGTGGAATAAATTTTTGAGTAATAAGGTGTTTAATTTATTAAGAATAAAGAACTGAGTTATTCATAGTGATGAAATCCCATATTGGTTTCAACTACGAATAAAGATAGGTTTGCCGAATTCACTAGGATACATAAACTATGTTAGGATTCAAATAATCCCATAGAAAGAGAGGACTATTTGATAAAAAAAGTACTTGACATAATAAGAAATTATTTTAAAATATACTATAATTAGAGCTAACATTAGAGAGAATTTAAGATTTGCAAAATAAGTAGAAAGTATCTTAAGAGAACAAAAGAATTTTGGTTACCTATAGTGCTGATATGAACCATACTAGAATTGGCGGAAGCCCTCGCAGTGTTGCGGGAATATTCTAGTAGCTACAACTTGGAGTTAGGCCTTTAATCATAGGGGGTTCAATGAAAACGACACTTTTCTTAAATTATTATAGTATTTAAAACTTGAAGGTATTAATGATGCTTAAAAGAGATAATTATTTTTATAATACAGGTGTTAAATTTATTAGGGATCCAGTCCATAAAGCTGACATAATACTATCGCCATATGAAATATCTATTATAAATACATCAGAATTTCAAAGGTTACGGGGTATAAAACAGTTAGGTCCTTGTGAAATTGTGTGGCACGGTGCAACTCATAATAGATTCCAACATTCAATAGGTACTCTCTTTATGGTCGAGCAGATTCTAAGTCACGCTGATAAGCATGAAAAGAGTATCCCTTTAGAAAAACGAATCGTCTGTCGCTTACTTGGTTTACTGCATGATATAGGTCATATACCATTTGGACACACTATTGAAGATGAAAGACCTGCTATTTCTGGTCGTCATACAGATCGAGAACGTATAAAAGCTCTCTTTGATAAATCAATTGGCTTAGCTTTGGATGATATAGAAAAATTGATGGATGACCCGCAAAAAAGAAATGTTGGTATAGGAATGAGAATTAATAAGAAAAGAAAAATAAATTCATTGAAAGATTTGTTAATAGAATTAATTTGTGAATGTAAAGGAGAATCTGACGCTGTTGAAACGAAAGCACCTAAAGTACCCGATGAATTGCAAATCTATATTGATATTGTAGGGAATACAGTGTGTGCAGATTTATTTGATTATCTCAGGAGAGATGCTTATGGTACAGGTTTAAGACGAGACTATGATGATAAAATAATGTTCGATTTTAAAATTTATAATAATCGATTAGTATTAGATGTTTTTGGTAATAAGGCTGGTCGATCAGGTACAAGAACAGAAATCGTTCACTTAATTGATGTTAGGTATACCCTTGCAGAAAGAGTATATTTTAATGCAACTAAGATGTGGGCAGCGGCTATGATTTCAAAAGCTGTAGAAATTACACAATTATCAGACATTTTTTTACGTGATAAAAGAGATGATGAACTTCTTTGGCTTTTAGAGCATCCTAAACTCCTCCAGAAATTATTAAATGAAACACCTAAAACTGAAGGAAATAGAGCTACGTTTAAAGGACCGAATGTTGATGCTATTAAAGAATGCTTAGGGGAAGGATATGAAAGAATCTGGTTTGATGCATGGAGGAAATGTAAAAACGAAAAACCTGATTTCGAAGGTGCTGCAAAATTAATTAGTTCGTATAAGAGAAGAGCTATTTTTAGACCCATTTATTTAGTTACTGAATCAAGTGTTGATAAAGATATAAAATCTCTTTTTCGACAACATTTTTGGGAATACAACTCTTCACTTTTTAGATTGTCTTTAGAATTATTTCTTTCACGGTTATGTGGCATTGACCCTTGGGAAGTAATTATCTGTTGCCCTGATCCACCTATGAATTTAAAATTTGCGAATCCTTTAGTAGGTCCTTTCTTTAGTGATGACAAGCGATATAAAGAGTTAAGTTCGATAAATATTATGGAAACCAATGATCCTAACGTTAGTTTACTTGTAAAAGGTGCTGAGCATGTGTGTCAATGTCATTGGCAATTATGGCGATTTGGGGTTTTAGCCCCTGAATCTTTGTCATATGATATCAAATCTAAATTAGCTGGTCTATGCCAAGATACATTTCGAGTATCAAATGAGTTGAATGAATATATTAGCGCACATCAAAATTTACAAACTATAGTTGAGTCAAATATAACAGAGGCATATAGATATATAAATAAAAAACCGCCTACAAAAGATGAAATTCGTGCAATTATTGGCGGGTCTGATAAAGGTAGAGCTGGTCAGCCTACACCGGGAGCCTATTTCATTGAAGATTATATTGATATTATCTCAAATATGTCTTAAAGTAATTCTTAATATTAAAATAGATAAATCGGGAGTATTAGTAATTGAAGTATAATGATTTGACATATTATGATAAAAAATATTTAGAAGATTATATTGAAGAAAGAATTGCAGGTTTATCATATCCTATAAATTTTAGAGGACCAGTCAAAAAAAAGTTCAATATTCTTGATATTAAAGTAATATATGAAGGTAAGGGTCCTCCTTCAAAACTTCAACCTGTTGAAGGGGGATTTATTATCCATACTAGAGTTCCCGTTCATAAGGAAAAAGATTTTCGATATGTAATAGCACATGAATTTACTCATACATATTTTTATGAAAAGGTTGGCACTAAGGAAATACCTAAACATATTCCACAACCTAAAGAAGAATCATTATGTGAATATGGAGCTCGTACTATTTTGATACCACGAAGGATTATTACGTCTGAGCTCCCAAGTAATTATAATATTAATGATATTATTAATTTATCTAAAAAACTTATAGTTTGGCCACATTGGCTTATTAATAGATTAACTTTTGATCTTCATATAGATGATCTTGGATTTATTTTATATAGATATGATAGTAGCAGTCTGACAAGATTGAAAACTATATCAAATCTTAATGTTCCTCTTAAAAGTTCAATATTGCAAAAAACACGGAAATACTTAAAAGAATATTCTGATAAAACTACAATTTGTTTTGAGCAAGTATATTTAGGATCATCACAAATGAATAGGTTGTTTAATGTCGAATTCTATAAAGAAAATGTAGATCTATTCCGTAAACATATTTTTGTTCTAATTCGTCCAGTAAAAAAATAGAATTTCTCATTATTTAATCACAGAGGTAGTAGTGTTAGAT
>CAYQMH010000100.1:0-6273 GCA_964418485.1 uncultured bacterium | reverse complement strand
CTGGACGGCAATCCCTCTGATTCTCGCCGACTTAATTAATAAAAAAAATGGGGGGAGGCAGATATTATGAAATGTTGACAAATGTCTGAATTTCTTTAAAATGTAGCCGGTATGAATACTGCAGGTAAGAATAATAAAAAAACGGTTCGTAATATAGTGATTTTCGCAATTGTTGTGCTTTTAATCGGTTGGGTTGGGCATGGCTTGGATGTAATTTTGGGAAATCCTTCTGCCGGAAGTCTGGGAATGTTGCTGTGGCTTGTTACCCCGCTTGGGACTTGTTTGCTGCTCAGGGGTTTTACCGGTGGTGGATGGAGGGGTTTCGGAATAAAGCCAAACTTCAGGGGAAATCTAATGGGGTATTCTGTTGCCGTTTTCGTTTTTCCCGTTATTACGACACTTATATTGATAATCGGTAGACTTTCAAGGTTTATCGTTTTTCCCGATTTCTCTTCCGGAACGGTCGGTGTGATCTTGCAGGTTTTCCTGCTTGGTCTTCTGCCGGCGTTTTTTAAGAATATATTTGAAGAGTTCGCCTGGCGAGGTTATCTTACGCCAAAAGTTCACTCTCTTAACCTTAACGATTATACCGGACACTTGATAGTGGGATTGATCTGGGCTTTTTGGCACATTCCGTATTATCTTTTTTTTCTGGATAGAATTATCCTCCGGGATTATACGACTCTAAATCTGGCAACCTTTATCCCGATGGCTTTGCTGACTATTGTTTCATATTCTTTGGTCTTCGGTGAAATTAGGCTTTTAACCAATTCTCTCTGGCCTGTTGTGCTTATGCATGCAATAGAAGATGCACTTGTCAATCCGTTACTTGTGGAGGGATTTGTAAAGGTTAAGCCTGGGGCGGAATTCTTTTTTTCTCCGGGGGTTAGTGTCCTGGTTATAATCTTCTTCAGTGCAACCGGAATTTTGGTTCATAAATTACGACATGAAAAATAAACAATCAGAGGAATCTCAGAAGTTAAATAAAATTTTCGAAGAGTATTTTGAGGAGCTAATTCAGCTGCTTCCAATATACGCTACTTACATTGGCGACAGGCGCTATGATGACAAACTGGAAAATGATATCAGCGAAGATCACAGAAACAAACAGAAAGAACTTTTTAATAAATACCTGGAAGAAGTTTCAGAGCTAAATCGGGATTTGTTAAAGGGGCAAGATAGATTAAGTTATGATATATTTAAACGTGATATGGTTTTGAGGCTAGAGGGATTTCAATTTAACGATCATCTTATTCCTGTTAATCAGTTCTACAGCATGCCGACTTTCTTCGCGGAATTAGGTTCTGGGAGTAGTATACATCCATTTAAAACAGTCAAAGATTACTATAATTTTTTAGAAAGAGTAAAGGGCTTTCGAGTCTGGATAGATACAGCGATTGATAATATGAGGAAAGGAATTGAACTTGGCATTGTACAACCTAAGATTCTTATGGAAAAAACTCTTACTCAATTTGAGGCTCATTTTGTAAAAGACATTAAAGAAAGTGTATTTTATAAACCAATCACAGATTTACCGTCCGATTTCTCCGGGGAAGAAAAAACTCGTTTGGTAGAAGCGTATTCGGAAGCTATTGAAAAACGGATTGTTCCTGCATATAAAAAACTGTGCGACTTTATTAAAGATGAGTATTTGTCCAAATGTAGAGTGACAATAGGGCTTTCCGATCTGCCGGATGGAGAGAAATGGTATGCGTATGAAGTTAAAAGATTAACTACAACCAACTTGACCCCGGAAGAGATCTTCCAAACCGGAAAGAGTGAAATTGAGAGGATAAAAAAAGAAATAGAGAAGATAAAAAAACAGGTTGGCTTTGAGGGAGAAATGCAGGATTTTTTTGATTATTTAAAAAAAGAAGAAAAATTTTATTTTACCAGTAGAAAAGCATTATTAAATGGTTACGAGGAACTAAGAGAGAAAATAGACTCAAAAGTCCCGGAATTATTTAAGCTTATTCCAAAAGCCGGTTATGAAATAAAACCTGTGGAAAAATTCAGAGAGAAGACAGCCGCAGGGGGGCAATACATGGGTGCCACACCTGACGGTTCACGCCCTGGTGTTTTTTATGTTAATACTTATGCTTTGAAAGCGCATCCTAAATATGGGATGGTGACGCTTTTCCTCCATGAGGTTACTCCCGGGCATCATTTTCAAATTTCAATGCAGCAGGAGCAGAAGGATTTACCAAAGTTCAGGCGTTTCGGAGGATATACGTCATACGTAGAGGGGTGGGCATTATACGCGGAAAGTTTGGGTAAAGAGATGAAATTCTATGAGGATCCTTATCAGTATTATGGGAATTTGTCGGCAGAAATGTTTCGTGCCGTCCGGCTCGTAGTCGATGTCGGAATACATATGAAAGGTTGGTCCAGAGAAAGAGCACTGAATTTTTTAATGAAGAATTTGTCTTTTGTTGAATCAGAAGCTGTTGCTGAAATAGATCGTTATATAGCTTGGCCAGGTCAAGCTTTATCCTATAAAATCGGTCAGCTGAAAATTTCTCAGATGCGTACTAAAGCGGAAAAAAAATTAGGTTCGAAATTTAATATTAAAGCTTTCCATGATGAGATCTTAAGAGATGGGGCACTACCATTGGACGTTTTAGAAGTTAAGATAAATGAATGGATTGGTTAAGTTTTCCTTGAAAATAATTTTAGGCTTTTGAAGAATTGCCTGTATCTCAAGAAAGTTTGTGTTAGAGCACTTAAAATTCATTATTCATAAATATTTTAAATGAATTCTTTCATTAAGAGCAGAAATGTTTAAATGTAAGTCGTAATAGTTCTGTTTTCCCCTTTGTTTTTGTATTGATGCATAGAATTAAGAAAAGCGGTTAAAAAATCGCACCGGGTAGGTTTTGAAGAGCCCTTGACAAAGATTGAATGAGCGTATAAATTTTTTTGATGGGTGTAATATAAGGAGGTTTTATGCCGAAAGTTATATATAATTATAGTAAGTGTACAGGTCTTGCCGATTGTGCTGAAGCTTGCCCGGTAGAGATTTTAGAAGGCAGCGAGAGCGGAAGGTGGTGTAAGCCGGTAGATGATGAAGTGAAAAACAAGGCTGCTCTTGATAAATATTATAAGGAAGTTGATCCCGAAGATTCTTCAAAACTTGTGATTGAGTTCGATATGCCTGAATGCATCGAGTGTCAGGCGTGTGTAGCTTCTTGTCCTGTAGGTGCAATAAAAATAGAATCGAATTGAAATTTAAAGAATTTGTTAATTAGTTGATTGGTTAATTAGTGAAATTATTATATAGTATAAAGAGAATAAATTTTAGACGCCAGGTCCCGCGAGCCGGAGTACTGGTAAAAAGAACATCCCAAAAATCCTTTTTTAGTTGCGTTTATCCGCGTCTCATAATAGTTCTTTTTCTCTTTGTTTTTTCTTTCCCTTCTCTACCTGGTACTAAAGGGCAAATTGAAGGTATGATAGTTGACGGAAAAACCGGTAAGGCTCTTTCTTATGTAAACGTAATAGTACTTGGGACCAGCCTGGCAGTAGACTGCAAAAGTGATGGTTCTTACCATATAATGGACGTTCCTCCCGGTGAGTATGAAATTCAACTTAGAGGTATCGGTTATTTGCCTTTGACTGTTAAGAGCGTTATTGTTGAAGCAGATCACAGTACCACCTTGAATTTTGAGTTGTTTTCTCCAAGAGAATTAGAAGATAAATATGTAACTGAAACGGCTAAAGAAGAAATTCTTAAAATGGACGTTTCTGCGAGAAGATATTACTCAAATATTGAAGAAATAAGAGAGATTCCTATGGTTTCTGACTTAGAAGATTATATTTCATTTTATTCATTGCATAATAGATTGGGTTTTATGGGAAGAAAAAACACCCACGTTTTATATATTACCGATGGTTTTACAGTGTTAGATAACAGGCTTAACAATCCCGCTATGATGCCGCCCCTTTCTGCCGTTAAAAATGTTGTTTTCCTGGATGGAGGTTTTGACTCCGAATATGGAAATATAGGGTTCCTCATTGTTAATGTTGTAGAGGAAGAAGGGAATCGGTATTCCTATCATGGATCAGCTAATTTGCAATATACTTTTCCTCATATGCCGCACTACGGAAATAGTATATTTAGCACAGATAATGTACACGTTCGTCCTTTTGTCGATACAACGGATAGTTTATGCTGGAAAGGTACCTCCGTTTTACCGGAAGAACAGGCGGACGAGTATGAATCCTTTGAGGGTTGGATAGAATATGCGGAGAGCCGAAGAGAGATGGGCGATACACTTACTCCTCGGGAGTGGAGAGATTTATTCAGGTATGTGTATAGAATCGAAGGCAGTGAAAGTCTGGGGCAGATTCCCGGCAGTTACGGGGATAAATGGGGGCGCTTAGTTGATTTTAGTTTTGGAGGACCTTTTCCGGGTGTAAACATTGTCACTTTCTTGGTTTCCAATTCGAGAAGAGAGGAGCCTTTTTCTATTCCGGTATCAAGAGAAAATTATGCGGATAATAAGACCGATTTGAAAATAACATTACACCTAAAACCGGAGATGAAACTTAATATTAAGGGTTTATTCGAAGACATAAAAACCGTTACTACCGATTCGAGAGAAATATACTACGATGGCGAAATCTGGTTCGAGAGCGGGAATATACTTAACAGCGTTGCGGGAAAAGATTTTATGTATTGGGTTGATGCGCTCAATCCCTACGATATAAATAGATATGGGTGGGGGTTGGATTTCAATCATAACCTCACTCCATCTACATACTATACATTAAGACTTTTTTACTCGAGTTTTAGACATTCGTCGGTTCCTATCTGGAAAGATATAGAGTCGGCAGGATATTTCAGGGATACTACAGAAATTATATCTTTCGGTAATGTAAGTATTCCCAGAGAAGTCCCTTTTGGTTATGAAAGCTTTGCCGGTAACGAGTGCTATTACCGGAATTTGTTGCCGAGTGATTTCTTTTTTAGCAATTTTGGAAGAGCCGTGGAAGACGCTTCCTGGATTAATACTGTTAATTTTAGTTCTGAGGTTACATCGGAGATTAGTTCTCATCACGAACTTAAAGGAGGAATGCAGATTAATTATGATAGAATACATTCATATTTGTCTGCCTCTATTACCGGTGGAACAGAAGAGATTATAGATGAAATTAACTGGAGCGGTGAACCTTATAGGTCGGGTTTTTATGCCCAGTATAAGTTTTCAGGTGAAGACCTGGTTGCAAAATTCGGTTTAAGATTAGATTATTATAGACCGGATGAGCGTAATTACGGTCTTAGACTAAGCCCTCGTTTAGGTATGTCGTATCCGCTTAAAAAGTTTGGTAAATTTTATTTTAATTTCGGTTATTTTTACGATTTACCTGAAAGTGAAAAACTTCTGGGTGAATTTAATAGGTATGGCGAGGCGATTGTATATTTCGGTAATCCTCGATTGGATTTACCTAAAGTAGTTTCTTACGAGTTAGGTTATGAAAAGGATTTGTTCGATCAGTATTTGTTACGTATTTCGGGCTATTTTAATGATTATAGTGAACAAATAGGAGAAATAAATTATGACGACCACACAGGTATTTCTTACACGACCTATGCAAATAATATGTATGGTAATTTAAGAGGATTTGAATTTTCTTTGAGAAAGAGATACGGGAGGCTTTTTAAAGGGTTTTTGGTGTATAACTTAGAGACGGGTTCTTATGGCAAGCTTGAAGGTAGCGAGGTCCAGGTAAAGTCTAATCCTGAAATTCGTTTTCTTCTCATCTTTAACACTCCCGGTCAGTGGGGAAAAATGTTGAAGGATGTTTCTGCAAGTCTTCTTTATACGAGAACAGGTGGCGATTATTTCAGTTATGATCCATATGCTTCGGATCCTTTTTTCCCGGACGATCCGACTTATAAGAATAATCTTAAATGGCAGGATGAAGGGTACTGGGATTTACGCTTGAGTAAAAATTTCTCCCCCGGAAGGTTTAATGTTAGCTTTTATGCAGAGATTAATAATCTTTTTGATTCCAAATATTTAACAGGGGATAGTTGTTTTAGAGTCGATTCCGCAAATACCGATAAGTTAGAGTATTTGAGTTCTTTACATCTGCCTATGTACAACGACAGAAGATATGCTTCCGATGCTTCGCTTGTTGGAGGGGATGATAAGGTGGGGGAAGTTGATAAGGATTATATAGATAAACCGGCTCTTGAATATTTATATTACACCAATCCGAGATTTCTTAGGTTGGGATTGAGAGTTGAATTTTAAATTGCTGCGAAGA
>CAYQMH010000099.1:0-6487 GCA_964418485.1 uncultured bacterium | reverse complement strand
TGCCTTTGGCTTCGCCCTCGCTATCGCTCGGACGAAAGCCTTAGACTGGCTTGCAACAGCAAGCGCAAGCCGTCTTGACCCCACCCCAGCAGTCACAGTCGGTCATATTTAAGCCCCTTCGGGTCTTCCGCAACGCCCTTTGTGTGCCTGCTGTTCTTAAAAAAATTTCTTTTCTGTTTTCTGAAAAAGCATCTAAAAAAGAAAGAAAAAATAAAAAGAAATAAAGTCAAACAGAGATATCTTTAATGTTTAATTTTTAGAAGAAGATAAAAAAGGATTAATTTACCCCTACACCTTTACACTTCTCAAAGAAGCTCCGTAACATATTCTACAGCTCATTTCAATTTTTTTATATTAGAAACACCCCCTTCAATATACCGTATAAAATCTTTAATATCTTCAGGATCGTTAGAGTCAAAAACAAGTGGTTTTCCAGTAATTAATCCTTTTTTAATATTCCATTTCTTTGCTATTTCTTGACCATACTTTACCCAAACTTCAATAGCTTTTTTCCTTAGTTTTTTTAAATCATCCATCCTTATTTTTCCTTTACCTTTAACACGGTAATGGATCTTGGTAGTTACAATATTCTCAATCTTTTGTGTTTATTGATTTTCTTCCAATCTAAAAATAACATTTACCTAGTTCTGAAACCCTTTTTCAAAAGCTCCACGCACATTGGTGACGCTTGCTTCTCGTCACGTTCTACTAAGTGCTTCTTAAGTATTAATTTATTCAAATAGCTATTCTCCTCGTATAAATAGACATGCCCATTAATTTTCCCTTGTTTATTTGGTTTAAATGAATCAGGTATTATTTTTACTTTTTTCCCTAAAGCTTTTCTTTTTAAAAATTTTTTCGATTCTTTAATTTTGTCTTTTTTTGTTACCATTAAACAAGCTAACCATACTCCAATAGACTCTCCCTCTTTAATTCCTATTACTTTAGCAGCATTTTCTACTTCCATATTTTCAACTTCTACTTTTAAGCTCAAAGCACCCTTAACATCAATAACTTTACCTTCTAATTCTTTAAGACCAGAAAAATCGATTTTCATCTTACCTCCTATTTATTTTGAGCATATATAAGAAAATATAATGTGTTTTCAAAACCTTCAAATGTATCTTCAATGGCTTCTTTAAAAAAATGTGGTAAACTTCGTCTTTCCCGCATTAATTCTTCCATTTTTTCTCTATTTGTAGCACTGGAAAGATGTTCAAATCGAAAATTCGTTGCTGAGCTAAAATAATGAACTATATCAACTCTTTTTTCGTTCATTTCTTTAAACTCATTACCACGAAATGAATCTAACCATTTGAAATTTTCATTCTCCTTATATTCGACCGGGATATTATCTATCACCTTAGTGAAATATATATTTCTTTCCTCTAAACCAGTTTCAATACAAGCGGAAATTAAATCTCCAATTCTATCCCAATAAGCGTAAATTTTCTCAAAACAAATATCGGAAAACATATCAAATCTTTTGGCATAAACATTTTGATAATTCGGATAAAGTGTTGTTGCTTCGTCTACTGTAACTCTATCTTTAATGGGGTTGTTTATAAAGGGTTCGTACATTATTACATTTGCAGTATAATACATAATCGCATCAGATATAAATAATAAATCATCAATATTTTTATGGAAATTGTATTCACTGTTTCTCTTTGAAAAAAAATCTGTAGCTTTATGATAAAAAGGATAAATATCTTTATCATCAATTTTGCACTCGTTGTTTAGACCCCTTAAGCACCTGAGCCCATGCTTCTTGTAGATAACTATAATAGTACTATTATAGTTATCTATGATTTCTTTTATATTAATCAAGTTCATTCAAAAAAATTATTATTTTTTTGAACTCAAGAATAATTTTAACTACATCTTCAACTATGTTTTCTCCTCTATCTTTTACATATTCAATGGGCAAAACTTTTCTTAGCGCAATAGAGCGATTGTTTGGGAATTTATTTTCTTCTGGATCATTAAAATCGTTAAACAATGTCTTGAACAATACTCGAATCAGATATTTATTGCTTGTAGTATAATTTGTTTTATCATTTTCTCGGCAACTATCAAAAATTTCTTTTTTAGGATCCACAATATATAATTTGTTATTCTTTGAAAAGATATACTCTGATCCAAATTGTATTGTCAAAATATTAGCAAAAGGAGCATCATTTTGCTTATAAATAGGTCTAACAGAAGACCTATATTTATAGTATTGCTTCCCCTGAAGTATAACTTCAAAAGTAACGCTTAAATTCTTTAACTCAGAATAAAATTTATCAACTATCGAATCTTTCTTATCATAATTTTGCTTAAATTTAATTATTTTTTTATACAATTTCCTCTGATCAATCTTACCGTTTTCAATATCAGGAGAACCTCTTTTATCCCATAAAGGTAACCACATATGCACGTCTAATCCCTTTTTTGAAATTTCAGTATTTATATTTAGACTCAAATCAACATTTTTTTTGAAATAATAATGATTATACCGACGCCCTTTCTGTTTATGATATATATAATATTTCCAATCAGTTCTTTTATCAAATTCTTTTAGCTTTTCGTATACACTTTTCGTAAATTTATCAAAATAATTTTTATGAACATAATCTTCTTTTATATTCGATTCATCCAAATCTCCAAAAATAAAATCCTCTCTTTTAAAACCTATAAATTTTGTCATTCCTTTTCCCTCCATAAAATCTAAAAACATTGATAAAGTATTATTATTTTTTTCTGTATTTTTATATTTTTCCTCATATATTTCTTTTAGTTCTTTTAGTTTACTGTATATTTCTTCCCATAGGCAAACTTTAATTCCTTTTCCCTTTTCCAAATCTTCAATCTCTTCTCCAATATTTTCACGACTATTTATAAATAAAAATATCTCACGTCTTTTGCCTTCCAAATCGTCTATAACTTTCTTGTATTTGTCTATCTGATCTTTTATTTCATTTTCCGTTTTTTCTTGTTCCTTTTCATATTTTTTGATTTCATATTCGTTGATTTTTGAACGTATTTTATGTTCACAAAAGATGATAGTATTCGTATCCCTTACTTCCATATCAATGCGGGCACCTGAATTAGAGGAGTTAGGCAATTCGTAATATGATTGAGTTTTAACAGATACTGTTTTTTTGTTCAAATTAATTCTGTTACTTGAAAGTTGCTTAAATAAATCTACACAAATATCTTTATTATTTCTCAAGACATACGCAAAAGATTCTGTAAAGAAATTTTCTTCTGGGGCTATATTATCTCCGCATTTGTATTTGGATAAAGATGTAAAGATACTATCTATTCTAACCTCCTCTTAATTTATATCATTTTGTATTAAATCTTCTATGTCCACCCCAGTTCTTTTTTTAAATTCTTTTTCTATCATTTTATTTCTTTTCTTTTCTAATCTGTCTCTTTTTTCTTGTAACTTTTGTATTTTTTCATCATTTTTAATTTTTTCTTCTACTCTCTTTATTATTTCAGCTTTCTCTTTATATCTAGAATATATCCCTTCAAGATCTCCAATGTATTCTTCTGATTCTTCTAAGAAAATATATAAATATAGCATTTTAACTTTAAATTCTGTTGGTTCCGGTTCTTGATCATTTATTGGTTTCATGGTCATAATATAATTTTCTATCGATTCCCATCCAAATTTTAGTAACTGTTTAAAAGGAGCTATTACAGCTGAATCAAATCTTTTATCGTTTATTAAATTAGTATAGATATCTAATCCTTTTATGAAAATATCAATAACTCTTCTAACGTCTCTTATAACAAGAACTCCCTTTTCAAATTTTTTAATGAACATTTCTTCTTTCTTAGTGTAATCTTTTTTTTCAACAAGCGGCAGCAAATTATCTTTGTAGGTTTTTATTTCATCTTCATTTATAAAATATTTCGGTTTTCCACCTAGTAGGTCATTTAATTCCTCTTTGTAAGCCAGCAGCTTCTCTAAGGAAGCGAAAAATTCTGATAAATTTTTCTTTAATTCTTTACTCATATTTCCTCCTAAATTGCTTATTAACTTCACACTAAATATACACTCTCTTTATGCCAGTTTACGATTTCTATTTTTTGAAAAAGTAAAAATAACTTTCATTTTGTTATTTTTTCAAGTATATTTTTTATATCTTCGGGTATTTTATCAATATTCTCGGCTATGGTTCTAGCGACTTTTTCTGTGAACTGTCCAAGGTCTAACTCTGACATAAAACTTTTCATGTCTTCTTTCTGATTGGAACTTTGAATAATCTTATTAAATCTTTCTTCTAATTTGTCTTTACTTATCCGATCAATTAACTCGGGCCAGGTTTTAAACCAAGCTTCTGCATCTAACAAATAAGTCTCAATTTCTCCTTTTTGAAGAGTATAAATATTTTCTTCCGGAAGGCTTAACTCTTTTTTAAGATTATCCAGCTGTTTCTTTTCTTTAGGTCGTTTTTCTATATCGCCATCAAGAATTGCAAACAATTTAGGTTTAACCTGCAATTCTTTTATTACTTTAGCATTCACTTGATACTTGATTTTTGTCCATCCATCTAGAGATATTAAACAAATATTATTAAAATCACCTCTCATCTTACTAAGGAATGCTTCAAATGCCACTATATCATATGGACCTTCAACAAACAATAATACATTACGATTGAAAAAATCAGAAGGGAGAATGCCTAATTCTTCTATAATAGAATCAATATCCAGATACGACGATTTATTAATAATAGTGTTATTTTCAGTATTTCTTTTCACCAAGTAGATATTCTCAATCTTAAAATTCAATAATGTACAAGGAGAATGCGTACTAAAAAAGACTTGAGTATCTCCAGAGTATTTCATTATAATTTCCATTAAATTTCGAATAGCCGAAGGGTGTAAATGTGTTTCTGGTTCTTCTATTAAGATTAAACTTTTTTCTTTTGTTAGAATCAATAAAGTTAAAATCGCTAAAACATTCTTTACTCCCGAACTAAAACTACTTAATTTATAAGATTCATCTTCTAATTGTTGCGTTTCCTTTAGGCCTACAGTAGAAGAATTTACTTCTACTGGGCTTAACAAATTGGAAATTCCAGGTAAAACTTTTATAACTTCTTTTTTGAACTCATTGAATTTATCGGGATTATTACTGCTAATAGAATGGATAACATCTGCCAGGTTTGCAGCATCATAAGATAAAATACTTTCTCCTGAAATCGCTTTCTTATTCTCAATTTGTTTAAAAGGCTTTAACCATTTTATCCTCTCGATATAGTCCCGGACTTTTTTAATTAAAGTAATCTCGAACTCAGGTTTTTCCCGAAGAGTTAGTTCGTAAAACAATAATCTGAACTCTCCATTATTCCAAGATATTCTATCCCCATCTTGTAAATTAATATTCAATTTATCTTCGGCGAATAACTTTTCTCCTATCTTTACTAAATCAGAAGCTTTTTGATAAAGTTGATTGTCTCTTTGACTTAGAATTTTCTGAACTATTAAACTTTGTCCACCTGTTTTGTTTTTTATTATCAAATCCTCACTAAAAGACCTCTTGCTATCAAAAATTTTAAATTTTAATGAATAAATAACATTAGTGAGAAAATCTGATTTTAATAAATCCACATATTTCTTCCCTTCAACGTTCTTAAATAATACTCCCAACACATCATTTCTTGTTTCTTCTTTTAACTCGAACTCTAATTCTATCGATATCTCAGTTTCACTTTTTCTCCATACTATTTCATTCCAACTTTCTCTATTTTTTATAGCCGTTTGAAAATTATCTTTTGCTCCTTCGCTAATAAAGACTATACAATCAAATAGATTAGATTTCCCACACATATTTTTCCCAATAAATGCTGCCAAGTTTTCTATTCCCCCAATTTCTACTGCCCTCAGACTCCTGTAATTCTTGACTTTTATCCTTCGTAAATTCATATTATTCTTACTTAGTTAGGTAATTAATACCATCAATATAGATATTAACGTGGTTCCATTTTCATTTTTCTTCATGTATACCTCTTTTTTAGAACGAGAATAGGCTTAGACTCCAACTTTTTATAATATCTAATCTCAATATTAATATAAGTGCTTATTATCATAAGATATTGAAAGGATAAGAAAAAACTCCCAAAATGTCAAGTACAGTGGAGCACTTGACTAAATAGTTGTTTTTTGTAAATTTTTAATATACTATGTTTATCGTTACAGAAAGACTAAGTCATCTCGAAGAGGATTTTATAGCTTTGGAGTGGAGATTTGAAATTCAAAAAGTCCATATAGGTGAAATTATTTTATAAAAACATTAAAAATATCTCTGTTTGACTTTATTTCTTTTTATTTTTTCTTTCTTTTTTAGATGCTTTTTCAGAAAAATAGAAAAGAATTTCCTTTAAGAACAGCAGGCACACAAAGGGCGTTGCGGAAGACAGACGTCAGTCTGGCTGAAGCCGACCGACTGTGACTGCTGGGGTGGGGTCAAGACGGCTTGCGCTTG
>CAYQMH010000098.1:0-6492 GCA_964418485.1 uncultured bacterium | reverse complement strand
GCATATATCCCAATCATAACCGTAATAAGTCTAATTCCTATAACCATCAACGGACTGGGCCTGAGAGAAGCAGCTTACGTTCATTTCTTTTGTTTACTTAACATAACTGAAGGGCAAGCCATGTCATTGTCTCTTGTCTTCTTTGTCTCCTCCGTTATAGCAAGCTGCGCGGGCGGAATCGTTTTTGTATTCTTATCGCATCAAACCCGCAACAACATCTTAGACCAAAAAAAGCTGCTATAGCAACACCGAAAAATAAAAAATCAAAATGGAAAAATACAAATCAAAGTTCAAAAATCAAAAAAACAAAAATAAAAGATCCTTTAAAATCTGCGTTTATCTGCGTCCTATACAAAGATGTGTGTTTTGACTATTGCGGGATTTGATCCAACAGGTGGAGCCGGAATTTTAAGGGATATAGCAGTCTTCAATTCCCTTGGTATCCCCTCAAATGCAGTACCAACTTCTCTTACAATTCAAACTCTCGAAAAAGTATTAAGTACATCAGAGATACCTATCAAATATATAAAAGAATCATTAGAAGCTTTAAAAAAAGTTCAGGGTGTTAAAATCGGTATGCTTTACAATGAAAAAGTGGTAAAAGCCGTTGCCGAGTTTTTAAAAGAAAGAAAACCTGAAGTAGTAGTCCTCGATCCAATCGTTAACTCTTCTTCCGGTTATCCTTTAATCACTAAAAAAGGGCTAAAAGAAATGAAAAAAGCCTTAATCTTACTCTCCACTCTCATAACACCAAATCTCGCTGAAGGTAAATTGCTAACGGGCGAAAAAGTTCCTGAAAAAATAGCAAAAAACTTACACTCGATGGGCGCAAAATACGTCATAATAACAGGAATAGAGACGGCCAATGATCTTTTTTACGACGGAAAGAAAATGGAATTGATAAAAGGTTCTAAAGAAGACTTTTCATTCCACGGTTCCGGATGTTTTTATTCGTCTTATCTTCTGGGACAATTAATTCTGGGTTGCCGGCCCCTAGAAGCGGCAAAAAAAACTAAAGAAGCAATCGAAGAATATGCAAAGAGTCTAATTTCAGTTGACTTTTAACCGAAAAAGTGTAAACTTAATAATAAATAATGAAAAGCATAAAATTTAGTCAACATTCATTTGATAAAATAAAAATTTTAAGGAAACATGGAGTTATCGTAAATAAGAAGATGGCTGAAGATATTATTCTAAATCCGCAAAAGGTAGAAAAAGGATATAAAGGAAGATTGATAGCACAGGGGAATTTCGATAAAACTCGTGTTTTAAGAGTTGTATATGAAAAAATAGATATGGATGAAATAATTGTTATTACATTGTATCCTGGGAGGAAGGAAAGATATGCGAAAAATTAAATATAGCAAAGATGTTGATGCACTTATAATTGAATTATCTGATAATCCTATAGATTTTGCAGAAGAAGAAGGACAATTCATAATACACTTCTCTAAAAATCGGGAGCCTGTCTTATTAGAAGTACTTGGAGCTAAAAACTTTATAATCAATTCTCTTTCCAGCCTTTTAGAAGAGAAGGAAGTTGCTATTCCATAAAGAGAGTACAAAGATAATAGGACGCAGATAAACGCAGATTAAAGAGGATTTTTTTAAACCCAACCCACATCCCCAAATATTTTGACAGGATTAACACTGATTTACAGGATTTTTTTATTTGTTTTTTCCTATTCAACGATTCAACCATTCAACTCACAAAACTAAAGAGAAAAAAATAAACAGGAAAAAGTCACCGGAGATATTCTTATCTCCCCTCATACTCCTCAATTGCCTTTAATGCTTCTGGTGTGCCAATCTTTACTAAAGCCCAGACCGCTGCTTCGCGGATATATCTACCCTTATCCCCCAAAGCCTTGATTAATGGTTCTACCGCTGGTTCGTCTATTTTTTCCAGAGCCCCGACTGCTGCTCTGCGGAAATTAGCATCTTCATGCCCCGAAGCCTTGATTAAAGGCTTTACCGCTCGCTTATCGCCAATTTTACCCAAAGCATCGGCTGCGTCACGGCGGACATATTTATCTGTATCACCCAAAACCTTGATTAAAGGTTCTACCGCTCGCTTATCGCCTATGGTACCCAGAGCATCGGCTGCTGCTTTGCGGACATCCCACTTTCCATCCGCCAAAGCCTTAATGAGCCTTTTTACTCTTATTTCTTTAAACAATCCCATCAGCAACCTCCTTCTTTAAATAAGTTATTTTCTTACTTACCTGTATCAAGTAGCGAAAACCTAAACTAATGCCTTCTTTGAAACGAGTCAACAACCTCTATTCAGTTTAACATTTTTGTATGTTTTTAGAGTCGCGGCTCGGGAAAACTTCGGATTCACACAGCACCGTCTCATCAGTCAGACAACCTAACGATTTATGAAGATACTTAGCCATTTGCAAAGTTTTTTTGTTTTTTCAAGTTCTAACAGACCAACGCACCAACGGACTAACTGTCCAACAGTTTTTCATTCCAGATATTCAAGAACTATTTTGAGTATTCGCCATATGGGTTCTGCGGCTCCCCACAGGAGCTGATCACCCACACTAAAACAGGTGAGGTACTCGGGACCCAGATTCATTTTCCTGATGCGCCCTACCGGAACGGCTAAATTGCCCGATACAGCAGCCGGAGTAAGCTCTGAGATGGTCTCCTCATAAGTATTAGGTATCACCTTTACCCACTCGTGTGCATCTGCAATCATACTTTCTATTTCATCAAGAGGAATATCCTTATTTAACTTAATGGTAAACCCCTGACTGTGACATCTCATAGCACCTATACGAACACAAATCCCATCTACGGGAATTTTTTCCTCGGTCTGCAATATTTTATTGGTTTCAGCCATACCTTTCCATTCCTCTCTGGTCTGACCATTACTTCTGGCAGAATCTATCCACGGGATAAGACTTACCGCCAGAGGCACTTTAAACACCTCAACAGGGAGAGACCCTTTACGCAACTCTTCCGTTATAACAGAATCCAGCTCAAGTGCAGCAGTTGCAGGGTCATCAATTAAATCCTTCACGGAATTGCTTAACACCGACATTTGTTTTACAAGCTCTATCATATTTTTAGCCCCGGCACCAGAAGCAGCCTGATAGGTCATAGAAGAAACCCACTCTATACAATCATTTTTAAAAAGACCCGAAAGAGCCATGAGCATAAGAGTTACGGTACAATTACCACCGATATAAGAACGTATTCCCGAAGCAAGAGATTCATCAATAACATTTCTGTTTACAGGGTCAAGCACAATAATTGCATCTTCCTCCATCCGGAGTTTTGAAGATGAATCTATCCAATATCCCTGCCAGCTGTTTTTTCGTAACTCCGGATAGACTTTCTCGGTGTATCCGCTTCCCTGACAGCTCACAATAATATCCAACTCAGAGAGGATTCCTACATCATAGGCGTCCTGAAGCTTTGGTATATCCATACCAATTGAAGGACCGTCCTGGCCCACCTGAGAAGTAGAAAAGAATAAAGGCTCGAAACCTTTAAAAGCATCTTCTTCTTTCATTCTTTGCATTAAAACCGACCCGACCATTCCTCTCCACCCAACAAAACCAACTCTAAACATTAAAATCGCCTCCTTTTTGCAAGAAGTATAATAGTAAGCTTTCGGAGTTTGTCAAGGTTTTTCACCGCAGAGACGCAGAGTACGCAGAGAAAAATGATATTTTTGTTTGTACAAAACCCAACCCACAGATCCCGAATTAATCTCAAACGGAGAATACAAAAAGCCCTTTGTGTTATATTATATCGGGGCTATCGGCTTTTTTAAACAAATATAATATAAAGGGGTCAGGAGTGGGGCTCTACGATCTTTGCGTCTTTGCGGTAAATTCGGCACCTTGACTTTTACCTCATACATCTTATTATCCCACAATATATATACCAAAAAAGGAGTTCGAAAGCAAATGATCACTCACACATTAGGATTCCCTCGAATAGGGGTTAAAAGAGAATTAAAAAAGGCAATCGAGAACTACTGGAAAGGAATCATCTCAGAAGAAAAACTTTTTCTTGCGGCAAAATATTTAAGAAAACGCCACTGGCAACTGCAGAAAGAAAACGGCATCGACCTTGTTCCGGCAGGAGATTTTTCTCTATATGACCACATGCTTGATATGACAGCAACCTTAGGAGCTGTACCTGAGCGTTTTAAATTCAAAGGCGAAACAGTCGACATAAACACTTATTTCGATATGGCAAGAGGAAAAGGCGGAGCCGGCGCAATGGAGATGACAAAATGGTTTGATACGAATTACCACTACATAGTTCCGGAATTCAAACCCTATCAATCTTTTAAACTTTCAAGTGAAAAGATTTTTGACGAAGTAAAAGAAGCAATAGACGAAGGATTCAACGTAAAACCCGTTCTAGTGGGACCTCTCACTTATTTATTTCTCGGAAAAGAAAGCGAAGAAGGATTTGACCGCTTTGAACATTTAGATCCAATATTAAATATTTATGAAGAAATCCTATCCCGCCTTTCCGATTCTTGCGAATGGATACAACTAGACGAACCTATACTTGTTCTTGAGCTGAACAAAAAAGTTAAAGAATATTTTAAAGAAGCGTATGAAAGACTAACAAAAGCTTCCGGCTCTATGAAAACATTACTCGCGACTTATTTCGGGAAGCTCGGCGAAAACGAAGAACTCGCTCTAAACCTACCTATCGCCGGAATACATCTCGATTTAATAAGAGCTCCCGAGCAGTTAGACTCGGTATTGAAAAACATAGACCGAGAGAAAATTCTTTCCCTGGGAGTTGTAAACGGAAGAAATATCTGGAAAACAAACCTCGACACAGCAATAAGTACTGTCAAAAAAGCCTATGAAACTATCGGAAAAGAACGTATAATGATAGCTCCTTCCTGCTCTCTTCTACACGTACCGATAGATCTCGATGAAGAAACCGCATTATCCCCTGAAATAAAAAATTGGATGGCCTTCGCGAAACAAAAATGCAGGGAATTAGGAACCATACGTGAAGCGGCTATCGGCAAAGACGTCTCTCGTGAATTAAAAACAAATAAAGAAGCTCTACAGTCGAGAAAGGAAAGTCCTTTAGTTACGAATAAATCAGTACAGGAAAAACTGCAAAAAATATCGCAGGAAATGCTCTCCAGAAAATCACCATTTGCCGCTCGTATAAAAAAACAGAATGAAAATTTTAATTTTCCTTTACTCCCTACAACGACTATCGGTTCCTTCCCGCAAACAAAAGAAATTAGACAAATCCGTTCAAAATTCAAAAAAAGAGAAATATCTGAAGAAAATTACAAAAAAAGTATGAAAAGCTTCATAAAAGAAGTAGTAGAGAAACAGGAAGAACTCGCACTTGACGTTCTGGTTCACGGCGAACCTGAAAGAAACGACATGGTAGAATATTTTGGAGAACAGCTCGAAGGATACTGCTTTTCCAAAAACGGATGGGTACAGAGTTACGGAACGAGGTGCGTAAAGCCGCCGATCCTTTACGGAGACGTTACTCGCCTGAAATCAATGACTGTCGACTGGATCACATACGCTCAATCTCTTACCCGAAAACCAATGAAAGGCATGTTAACCGGTCCTGTCACCATACTCTGCTGGAGTTTTGTACGCGACGATCAAAAAAGAAGCGAAACATGCAGGCAGATAGCGCTCGCCTTACGCGAAGAAATAAAAGAACTCGAAGAAGCCGGGATCAAAATAATACAGGTCGACGAACCTGCAATAAGAGAAGGACTACCTCTAAGAAAAAGCGACTGGGAAACCTACCTGCAGTGGGCAATCGGCTGTTTCCGTCTTGCAACATCCGTTGTTAAAGACGAAACACAGATACATACTCATATGTGCTATAGCGAATTCAACGACATTATCGAATGGATAGCAAAAATGGATGCCGACGTTATAAGCATTGAAGCAAGCCGTTCCAAAATGGAACTTCTAAAGGCTTTTAAAGATTTCAATTATCCCAACCAAATCGGACCTGGTGTTTACGACATTCACAGCCCCCGTATACCGTCTAAAGAAGAAATAAAAAACTTAATAATAAAGGCAACAGAGGTAATACCTCTCGAAAATCTCTGGGTGAATCCGGACTGCGGATTAAAAACCCGAAACTGGGACGAGGTCATCCCCTCGCTCCGGAATATGGTAGAAGCGGCAGAGGAACTAAGAAAGGAAATCAATTAACCACAGAGAACACAGAGAAAAAAAGAACACACAGAGAGCACAGAGATTTTTTATTGTTTTTTTACTACTCAACCACTCAACAACTTAACTACTTAACCGATTCGGAGAATTCATGAAACCCAAAAGCCAAAACTATCTTTTAGCAAAGAGCCTGTTTTAAAAAAAATAGAGGAAAGTTTCCTTTCCTCTATTTTTTACCGATTCAAAAAACCTAAGAATCTTCTCTATTAAAAAGCAAATCCTACAGAGAATCTATTAACCATGTCATACAGTTTCATCCTACTATATGAATAGTCTA
>CAYQMH010000097.1:0-6547 GCA_964418485.1 uncultured bacterium | reverse complement strand
GGCTGTCGTAATTATTGTAATATCCATGCCTATAACCTCTTTAACTTTATCATAATCAATCTCAGGAAAAACAAACTGTTCGGAGATACCCAGAGTATAATTTCCTCTGCCATCAAAAGAATCGGGGTTTAGGCCCCTGAAATCACGTATCCTCGGAATTGCCACATTTACAAGTCTATCCAGAAATTCGAACATTCGCTCTCTTCTCAAAGTAACTTTTAAACCCACAGGATCCCCTTCTCTTAAATAAAAAGAAGAAATCGATTTTTTAGCTCGGGTAGTTATTGGCTTCTGCCCGGTTATCTCCTTTAAACTTTCAACTGCAGAGTCAAATACAGAACGGTCCTTTGCCGACTTACCTAAACCGCAATTCACAACAATCTTCTGCAGACGCGGAACTTTCATGTGATTTCCATACTTTTCAAGAAGACCTTTATTTACTTCCTCTTGATAATATCTTTGCAATCTTGGCTTTTCTTTCATTTTTACACCTTATCTGCTATTTCATTACATTTCTTGCAATAACGAACTTTTCGTTTATCTTCAAGAGACATAAACCCAACACGTGTGGCTTCACCACAAGATGGACACACTAATTTGACGTTAGAGATAGAAATAGGAAGTTCCTTTTCTAAAATTCCGCCGGGTTCTCCCCTCTTTCTGGGTTTTGTATGAACTTTCCGCAAATTTATCCCTTCAACAACGATTCTTTTATCCCCGGTTATGACTTCTCTAACTTTTCCTTTCTTACCTTTGTAGTTACCAGAAATCACTAAAACCACATCTCCCTTTCTAATCTTCACTATTGTACCTCCGCAGCAAGTGAAATCAATCTCATAAATCCTCTATCCCTTAATTCTTCACCCACAGGGCCAAAGATCCTGGTACCGACAGGTTCCTTATTTGCATCCAGTAAAACACAAGCGTTATCATCAAATCTAACCGCAGTGCCATCTTCTCTTTTCTTTTCCTTTTTAGTACGAACTATAACCGCTTTATGAACAGTACCTTTTTCAACAGAAGATTGAGATGAAACTTTAGTAACACTCACTACTATGATATCACCCAAAGTACCATATCTTCTCCCTGATCCTCCTAAAACTTTGATACAAGAAGCTTCTTTTCCACCTGTATTATCTACTATTTTCAATTTTGTTTCCAGTTGAATCACTTTTTCGCCTCTGCTTTTTCAATTATTTTATCAACTCTCCATCTTTTAAGTTTTGAAAGGGGACGAGTGGAAACTATGCGAATCACATCTCCTAAAGAAACGTTTTCGCTTTCATCGTGCGCATAAAACTTCTTTTTCTTTCTAATATATTTCTTATAAACCGGATGCTGAACTCTCCTTTCAACCAAAACCACTACTGTCTTCGACGGAGCTACAGATACGACTCTACCCACTTTCCAGACCACTTTCTCTCTCCTTTTCATGAAAGACTGTTTTTAACCTTGCTATTTCTCTTCTTAACTGTTTAAAACGCGAAGGATTATTTATCTTGCCTTTTGCTCTTTCAAAACGCAAGGTAAACATTTCTTCTTTTAAATCATGCATTATCGAATTTAGTTCCGCATCAGTCATCTCTCGAAGTTCTTTTGCTTGCATTACAAAACTCCTTCTCTCTTAATGAATCTGGTTCTGACAGATAACTTCGCACTCGCTCTTCTTAAAGCTTCTCTTGCTTCTTCTTCAGAAACCCCTTCTAATTCTATAATAATTCTACCTTTTCTACAGGGAGCTACCCAATAAAGCGGTTCTCCTTTACCTTTCCCCATACGTGTTTCAGCAGGTTTTTTTGTGACAGGCTTATCAGGAAAAATTCTTATCCATAATTTTCCGGCCCTCTTCAGATAGTGTGCTACAGTAACTCGCATTGCTTCTATCTGTTGAGCGGATATCCATCCCGATTCAATGGCTCTGAGTCCAAAATCCCCAAAATCTAAACGCGTAGAAGAAGTTTCTTTACCCTTCAAATTACCTCTTTGTCTTTTTCTATACTTAACTCTCTTTGGCATCAACATAATTACTAAAAATCCCTGTTAATCCAAACCTTGACACCAATTGTCCCCGATTTGGTATTAGCCGTTTCCTGGGCATAATCAATATTAGCCTTTATTGTATGAAGAGGAACCCTACCTTCAAGATACCATTCTTTTCTGGCTATCTCAGAACCTCCGAGTCTTCCCGCGCACTGAACTCTTATACCAGCCGCACCCATTTTAATAGCTTCCTCCACAACTCTTTTCATTGCTCTTCTCTGCAAAACTCTTCTCTCTATTTGTCTGGCCACATTTTGCGCAACAAGAGAAGCATCCAATTCAGGCATCTTACATTCTTTAATATCAAGATAAACATTCTTACCCAATATTTCATTCAACTTAGACCGAATCCTCTTAACTTCTTCTCCGCCCTTACCTATTACCATCCCCGGTCTTGCCGTTTCAATTATTACTCTCACTGTCTCAACAGTCCTCTCCACTTCTATCTTTGATATCCAGGCATCTTTAAATTCAGATTTCAAGTATTTTCTAATATTAATATCCTCTTCTAAAGGTTTGGAGAATTTTTTGCCAAAAAACCATCTCGAACTCCAATCTTTATTAACTCCAACTCTAAAACCTATCGGATGTGTCTTTTGACCCATTATTTCTCTCCCTTTTTATCTACTATGACTGTTATATGTGACATTCTTTTTCTAATAAGTCCGGCCCTCCCAAAGGACATTGGGCGATACCTTTTCATTTTCTGTCCCTCATCAATTCTAACTGATTTAACATATAAATCTTCCTCTTTTAAATCCATTTCACCGGCTTTATCAATACAGTTGCTAGCCGCAGTATGAATACATTTTTTAAGAATTTTAGCTGCCCTATGCGGCAGGAAATCCAGCCGCATTTTTGCCTCAACAACGGACTTTCCTTCAATGTGAGGAATAATTCTTCTTCCTTTTCGCGGCGATAATCTTATATTCTTTTGTACTGTCTTGCCTCTCATAATAACCCTAACTGACAACCGCTTCTTTTTGTCCGCCGTGTCTATTAAACTTTCTCGTCGGAGAAAACTCACCAAGTTTGTGGCCTATCATTTCCGGTCTAATATACACTGAAATAAAATCTTTCCCGTTATGAACTTCAATCGTATGCCCAACTAAATCCTCTATAATTGTAGAATTACGTTTATAAGTTTTCACCAGCGGGTCCCCTTCTTTCCATTTTTTTATCTTCTTTAATAACTTCTCGTCTACATATTTCTCAAGCATATTCTACTTTCTCCTTCTCACTTTTCTTCTCTTAATTATGTATTTAGAAGATTGCTTCTTACGATCTCTGGTCCTGTATCCTTTAGCCGGAATACCAGCTCGTGATACAGGGTGACGCCCTCCTGACGACTTTCCTTCTCCACCTCCGAGAGGATGATCAACCGGATTCATGGCAACCCCGCGAACCCTGGGCCTTCTACCCTTCCATCTGCTCCTTCCGGCCTTACCATCTGAGATAGTATCATGAGAAATATTTCCGACTCGACCAACCGTAGCACTACAACTCGAAAGAACCAACCGGACTTCTCCCGAAGGTAATCTAACATGGGCATGCTTACCCTCTATTGCAAGAATCTGAGCTCCCGTACCGGCACCTCTAGCAAGCGCCCCACCTCTACCGGGCTCAAGCTCAATATTATGTATAAAGGTACCGGGTGGTACTTCCGAAAGAGGAAGAGAATTTCCGATAGATATCGGAGATCCGGGACCTGCCTGAATAACATCCCCAACTTTTATACCGTCGGGTGAAATAATATATCTTTTATCTCCGTCTTCATATACAACCAGAGCAATCCGAGCCGACCTATTAGGATCATATTCGATTGAACTGATTTTGCCTTTTACCCCAAATTTACTCCTCTTCAAATCAATAAGCCTGTACTTGCGTCCAACTCTTCCCCCTCTATGACTGGCAGTTATCCGCCCCCCGGAATTCCTTCCTCCTTTACTCGGAAGATTTTTGGTTAAACTCTTTTCGCTTCTTTTCCTGGTAATCTCAGAAAAATCTGCAGCTTCATAATATCTGCTACCAGGAGTTACAGGACGGCTCTTTCTTTTTCCCATTTATGCTCCCTCGAATAAAGGTATTGAATCTCCCTCTTTAAGAGAAACAACTGCTTTCTTCCAGTCTTTTCTTCTTCCGAAATATCTACCAAGACTCCTGATTTTACCTTTAACAACCATAGTATTTACATCAACCACATGAACTTTAAAAAGGTCTTCAACAGCCTTTTTTATCTGATGTTTATTCGCACCTATAGAAACCTCAAAAGTATATCTGCCGATAGACATAGAGTCTGAACCTTTCTCGGTTATAATAGGTCTTATTACAATATCCCTAGAGTCCATTATTTAAAAACCTCAAGCAGCGTACCAACAGCTTCTTTTACGACCACCAAGTAATCATTACTTAAAACCTGATAAGCATTAACCTGGTTCGCAGGAATAACTTGTAATCCTTTTATATTTCTACAGGATAGATAAAAATTCTTATCACTACCGTCATCCAGAATCAAAACCTTATTGCCATAAATACCTATCGATTTAAGCGCCTTGGCTACCGCCTTTGTAGAAGGTGAATCAAATTCCTTCTTATTAATCACAAAAAAACAACCATCAGATACTCTTTTGGAAATTGAACCATTGAGTGCTTTCCTTTTAACTTTTTTATTAACTTTGAAATTATATTCGGTTCTTTTCGGACCAAAAGTGACACCTCCACCCCTCCAAACAGGTGTCCTTCGAGTACCCACACGAGCCCTACCCGTACCTTTCTGCCTCCAGGGTTTTTTACCACTTCCGGCAACTTCACCCTTTGTCTTGGTCTTACTGGTATTTTGCCTCATCTGATGAAGATGATCAACTATTGAATAATATAAAGAGTTCTCGTCGAATTTTGACTCGAAAAGATCTCCGGATAAACTAATAGTTCCATCTTCTTTTCCGGAATTATTGTAACACTTAACCTTAACTGCCATTTTCAACCATCACCTTTTTCTTCGCCCTTATCTTTCTTCTCGTCCGACTTCTTTTCATCATCTCCAGCGTTTTTTACTTCCTTATAGTCACCCTCTGATTTTTCTTCTTCTGCTTCATCTTTTACTTTCTTATCTTCTTTCTCTGCTTCTTTCTCTTCTTCACTTTCTTTCTTCGTTTCTTCAGCTTCTACTTTCACTACTTCACTCTCATCTTTCTTCTCTGTCTTTTCTTTTTTCTTATCTTTTGCTTTTTTATCTTTTTCTTTATCTTCCGCCTTTTTCTCTTCTTTTTCTTCAATAGTTGCTTCTGTTTTTTCTTCCTTTTCTTCTACTTTCTTTTCTCCTTTTTCAACTTTTTTCTCTGCTTTTTCTTCTTTCTTTTTCGCTTTTTTACTCTTATCTTCAGTTTCCTTTTCTTTTTCACTGGCGGCTACTTCGGTTTTTTCTTCTACTTCAACCTTCTTTTCTTCTTTCTCGGGCTTTTCCTTAGCTTTTCTCGCTTCTTCTTTTGCTAATTCTTTCCTGGCAGAGATATCTATATCACTACTAATTTTAATAAGGAGAAGTCCATTTATAAAACCCGGTACAGCACCTTTCACCGCTATAAGACCATTCTCTTCATCAAGACTAACAATTTCAAGATTCCTAACGGTTACCCTCTCGTTACCCATTCTTCCGGGCAACTTTTTTCCTTTAAGTACTCTGCCCGGAAAGGTTCCGGCTCCTGTGGAACCGGGAGCTCTATTAAAATTGGATCCATGTGAACCAGGGCCTCCTGAAAACCTCCATCTTTTAACAACACCCTGGAAACCTCTACCTTTGCTCCAGCCTACGACGTCGACCTTATCTCCCTTTTGCAAAACAGAAACAGGAATTTTCTCTCCAATCTCAAATACCGAGGTATCTTTAGCTCGGAATTCCCTGATGACTTCAACCGGAGGAACTCCTGCCTTTTTGCATAAACCTAAAACGGGTTTTTTAACCCGTTTTTCTTTTTTCTCTCCAAAACCCATAACATAAGCAGTATAGCCATCTCTTTCTTCTGTCCTTCTATCTATAACAAAACACGGAGATGCTTTTATAACGGTAACGGGAAGACTTTCCCCTTCTTCGCTAAAAACTCTTGTCATTCCCACTTTTCTTCCAATAAGCATCTCTTGATTCCTCTCTTAGTACTTGATTTCGACTTCGACCCTGGCGGGTAAATCCATCTTTGTTAAAGCTTCCATCGTTTGATGGGAAGGTTTATTAAGATCAACAAGTCTATTATGAATTCTAATCTCGAATTGTTCCCTCGATTTCTTATCCACATGAGGAGAACGAAGAACCGTATAAATTCTTCTCTTAGTTGGCAGGGGAACAGGTCCTACTATCTCTGCCCCTGTCCTCTCTGCGACTTCTACTATTTCTTCTACAGAATCGTCGAGTATTTTATGATCGTAAGATTTCATCCTTATTCTAATATGTTTCGCCATTTACTCCTCGATTGCCGTCACCACACCGGCACCAACAGTTCTTCCACCTTCTCTC
>CAYQMH010000096.1:0-6560 GCA_964418485.1 uncultured bacterium | reverse complement strand
AATCTAATTTACTGGATATATATTTGAACGCAAGGGTTTTCACACAGTCTGACGACCTAACGCATTTTATTTTAAAATGCATCCTTTATTATTCCCTTCAATTCCTCATCAGTAAGCATTATAGGATTACCTTTCATGCTATTTGATTTTTTTGCCTTGGTTAACAGTTCTTCTATCTGTTCTTCTTTTAAATCCACTTCGGAAAGATGAGGCATATTTAGTTTTTCATATAGTTCATCAGTCCAGGAAATGAGGTCTCTTGCTGTTGCTTTCTCATTTTTTGTTACTATTCTTGCGGTTTTTTCGTATTTTTCAAATACGATCGAAGAAGGGTTGCGTTCTTCCAGGGCTTTAATATTCGCCTTTATAACATAGGGCAGAAGAATGCCGCATATTACTCCGTGGGGAGCGTCTATCATGCCTCCCATTGGTCCCGCGAATCCGTGAACCGCTCCGAGCTTCGCGTTTGCGAGTGCGATTCCTCCGAAAAGGCTTCCTATACACATATCTTCTCTTGCTTTTGCGTCGGTAGGATTGTTAAATGCCTTCAGTAGAGAGCGGCTTATTCTTTTTATTCCTTCTTTACAGATTGAGTCTGTCAGCATATTTGCTCTTATTGATACGTAAGGTTCTATCACCTGTGTGAAAGCATCGAGTCCGGTACTTGCCGTTACTTCTTTTGGCATGGAATAAGTTAGTACGGGATCGAGTATAGCGATATCCGGCAGCATAAAAGGACTTCTGAGGCTAACTTTAACGGAATGTTCATTTGATTTTATTACCGCATTTTTTGTCACTTCTGCTCCGGTTCCCGCAGTCGTAGGCACTGCTATAAACGGAACAGTTGGGTTCTTTATAGGTTTGCCTCTGCCTATGACCTCTAAATAGTCGAAAAGATCACCGCCGTTTGTTATTAGCGCGGATACTGCTTTCCCGGTATCGATCGCGCTTCCTCCGCCTATGCTGATTATCACATCGGTTTTATTGCGGTTTGCCAGATCCATACATTCGGAAACCGCCTTTGTGGTCGGTTCACCTGTTACGGAAAATATTTCACACTTTATATTTTTCCTTGCGAAGTCATCGAGTAAGAATTTACACCTGGCTTGATTTTTACCTGTTACGATAAGAGGCTTGCTGCCGAGATTTAAGGCATTATCCGCGATCTTTTCTGCGGAGCCTTCTTCGAAAATTATCCATTTCGCGGTCGCGAATTCAAAACGAGTTGCGGTCACCAGTCTGAATCTTCCGGAAATAAGTTTGTAAATTTAACGCTGAAACGCGGTTCTGCCATCATGTCAATTACTGCGTCTCTCCATTTTTTATAATGGTCGGTTTCTTTATGCCTTACCGGGTCATCCGGTGTTTTATATACTTCGGTGAGAACAAATTTACTTTTATCGTCATTTTGCTGAATTACGTCGAAACGTGCAATTCCCGGTTCCTTTATACTGTTTTCGGCATTTTCGATCGATATTTTTTTAAATTCTTCGATTTTATCTTCTTTTACATGAACATGCACATGTACAACAAGCATAAATCCCTCCTCTATTTTTTAAACAAAGGTTCTATATAGTATTGAAGATTAGATGATAGTCAAGGTCTGGGGGGGTGGGGTTTCATGATTTTTTAAGTCGTATTTTCTTGAAAAATAGAAATTATGATAGTTTTCTCCCAATTTCTTGTTCAGGGTACCGTTCTGAAAAAACGTAGTCAATTTCCCCGGCGGATGTCGTTCAGGTATACCTTTCTAAAAAACCGCAGTCAGTTTCCCCAGCGAGGAAACTGCTGCTTGCTCTCGACCTTGCTCCTTTTGATTTCATCAAAAGACCGTGCCTGCTCGGTCTCCGAGACATTTTTCAACCTTCACTGCTTTTGATTTATACTGAAATGTATTTTTATGTCTTATTTAATAAAAAAATCATGAAACTCCAAGTGGTAGGGGGTGGGGCTAATCAATTAAATGTTCTTCTTCGACTTTTGAGGCCAGAGCGCAGATTATTATAAGTGTTCCTATTACGATAAACGAGTAATCTAAAGACCATTCTACCATTAATCCTACAAGCGGATACATTACAGCACTAACAAGACTTTTAAACATCGATATAGTTGAAATGACCGTTGCTCTATTATGGGATTCGATATATTTATTCATATAACTCTGGAATAACACACCCCTTGAAAGTCCAAATCCTCCTGTAAGACATATAATTACTATTGCCAGAAAAATACTGTTATTTATACCGAGCAATATAAGGCAGATACCTGGAAAAATAGCGCTGAAAAACAAATAACGCTTTTTTGAACCGAATAATTTTTCCAGTTTCCCAAAACCGTTCATTACAGGAATTTGAATGCCCGACATAATAGCGTGGACAAGTCCGAAATATATTATAGGAACACCGATTTTCTTTAGGAGCGGTTGATACATCCATATTATAAAGAAAACCAGAGCGCTTATCGAGACAGAATCGAAAGCCAATATTTTGAGAATTTTATGAGCTTTGAAATATCTAATTCCGCTTTTTAGAGTGTCTATATATTTTCTCTTTTCATCTTTTTCGCTTTTAATGTGTGGTTCCCTAAAAGTTAAAGCGACTAGGAATGCGCTGAAGAAAGGGAAGAATACAAACATCATCGCATATCTTAATCCCATTTTAGATGCTATGAGACTTCCGATAGGAGCTGATATCATGATCCCGGCCATTTCAAAACTTCTCAATCTTCCGATTATAGTTTTCGATTCGGTTTCGAGGTTGATTTCTTTTAGAGAGTCGTAGAGTATGGCTTCATCACACCCGGATATCAGGGCAAAACCCAGGGCCCAGAAAAATTCTCCTACTAAGAAAATATAAAAATTAGGTATAGAAGCATAAACAAGAACTCCTATCGATGATGCAATTCCGGCCAGAACTAAAGAGGTTTTTCTGCCGAAGTAGTCCGCGATTGCTCCCGTAGGTATTTCTAAGAGTAAGACAACAATAACGTAAAATGATTGCAGTATCATTATCTGAGTATAGCTTACTTTACCCCAGTCTAGATAGAAGGGTACGAGCACGCCGGAGATAAACATCAGCATGTATAAAAACTTATATATATAAATTTTCCAGATATTTGCTTTATATGTTTGCATAGGGTTTATATTATATGATTGGAGAGAATGAAGACAAGGGTCTAATAGGGAGGAGGGAGCAGTTAGCAGTTAAAAAAAACAGGGGTTAGAGCTAAATTTAGGTTTTTTCTATCCCTTGACATAAAGAGTTTTTCTTTTTAAATTATATATGAATATTTTTTATTTGTTTCATCTGCTTTTAGGTAGTTTAGTTCTAATAAGAAGAGGGGGTAAACATTAGGAAGTTTATAAAAATTTCAGTCTTTATATTCCTTTTACTTCTGGGAGCTACTATTTATGCACGGGTATCTGGGGAAGATAGAGGAGGGTTTAAAGAGAACCCAGATTTTAGTTCAATGCTAAGACAGGACGGAGAAGTAGATTCTCTGAATTGTGAGCTTGTAGGCGGGTATTTCGGTGGTTCATCTCAAGCTGTCTTTACAGTTGGTAGTCTTTGTTATATGGGTGATGGTCTTTATTTGCGAATATTGGATGTTTCAGACCCTTCAAATCCGGTTTCAATAGGAAGGATTAAGTGTCCAGCAACAATTAAAGAAATGCAGGTGGTTGATACTGTTGCTTACTTTTTGGACGATAATGGAGACTTTCATATAATGGATATAACCGATCCGATTAACCCAGAGCGAGTAGGATACTATGATACAGAAATTTATTTTAGAAATTTTTATGTTGTCGATACTTTAGTCTATCTTGCAGGTGGAGAGGATGGCTTTAGTATAATAAGTTTATCCGACCTTGCTGTTCCTGTGGAGATTTTTCACAATACGGAAGGTGTTGCCAATCATATCCAGGTGGTCGACAGTTTAGCTTATGTTGCAGGTGGGGAGGAAGGGTTGCGTATAATAAAAATATCCGACCCGACTAATCCTGTTGAGATTGGATACTATGATGAGGCCTCTGGTTCCATTGTCTATGTTGTTGACACTTTAGCCTACTTTGGATCATGCCACATAGTAAACGTAGCCGATCCTGGAAATCCTTTGAAATTTGGAGAATATCAGTGTGGATATTCGGGTAAAAGGGTAATTCAGGTTGTTGATAGTTTGCTTTATCTTAGAGATGGTTATGGACATTTTTTTATATTGAACGTATCTGATCCGACTAATACATTTAGGATCGTACTGTTTTCTTTGGGGGTAATGAACTTTCACGTCGTCGATAGTTTAGTCTATGCTGTATGTAATTATAATGGGTTGCATATATTTAATGTATCTGATCCGACCAGTCCCGTGGAAATTGGTCGTTATGATACGTGGAATCCCCCTTCAGGTATTCAGGTGATTGATAATTTAGCATACGTCGCAGATGGCAGTGATGGTCTGCGTATAGTAAATGTGTCTGATCCGACTAATCCAGTAGAGATTGGTCACGATACGGCAGGTATAGCTGTTTACGCTCAGATAGTCGATAGTATAGCTTATGTTGCAGGTGGGGAGGAAGGGTTGCGTATAATAAAAATATCCGACCCGACTCAACCTGTGGAAATTGCACGCTATGGTACGAGATATGAAGCCAAATATGTTCATGTGGTTGATAGTCTGGCTTATCTTGTTGATTATGTTATCGGTTTCTCACATGAAGTTCAATCGACCACATTCTCGGGTTATCTGCAGGTGGTAAGCGTATCCGATCCCGCTAATCCTGTCAGAATAATTAGATACAACAATTCTAGACTTAGAGATCGTGCTCTAAGCGTATATGTGGTTGACAGTTTAGCCTATGTTGTTTGCCCACTTGAAGGCACATTTGGCTATGAAGCTAGTGGTTTGCGTATATTAAACGTGTCCGATCCAACTAATGCGCAAGAAGTTGGTTTTTATGAGAGAACGAGAGAGGGTTATTATATTAACGGTATCGATGTAGTTGGCAGTCTTGTCTATTTGGGGGTTGGCGGTTTAAGCCCTTATCTGGGATTGCATGTAATAGACCTATCTGATCCGGTTATTCCGGTAGAGATTGGATTCTCCCATACGGGGCATGGTGTCCGTGATGTTCAGGTAGTTGACGGTTTAGCCTACGTTGCTACTGGTTCTCTTGCTGGTCTTAGAATGATTGATGTTTCTGATCCGACTGATCCGGAGGAAATTGGATTTTATGAGATAATTGGTGGCGCTAATGACGTCTACGTCGTTGGAGATTTAGCCTATGTTGCAACTGATGAGAATGGTCTTTATATAATTATGTGTAAAAATGAAGGTGATATTCCGGGAAAAGGTGTTTCACCCGTTAGCATTGATTCTGGAATTAACATACAATATTTACTTCTTAAAAGTGAGAGAGTGAGCGTTGAGATATACAATGTTCTCGGTCAGAAGATGAAAAAACTAATTGATGAGGTTAGCCCTCCCGGTGAATATAATCTCAGGTGGGAGGGAAATGAAGGTATTTATTTTGTAATAATAGAAATCGGAGATAAAATTTACAGAAAGAAAGCAATTATTATTCGGTAACTGTTTCAGTTGTTTTGGGTCAAAAGTATTTGATGTTTGGTGATTTGAGGCTTAGTAAAACAACAAAAAACTACAATAACTACATGTCCTATATGTGAAAAATGGAGGTGGAGGTAGGTTTTAAATTACACAAATATATTTTTTCTCTATGTGCTCTGTGTGTTTGTTTTTTCTCTGTGTTCTCTGTGGTTCAATTAAATTTTGTTTTTTAATTGCCCAAAAGCTTGTCTATCTTTCTGATAAAACTATCTTTCCCTTCCCAGTATTTATTTATATCGTAACGGTATTTTTTTGCCAGTTTTTCTTTAAGGCGTGAATATTCCCCGGCGACCTTCGGATGGGAGATTAAATAATCTCTGAAATCGATATGTCTTTTGATTTGCGGGCTTCCTTTCTCAAATATATGTACATGGTGAGTCCGGTTATTTCCTCCTTCCTGAAAAAAGCGCCTCTTCGGGATGCCGTATTCGCCTAACGCTTCGTAGCCTAATTCTTCCATTTGTCTATTATAGCTGTCCACTTTGTTGATATCTTCTACTTCTACGAGGATATCTATTACTGGTTTGGCTTTGGTTTTTGGAATGGCGGTACTTCCTATATGATAAATGGCTATGAATATTTCTTCAAATATTTTTTTTATCTTTTTTGCTTCATCTTTAAAATTTTGTTCCCAGTTTGGGTTGTGAGGAACGACTTCAATTATTCTTTTGTTTATATCTTCCAGTGACATAGTAGATTATAAATGCTATAAATTTGTTGTCAATTGGTTATTTGGTTTGTGCGTAGATGCGTAGAAGCGTTAGTGCGTTAGTACCTCCTCCCATCCAAGTATTTGGAATTTTAACACTCTAACGCTCTAACCCGCTAACGATTTTGTGTCTTTGTGGCAATATTAGGGATTAGGATTTGGGATTTAGGATTTAGTAAATACAAACAAAAATCTCTGTATTCTCTGTGTAAAAGCTAGGGAGTAGTTG
>CAYQMH010000095.1:0-6600 GCA_964418485.1 uncultured bacterium | reverse complement strand
GCAGGGGTGGGATCGATATTGAAATCTGTATCTCTGGCGCGGACCTCAAATTTGTAGTTGCCGCTTGCAAATCTTAAGAATAATTTTTCTTTATTTCGACTAAATGTTGACCATGGACCGTTATTCAAGCGGAAAGAGAACTCAAGTTCTCCCGAGGAGGTAGTATTCCAAGCATCCTTTCCATTCCATGAAATGGTGGTATTTCCTTCGGAGCTTATTTCCTTTAAGCCAAAGGTTATTTCTGTTTCTGGTGGTAGTGTATCTTTTCTGTAACGTACAGTCTTAAAATTTGTGATAGATTCCTTACTAAATTGTTTTCCGGTTAAAGATCTAAAATACCATTCTCGGGATGAAAGGTTAATCCATAAATCACCATCATAGTCTTTTTTTAGTAGTCCGGCTTCAAGCGGAATTGTGAAATGTTTTGAAAATGTATTTCTTGTCCATCCTTTACCGTCGAATGCGCTTATCCCTTCGTTGGTCGAAGCAAAAATAATGTTTTTGCCCCATTCTATGATACTGGAGATTGTATTGCTTGCCAGGTAATCTTCAACCGTGTAATTTTTCCAGTGTTTGCCGTCGAAGTGGAATAAACCGGCACCGTGTTTGGAAACCCACAGCTCGCCTTTTTGTGTAGTATATAAATAACTTATCCACGGTATTCCAAGTCTCTCTGGCTCACTAACCACTTCTGCTTTTTCCCCGTTGAATCGGGAAAGATTCATACCTCCAATCCATATTGTACTATCGGGTGTCTGTTCTATAGTGTAATTAATGGTATGAGTAAGTGCGGGCTGAGTGTAATGGGTCCATTTTTCTCCGTTTTCCGTAATTTCATATCGTATTATTCCTCCCTGGTAGGCTTGACACTCCGTGCCTGAACCGAATAGTATTGAACCATCGAGCAGTTCGCAAATGGCAAGGTGCCCCACGCCCCAGCTTAAATCGGGATGAATTTGCTTTATCCATTTATTGTTTTTAAAATATGCAGTTGCTGCTTTACCTTTGTGGCTTCCCGCTGCCCACAATCTTCCGCTTTTGGTATACTTTAGAACTACTGGAGTTGTGATTAGGCCGTCATCCGTACCATACGCAAGCCAGTTATCACCCTTCTCTGATACGGCTTTCCCTTCCGGTGTTAAAAACCATTCAACTTCGTCATCCGTTTCGCATTGGAAATTTAGACCCTCGTAAGTAAGCCAGCGTTCATCGGTATATTCTATTTTAAAGATATCCTGATTCCTTCCACCTAACCATATATCCCCGTCTCTTGTGGGATATATTATCATGTCAACTTTGGGGATTGGCAATTCTTCGGATGTGTATATTTTCCATTCGCCTTCTTTGTATCGGAGTATCTTTCCCCAATCGCCGATCCATATTGTTCCATCTTTATCCTTTGTTATCGAGTAAGTCCTGTAGTCTATCTCAAGTTTGTCCAGTTCTTTTACACGGGAAAAATTCTCCGTTTCGGGGTCATAAGTATAGATGCCTTTTTGAGTTTCAGATGATGCGAACCATATAGTCCCATCTTTTGCTTCTAATATGTTCATATTAGCGCCCATCTGCAGTCCATCTTTCTCGGTGATTAGCACCCATGATGATTTATTTTCTATTTCACGAGTAGGGCATTTAGAATGAAGTAAGCAGGTATTTCCCTCATAATCCCGAATAAAAAACCATAGTTTTTTGTTAACCTCAAAAACTCTTACATTCTCAAATGTTTCCGCATTTTGTATTTGCCTGGGTAGCGGAGGTAAGGCTTTTACCTGGAGGAAAGGAGCTTCGCCGTTAAGCCGTTTTTTAATTTCTCTTGAAGTGTAAAGAAAGTAAGTACCATTCTTAATTCGTAATACCCCGATTTCCATACCCGCCCAGAGAGCACTGTCGGAAGCTTCTATTACCCAAAAACAGGTCCACTTGAAATCACTATCCGGTGGAAATACTCTTCTCCACGTCTTTCCCACGAGCTTGCAAATTCCGAAATTATCACCGATGTAAATTTCCCCTTTTTCTGTGAAACATAGGGGTGAAGAGCTAAGTTCATCTTTAAGAGATAAAACACTGTTTTTCGGATTGTAAAAGGTCCAGTTTAACCCATCGTATCGACATAGGTTTTTCTCTCCCTTGAACCACATTACTCCTTTTCTTTCTTCTGAAATCATCCATATACTTTCATTTTTTAATTCTGGATAGGAATGCCAGCGCCAGAGTTCTGTCATCGGATCACCTAAATACGGTTTATACATTTCTTTTGCGATTACTAGTGTGGGGAAAGAAAGGACAAAGACCAGTGTTATTATAGATTGATACTTTTTATTGTTAAAAGAGCTTTTTCTTTTTTGTTTCCTCATTCCTAAAATCCTATGAGTAAGGCAATTCTGATAATGTCCAGTACTTTTTAATTGTATTAATTACTTGTACAGAGTCTTTGTAATTAGCGGTTTTCATCATATACCCGGCAGCGCCGTGCTTGAAGCTTTCTATTTTGTCTTCATATATATTCGAAGTCGTTAACACCACAACAGGAATAATTTTAAGGTTATCTTCTTTTTTTAAAATCTTTAGAAATTCTATACCGTTCATTCTAGGCATTCTTAAATCTAAGAGAATTAGACCCGGGGGGTTATTTTTATTTTCATTTAAGTACTTTAGTGCGTCTTCGCCATTGTAGACAATCTTCAGGGGATTTTTAATGCCAAGTTCACTGAAAGCTCTTTTTATACTTTGTATATCTATTTCATCGTCTTCAATCAATAGGATAGATTGTCTATTTTTCATTTTTTATTTCTTTTTATGTGTTTTTCGTTTTTTGGGCAGTATAAAATAGAATGTGGTTCCTTTGCCTAATTCACTTTCTGGCCATATTCTCCCTTCATATAAGTCTATTATTTTCTTAACTATGGTGAGGCCTATCCCTGTGCTCTTGCCCGTAGGATCCGATTTTAAAGTCTGGAATATTTTAAATATTTGATCGAAATGTTTTTCTTCTATACCGGGCCCATTATCGGATATACTAAATTCCCATTCTTTTGTTTTTTCCACGCATCCAACTTTTATGATACCATCGGGTTTATCTAAGTGCTTTATTGCGTTACTTAAAAGATTTTCAAAAAGCTGGGTTAGGCGAGTCCGGTCTGCATTATATTCAGGTAGTTTATCCTCTACTATGATTTTTATGTTATCGGGAGGTGCCAATAGGTCGATTACATTTTTCAATAGTTCGTTTAGATCTATTTTTTCTTGTTCTTCTTCGGTCCTTACTACTCTCGAGTATTCTAATATACCTTGAATCATACTATTCATCTTTTCGGTTCTTTCTCTAAGCATCGCGAGATTTTCTTTACCTTCTTTATCAAGCACTTTGGAGTAATCGTCGGATATCCAGCCTGATAATTCGTTTATACCTCGAAGTGGTGCCTTTAAATCGTGAGATACTATATATGCGAAGTCCTCTAATTCCTTGTTGGATTTATTTAATTCTTTTGCCTTTTCTGCTATTTGCTTATTTGCTTTTTCTAAATCGCGTGTCCTCTCTGCGACTTTAATTTCAAGTTCGCGTCCGTATGCTACGATATTCCTTACCCGGATCAGGTAAATCCCATAAATGGCTAAGATTATAGATATTATCATAATCAATCTGAACCATGTGGTTTTCCAGAAAGGAGGGGTGATAATCATTTTAAGTGAAGCGCCTTCTTTGTTCCATATCCCATCGTTATTAGAACCTTTTACCCTGAATATATATGTTCCCGGGTTTAAGTTTGTGTAGGTTACCTCCCTTTTGTTTCCGACATAAATCCATTCTTTATCAAATCCTTCTAACATAATAGCGTATTGGTTTTTTTCCGGAACGATAAAGTTCAGTGCTGAGTATTCAAAACTAATCGTCGTATGTTTATACGATAAAACGACTTTTTCAGCTAAGTTAATATGTCTTTTCAGCGGAGAGTCTTCTGCTCCGATTTTAACATCTTTATTGAAGAGGAGAAATTTAGTAATTTTCACTGGTGGTATGTATGAATTTTCCGTTAGACTGTCCGGATGAAAGACATTAAATCCGTTTTTGCCTCCGAAATACATTCTACCATGCTTGTCTTTACAGTAGGAACGTGGTCTAAATTCATCTCCCTGGAGCCCATCACTGACGTCGTAATTCTTAAAAATCGGATTTTTGGGACGATTTATTCCGTTTATGAATTTTGATATTCCTTTGTTGGTGCTTATCCAGAGATTTCCATGATCGTCTTCCAATATGCCGTTAATTTGATTGTTTGGTAAACCTTCTTTTTGCTGGTAGTGGCTGAAAGTACTGTCTTCCCGGTTAAATACATTGAGTCCTCCAATGGTGCCTATCCATAAATTTTTCTTACTGTCTTCGAAGAACATATTGGCGCCGTCGTAACTAATACTTTTAAGATTATCTCTATCATGCGAGAAATGTATAAATCTTTCTGACTTTTTATCAAACAACTCGACTGTCATACTTGAAGACAACCAGATTTCACCATAGCTACTTTCGAATAGCGTTCTTACCCAGTCATCTGTTATAGTATTAGTGTCGGCATCGACATTTACGTATCTTTTAAAAGTTTTATTTTTACGATCAAATAAATTCAATCCCCCACCCATGGTGCCGATCCATAAATCGCCGTCCCGGTCTTCAAGTATAGCGAACATGTTGTTGCTTGCAATGCTGGTGCTATCATTTGGATCATTCATGAAACGAGTAAATGTACTGGTTTTTCTATTGAGCAAATTTAATCCGCCGGTCCAGGTTCCGATCCAGAGGTTGCCCTTACTGTCTTTTCTAAGAGCGCATACAGAATTAGACCCTAAGCTTTTATTGTCGTTCGGATCATTGACGAAACGTTTAAATGCCTTACTCTTTTTGTCGAACACATTCAAGCCCTGGTCGGTGCCAATCCATAAGTGATCGTTTTCATCAAGGAGCGCATTAACGAAATTATTACTCAGGCTGTTGGGGTTGTTTTGTTTTCGGTTGTAATACTTGAATTTTTTTGTTAATTTATTATACATATTTACGCCGTCGCCATAAGAGCCTACCCATATACTGCCATTACGGTCTTCGTAAACAGAATAGATAGAGTTGTATGAGAGGCTGCTATTGTCATTAGGATCATTTACATAATGGTGAAAAACACAATTGTCTTCTTCGAAAGTATTTAAATCTATAATGTCCAGTCCTCCGTTTTGGATGCCGATCCATAAACGGCCTTCTTTATCCTCTATAAGACATAAAACAAAGCCGCTGCTTATACTTGCTTGGTTGTCCGGGTTGTTCGTATAATTGATGAAAGTGCTTTTTTCTGGCGCGCCTTTGTTATATTTAAGTAAACTTAATCCGGCTTGAGTTCCTATCCATAATCTATTTTTACTGTCTATACATAACGCTTGAATATTACTGTGAGCTATGCTGTTTTTGTCTTTTTCGTTATGTTTGAATTGGGTAAATTTGTAGGTCAATGTATCCAGTAAATTCAATCCATTTGCGGATCCGATCCAAATATTACCGCTGTTGTCCATTACAATACCGGTTAGTTCTTGGGCGCTTAGAGTATGTTCGTCATTTATGTCAGCTGAAAAGACAATAGCACTGTCATTTTTCGGATCGTATAAATATAGTCCAGTGTTTCGAGTTGACATGAACATCCTTCCATCCGGGAGCTCCAGAAATCCGGTAATCCTTCTTTTGGAAAGTGTATTATTATAGATAAAACGGTCATTCTCCCGGTCGTAAAGGTTTAGTCCATTTTCCGTTCCTACCCATAAATTTCCGTTTTTATCCTCATATATAGATTCTATGGCATTATTGCTAATACTATGTTCGTCTTCGGGGTTATTTTTGTACACGGTAAAGGTGTACCCGTCATATTTGTTTAATCCTTCATTTGTACCGAACCACATAAATCCGTATTGGTCCTGGCACATAGATTTGACCCAGCTTTGCGACAGCCCGTCCCTTACTTTTAAATGCCCGAATTCGATCTCCGGTCGGTGCGCGTATATAGTGATACCCTGAAATAATATAATAACAAATAACAACCTTTTAAACATAACTAAAGCCCCCTGTTAATCGCAAAAAAACTATTCTAAAATTTAAGCGCCTGATTATCAAAACCTTAATTTTTCAAAATAAGCAAATTCGAAAATGTCAGTAAAAATTATTTAACAGAGTTGTTTTTGTTGTTTTAGCAGTATAAAGGTAATTTAAAGAGACCAGTTTGTCAATGGGTATTTCTCCTAATTTGTAAGTACTTCGGGGCCGTTAATAGTGAAAAAATATAACAAAGAAGTCAGAAGCCGAGGGTAGAGAAACAAGTCAAATAGCAAAATGGTAGAATAGTTAAATCGGCATCCCTCCACCCTTACTATTTTTCAATTCGAAATTTAAAATTCAAAATTCATAATTCTAAATTTTTATCATTCAACTTGAGTTCGAAGAATCTGTATTTTACTGTTTAATTTTTAATATTTTATATATAAAAGGGGGGCTTGACAAAGGTAAACATCATAGTATATTGACAACGGGCAGTAGCTCAATTGGGAGAGCGCCTCCCTCGCACGGAGGAGGTCGGC